>JAEUNB010000090.1 GCA_016790625.1 Betaproteobacteria bacterium | reverse complement strand
CTGGCCACTGACAATTGGGATGTGCGGCATACATATTCCGTTGACGGCTCGCCGACGACGGCAAATATTTACACTGGCACCAGCCCGACTGGTGCTTGGAAAACCATTCTCGTTGCCGGCCTGGGCAAAGGTGGACGCGGTTTCTATGCGCTCGATGTAACTGACCCCGACAACCCCAAAGGGTTGTGGGAGATTTGCTCGGACTCTTCCCTCTGCGCAATTAGCGATACCGACATGGGCTACTCGTTTGGTCAGGCGGTTATTACCAAACGGGCAAGCGACGGAAAGTGGGTTGTAGTGGTGACTTCGGGTTACAACAACGTCGGCCCCGGCACTGGCAAAGGATATGTCTACGTCCTCGATGCGCAAACCGGTGCTATCCTGCGCAAAGTCACTACCAATGTCGGCGATACAACCACTCCAAGTGGTTTGAGTAAGCTTTCGGGATATGCAATTAATCCGATTGCCAACAATACCTCCGTGTATCTGTACGGCGGAGATCTGCTGGGCAACCTGTGGCGTGTAGACCTTCAGGTCGATCCGCCGGTAATCAAGCATATTGCCGACCTCATCGATACCAGTGGCAAACGGCAGTCGGTCACCACGAAGCCTGAAATCACGGTAATCGATGGTAAACCAGTGATCTATATCGGAACGGGGCGTTATCTGGGAACGGATGATTTGTCGGATCCAGCAACCCTTGGCTTGCCATGGGCCTACCAGCAGTCAATTTATGCCATTCGCGACAAGGACGTGGACTATGCAAACGTGCGCACTTCCGGACGTCTGGTTCAGCAGACCCTGACCGATAGCGGAACGACTCGTACGGTCAGTTCAAATCTGGTCGATTATGCGAACAAGGATGGATGGTATATCGATCTGAATCCGGGCGGCACTTCCCCAGGTGAGCGGGTCAATCTGGATATCCAGATTGCCAGCGGTACGGTCGTGGTCGTAACCAACGTCCCGAATAACAATGCTTGTACGGTGGGGGGCGATAGCTTCCTTTATAGCTTCGACTTCAAATCCGGTGCCGCAGTGGATACCTCGCCGGGCGGTCTGGCGGGACAGAAGATTACCGGTCAAATCGCCGTGGGTAATATCGTCGTGCAATTGCCAAACAAGGACATCAAGACGATCATTACCGGTGCTACGGGTGACAAGACCACGTTTGCTGTTCCCCGCTCAAGCGGCGGCGGTGGCGCGCGGCGACTGTCTTGGCGTGAGTTATTTCAATAAAGGCTGACACACCATGAGCTACGACGATAGAACTGCAAAAACCAGGCGATTGGCCGGCGGTTTGATTCTTTCGGCGATGGCTTGCATGTGGTCCGGGACCGCTGCAGCGCAGGGCGGTCCGGGCTACGAGCCTTCATATCGACAGAAGCTCCGCGCTGAGTCGTGTGGCAAGACTGAAACCGCAGAGGGGCCGTATTGCATTAAACGATGCGATCCCGACTTCAAACTGGAAATGCGTGCGACAAAGCCATTTTGTCGGGCTACCAGCGGATCAGCGCAGCGGAAGCCGGTGGCAGTCGAATATCAACCTCCGGTCGCGCAATCCAACGCCAAGCCAGTAGCGGGTTACTGACACTCGCTTCACGCAGGATTATGCGGCTGGAGCGAGTTTGCCGAGTCCCTTTGGCAAAGGGAAGGTGATCGACTCCGTAATCCCATCAAGTTCGCGAACGCTGGGTGCGCCGAGGGATTTCAATTTGGTAATTACATCCCGCACCAGTACTTCCGGTGCAGAGGCGCCAGAAGTCACACCGATGCGATGCTTGCCACTCACCCACTCCGCCTGCAGCTCGTCGGCGCTGTCCACCTGGTAGGTTTCGCAGCCGAGCAACACAGCTAGTTCGCGCAGCCGGTTGGTATTTGAGCTGGTACGTGAGCCGACGACGATAACGACTTCCACCTGCGGCGCCATGAACTTCACCGCGTCCTGACGGTTTTGTGTGGCATAGCAGATGTCGTCCTGTTTTGGTCCGACGATGCCGGGATATTTCCGTTTCAGTGCATCGATGACTTTCTGGCAATCGTCGACGGAAAGTGTCGTTTGCGAAACATAGGTCAGTTTGGTATCGGCGGCGATGTCGAGTTTTTCAACATCTTCGACGGTTTCAACCAGATGCATTCCCTGTTCGGACTGGCCCATAGTGCCTTCGACTTCCGGGTGCCCGTCATGGCCGATCATGATGATTTCGTAGCCTTCGTTGCGGCGCTTCATCACTTCAATGTGTACCTTCTTCACCAGCGGGCACGTTGCGTCGAAAACATGAAAGCCACGCTTAGCTGCTTCCTGCCGCACGGCCTTGGACACGCCGTGTGCGCTGAACACCAATGTTGCGCCGACCGGCACGGCGGACAGATCTTCAATAAACACAGCTCCCTTGGCGCGCAGATCATCGACGACGAATTTGTTGTGCACGATTTCGTGGCGTACATAAATCGGCGCGCCGTGAAGTTTGAGTGCGCGTTCGACAATCTCGATCGCGCGATCAACCCCGGCGCAAAAGCCGCGCGGATTGGCTAACAGGACTTCGGTTTCACTCATGCGTCTTGGACTTTGCGTCTGGTTGTGATTTCATCGAGTAGGGATTAAAACTCAAGCGCTGGTGCGGTTTTTGAAGCAAAAATGGCTGAAAAAGCCCGCCAATGCTAGAGTTTTGTTGGTTTATGCGGGCTAGGGCGAGTCGGAATCGTCCTCGACCGGGAAGCCGAATCTCTCCTCTTTCCAAGGGTCGGCTTCGTTATGATACCCCCGCACTTCCCAGAAGCCTGGGCGATCCTTGGCGTGAAATTCGATCGCGGAAATCCACTTGGCACCTTTCCATGCATAACGCTTCGGCACCACCATGCGCGCCGGCCAGCCATGGTCAATAGATAGCGGTTCGCCGAAAACGCTGTGCGCGATCAGCACGTCGTCATCCAGCAAAGCCTCAAGCGGCAGGTTGGTGGTGTAGTCATCGTAGCCGTGAATGGTGACGTACTGTGCGGATTCCAGCGGCTGCGCCAATATCACCAGATCGCGCGCGGAAACGCCTTGCCAGTTCATGTCGAGTTGCGACCAGCGCGTCACGCAGTGCATATCGCTCTGGACTTTCGTTTGCGGCAAAGCGAGAAACCGCGGCCAACTCAGCGTGATTTCGTTGGCGACCAAGCCAAACAATTTCAGGTTCCACGTCGCCTTATCGAGCGAGGGCCGCACGCCCATGTCCAGCACGGGAAAATTGGTGACGCGCGATTGGCCTTGAGGAATGCGCGCATCGAGCGAAATCTTTCCCGGCTTCATGCCTTGCTCGATATTGCGCTTTGCCAGCGCAATCTTGCCCTCGATAACCTTGGCCCAGTTGGTCACGCCTTGCCTTCCTGCTTTGACGGCGGATGGGCGACGGCTCCTTCAGGTTTGCGGAATGAGTCGAAAATCAGCAGCGCTGCACCGAGGCAAATGGCAGAGTCGGCGATGTTGAATGCTGGCCAGTAGTAGCCCGCCGCATGCCATTGCACAAAATCCACCACATAGCCGTGCAGCACTCGATCATACAAATTGCCGAACGCGCCACCGATCACCAGTGCCAGCGCGACTGCCAGCAGGCGGTTGCGATGATTGCCTTTCATCATCCACAGCAACACCGCCGTAATCGTGAGCGTGAGCACGATGAAGAATGGCCGTTGCCAGCCGGACGCATTTGCAAGGAAACTGAATGCCGCGCCGGTGTTGTGCGCCAGCACCAGGTTGAACCACGAGAAGATGAATTTCGATTCGCCGTACTGGAAGTTGGCGACCACCAGATACTTGGTCGCCTGATCGAGCGCGAACACGATCACGCTCAGCCATAGCCAGCGCATCCAGCCGAACTTTGTATCGATGCTATGCATAAAAACGCTTCTCGCCTTCACCAAAAAGATTGCTCACGCACCGCCCGCAGATAGTCGGATGCTCTGTATTCGACCCGACGTCGGCGCGATAGTGCCAGCAGCGTTCGCACTTTGAATGTGTGCTGGGTTTGACCAACACCACTGGCTCGTGTGTTGCGCCCGCCGAAACGGTAGCGGCTGAGGTGATGAACAAGAACTTCAGATCATCGCCAAAGGATTGCAGCAGTTTCATGTCGGCTTCACCCACTGCCAAGTCGATTTCGGCCTGCAACGAAGACCCGACCAGTTTTTGTTCGCGCGCCCCCTCGATGGTTGCAGTCGCAATACTACGGATCGCTTTCAGCCGGGTATATCGCGCGCCTAGCATTTCTGCATCTCGAATCGGCGGCAGCGCATGGTACTGATGCAGGAAGACGCTCTCCGGACCATCAGGGCCTGAGGGCGAAATCGTTGCCCAGATTTCTTCCGCCGTGAACGACAGTACCGGGGCAATCAATTTCGTCAGCGATTGCAGGATGTGATGCAACGCCGACTGCGCAGCGCGCCGTGAACGTGATTGTGTGCCGGTGGTGTACAACCGGTCTTTCAGAATGTCGAGATAGAAGCCGCCCAGGTCCTCCGAGCAGAAATTCTGGATCGCCTGCATCCCTGGCTGGAATTCGAATTTCTCGTAGTGATCCAATACCTTCTTTTGCAGCTCCGTCGTAAGTAATAGTGCGTAGCGATCTATTTCCAGCCAATCCTCGACTGGTAACGCATCCTTGGTGGCGTCGAAATCAGCCGTATTGGCCAGGAGGAAACGAAGTGTATTGCGGATACGCCGGTAGCTCTCCACCACGCGCTTCAGTATTTCATCCGAGATGGAAAGTTCGCCCGAGTAATCGGTCAGGCCTGCCCACAGACGTAATATTTCTGCGCCTAGCGTATCGGAGATTTTCTGCGGCACAACTGTGTTGCCCAGTGACTTGGACATCTTGCGTCCCTGCGCATCGACGGTGAAGCCGTGCGTCAGCAAGGACTCATATGGTGCGCGTCCATCCAGCGCACACGACACCAGTAACGATGAATGAAACCAGCCGCGATGCTGGTCGGAACCTTCCAGATAGAGATCTGCCTGCGCAGGCTTGCCATCGTTGGATGGCTTCGCCAACGCCGGTGTCGCCGCCATGACGGTGCGGAATGTGGCGCCGGAATCCAGCCACACGTCCAGCGTGTCGTTGATCTTGTCGTAGTGGGCCGCTTCAGCGCCGAGCAATTCCTCGACCGTAATGCGCTGCCAGACTTCGATGCCTTCCTTTTCTACTCGTTGCGCAACCTGCTCAAGCAGTTCCGCCGTGCGTGGGTGAAGCTCGCCCGTTTCCTTGTGCAGGAAAAACGGGATCGGCGTGCCCCATTTGCGCTGGCGTGAGATACACCAATCCGGACGATGCGCGATCATGCTGTGCAGGCGCGCCTTGCCCCATGCAGGATAAAAATTCGTGGCATCGATTGCCGCCAGCGCCAGTTCACGCAGTGTCTTGTCTTCATCTTTGGCTTTGAGATCCATGCCGATAAACCATTGCGCGGTGGTACGGAATACCGTTGGCGTCTTGTGCCGCCAGCAATGTGGATAAGAATGCTTGAAGTTTGACGTCTGGAACAGCGCACCAGCCGCTTCAATCGTCTTGACGATTTCCGGCTGCGCTTTCCAGATGTTCAAGCCGCCGAACAGCGGCAGCGTCGACGCATACTGGCCATTGCCCATGACAGGATTGAGAATTTCGTCATTGGTCATGCCGTAGCGCTTGCATGAGTTGAAATCGTCCACTCCGTATGCGGGCGACGAATGCACGATGCCTGTGCCGGTATCGAGCGTTACGTACTCACCTAGGAATACGGGAGATACGCGGTCGTAGAACGGGTGCCTGAATGCGATGCGTTCCAGCGCCAGGCCTTTCGCTATCGCGACGACCTTTCCTTCCAGGTTGTACGTCTTCAGGCATTCGTCAACCCGTTCCTTTGCCAGCACCAGATGCCCGCGCGAGGTCGCAACCAGCGCGTAGTCAAATTCGGGGTGAACATTTAGTGCCTGGTTTGCTGGGATCGTCCACGGTGTAGTGGTCCAGATCACCGCAAACGTCGGGCCATCCGGCAAATTGGTCAGCCCAAACGCTTTCGCCAACTTATCGCGCTCGCCATCATCGACAATCGGAAAGCCAACGTCGATGGTGATCGAGGTCTTGTCTTCATACTCGACCTCAGCTTCTGCCAGTGCCGATTGACAATCGAAACACCAGTTCACAGGTTTCAATCCGCGATAGATATAGCCGCGACCAAGAATGCCGCCCAGCGCGCGGATTTCCGCTGCCTCGGTGGCGAAGTTCATCGTCTTGTATGGATGATCCCAATCGCCCAATACGCCTAGGCGAATAAAGTCAGCCTTCTGCAACTCGACCTGCGATTCCGCATGGGCGCGTGCCAGCGACATCAGTTTCTCTGGCGGCAGATTCTTGCCGTGATTTTTCTCGACGAAGATCTCAATCGGCATGCCGTGACAATCCCAGCCCGGCACGTAGACGGCGTCATAGCCGGCCAGCTGCTTCGATTTGACGACGACGTCCTTAAGGATCTTGTTGACCGCGTGGCCGATGTGGATCGCTGCGTTGGCGTAGGGCGGGCCGTCATGCAGGATGAATTTCGGCCGGCCTTTGGATTTCTCACGAATCTTTTCGTAGAGCTTGCGTTGCTGCCATTCCGCCACCCAGTTGGGTTCGCGTTTGGCCAGATCGCCGCGCATCGGGAACGGCGTATCGGGGAGATTCAGCGTGCTCTTGTAGTCAACTTTCTGGTCCATCGGTCTTGCCTTCCGTCATCCGCAAAATGTGTTTGGCTTGGGCGGTGTCGTCATGCATCTGCGTGACAAGCGCATCCAAGCTCGCAAATTTTTGTTCGTCGCGGATTTTTTCGATAAAGCTGACTTCCAGGCGTTGGCCGTAGAGATCATCAGCAAAATCGAAGAGGAAGATTTCCAGATGGTGGCGGTTTTCTGACGAAACCACCGGATTAGTCCCAAGATTGGCAACCCCGTTCAGGATCACGCCAGCCTTGCCCGCCACTCCCTCGAGCCCGCGAGTTACAAGCCTGCATCTTACCGCAAACACCCCTCTGATGGCGGGGTTTTGCTGGCGGGCTGCGCAGCCCAGCGAAACATTGGCGGTGGGAAAGCCGAGTGTGCGGCCGAGCTTTTTGCCATGGGTAACGCGGCCGATAATCGAGTAGGGACGTCCCAGCATTGCATTTGCGGACGCGAGATTGCCCGCTGCCAGAGCGTCGCGAATCGCGGTTGAAGAAACGCGATGTCCCCGATCCTCGATATCGGCAAGCGTTTCCACACCGAAACCGAACTTGGCCCCTGCGCTGCGCAAAGTAGCAATGTCGCCCATGCGACGCGCGCCAAAGCGGAAGTCTTCACCCACCGCCAGCCAACGGACCGGCAGCTTGACCAGGCTGGCAATAAACTCATCCGGCGATTGGGCGGCGAAGTCGGCGTTGAATCGCGGAATGAATGCGTGCCTTATTCCGGCGCGTTCAAATGCGGCCAGTTTTTCACTTGGCCCCATCAGGCGCGCAGGCGCCGGCAACTCCGGTCGAATGCGACTGAAGTACTCACGCGGCAGTGGTTCAAAACTCAGCACGGCGGGTGTAAGCGCATGCTCACTGGAAAAGTCGCGCAGAGCTTTGAGAATGGCCTGGTGGCCAATGTGGACACCATCAAAGTTTCCAATAGCCAGCGTGAGACCATGGTTTTCGGTGGCGTTAGCCGCCAGAGATCGATGCAGGATGAGCCGGATCATGCTGAAACACGCTTGGCAAAGTCCCGGGGCCGAAAACCCATCAGCCACAGCGCCGCGAAATAGACTGCAGCACCGAGTGCAATCACCCAAGCCAGGCGGATGCATTTTGCGGCTGTAGTGAGTTTCAGCCATTCAGCGTCGGCACCGGCGGCAATCCACAGTACGCCCGCCATCAAATACAACGCCACAGCCAGTTTGAGCAGGAACGCTCCCCATTCAGGCTGCGGTAAAAAAAAGCCCTGCTTGCGCATGAAGTAGTACAGCATGCCGGCATTCACGCAGGCGCCCAGGCCAATCGATAACGCCAGCCCGGCATGCTGAAAAAAAGGCACGAAGACCGCGTTGAACATCTGCGTGATGATGAGTGTGATTACCGCGATCTTTACCGGAGTGCGAATGTTCTGGCGCGCATAGTAGGCGGGCGCCAATACTTTGACGAGGATGATGCCGGCTAGCCCGACGGCATAGGCGACGAGGGCGGCACGGGACATCAGTACGTCGCGCGCGACAAATTGCCCATGCTGCAGCAAGGTAGAAATCAGCGGTGTCGCTAGCAGGGCCAAGCCGACCGCAGCGGGCAGCGTTAGGAGCAGCGTCACACGCAGTCCCCAATCCAGCAGTTTGGAGAATTCCTCGGCATTGTCCTGGGTGTGACTTTTCACCAGGGAGGGCAGTAATACCGTTCCCAGTGCAACGCCAAGCAACGCAGAGGGAAATTCCATCAACCGGTCGGCTGCGGTGAGCCATGAAACGGAACCGGTCTCGAGAAAGGACGCGATCTGCGTATTGATGAGCAGGGAGATTTGTGCCACCGATACGCCAAGAATGGCTGGCGCCATCAGTTTCAGTATGCGCGCCACGCCTTCGTCGTGACGGAATTTCCAGGCGGAAAGCGACAGGCGCGGCAGCATGCCAACCCGCCGAAGTGCGGGGATCTGAAACAGCAACTGCAATACGCCGCCCAGCGCGGTGCCGATGGCCAGCGCGAGAATGGGTGGATCGACTCTTGGCGCCAGCAGCAGCGCAGCACCGATTACGCAAAGATTGAGCAGTACCGGCGTAAAGGCGGGGGTCTTGAACGAACTGAAGGTATTGAGAATGCCTGCGGCGAGGGCAACCAATGAGATGAAGAAAATGTAGGGAAAAGTGATTCGGACCAACTGTGTCGTCAGCTCGAATTTTTCCGGGTTGGCGGAAAAGCCCGATGCGGTGGCGTATACCAGAAGGGGGGCCGCGATTACGCCAACGACGGTGACGATGAACAGCACCATTGCCAGCAGGCTGGCTACATGATCGGCCAGACGGTGTGTCTCTTCCAAGCCTCGCTTGGCCTTGAATTCGGCAAATACCGGGACAAAAGCCTGACTGAACGCGCCTTCCGCAAAAAGACGCCTCAACAGGTTGGGTATGCGCCATGCCACTTGAAATGCATCCATGCCGGCACCCGCGCCGAACAGGCTGAAGCCGATGATTTCGCGAATAAGGCCGGTAATGCGCGACAAAAACGTCATCGCGGAGACCGAGGCGGCGGCTTTCAGCAGGTTCATAGGGTTGGACGAAGGCCGGGCCGGGCACCAAAAACCCAGCTAAATCAGCTAGTTTGCTTTTTTTATGGGACGGGATATAATACAAGGCTTCCCGCAAAATTCATGATTTGATTCTGGAAAAACCATGGCAAACACCAAACAAGCCGCTAAACGCGCCCGTCAGGCCACAAAGCAACGCGCCCACAACATGGCACAACGCACCGAACTGCGTACCGCCATCAAGAAAGTGAAGGCAGCTGTTGCCTCCGGCGACAAGGCTCAGGCTGAAGCGGTATTCAAGGCTTCCACCTCGACGATCGATTCGATCGCCGACAAGAACATCATTCACAAAAACAAGGCTGCTCGTCACAAGAGCCGTCTGTCCGCTGCGATCAAGGCAATCGGCTCCAAGGGCCAGACCGCTGCGCAAGCGTAAGTCACCCGTAAAAGTCTTGGGGCAGTGCAGGCTGCCCGCTACGACGTCACCGCCATCCGCGCCCTCGTGACTGGGGCATGACCGAAAGGTCGGGGTTGGCGGTTTTCTTTTGTGCGACCGGAATGGTTGTCAGGACATTAGGCCGCTAGGCTGACAACGCATCGAGAGCGTTGCCCGGTACAGGGCAATAGTCATCTGACATCGGCGCCGTCGGGTCAATTACCACCAACTCATTGTCGCTGGCGAAGTCCAGCAGGAACCGGTACGCACGTGGCTCCACCTCGCGCAGCGAGGGCTCGACCAGCACGCATCGGACGCCATCGAGCATCATCGGCCGCACATAAGGCGAATAGCGCATCTGCTGGTCACCGCCGAATGTAGACATGATGCCGCACAGTCGCTCCGCCCAATCGCTTGGTCTGAAGGCGCGGCCGCTCAGCGTCACTCCTTCAATGATGATTCGATGCGCTGTCGCTGAGAGGTCGGGTGGCGGTATGGGGCGCATGGCAGATACAGCAAGAATAATCGGTGGTGCGGGCAGGGCTTTGAGACGACAAGTCCAGTCGGACAGCTCAATGCGGGGCAGTTGAAACGCAGCCCCGAATTATAACTTGGGCGCCAACTTCACATTGCACCGCACAAACCAATTTCGAGGCCGATTAGGACTTGTTGATACCCACGGGCCTGCTCATTCCGCCATGTTGCACTGCACACTTGTTTGCCCTATATTTGGCCTCTTGAAACCAAGCGGCGGCCTAACGACGACAATTTCGGGGCCGCCGTTGTCATTTTGGTGTCGCCCAGCACGCGGTCCGCGGAAAGAAGCTTTAAGGAGAATGCAGATGCTTTCCCCCTACATGATGAATACGTACAAACCCGCGCCGGTCGCGTTTACCCATGGCGAGGGCGCATGGCTTTACACCACGGATGGGCGAAAAATGCTGGACGCTCTTGCGGGCATCGCCGTGTCGGGACTGGGTCATGCACATCCGAAGCTGACAAAAGCGATCACCGAACAAGCCGGGAAGATCATCCACACCTCCAATCTGGTCGATATTCCCGAGCAGGCTGCTCTGGCAGAAAAGCTCTGCAAGTTGGCCGATATGGACAACGTGTTCTTTGGCAATTCCGGGGCCGAAGCGAACGAATGCGCCATCAAGATCGCTCGGCTGTACGGTCATCATCGCGGCGTCACCAACCCGCAGATCATCGTCATGGAGCGCGCATGGCATGGGCGCACCTTGGCGACCTTGGCCGCAACCGGATCGCGCAAGGCACAAGCCGGTTTCGAGCCGCTGGTGACGGGCTTCATCCGCGTTCCGTACAACGACATCGAAGCGATCAAGGCCATTGCCCAGCACAATAACGACGTGGTCGCCATTCTGGCTGAAGTCGTGCAAGGCGAGGGCGGCATTGTTTCTGCGCGCATCGACTATCTGAAAAAATTGCGTGAGCTTTGCACGCAGAAAGAATGGCTGCTGATGATCGATGAAGTACAGTCGGGAATCGGCCGTACCGGTAAATGGTTTGCGCATCAGTGGGCTGGCATCACACCGGATGTGATGCCGCTGGCCAAAGGCTTGGGGTCTGGCGTGCCGATCGGCGCATGTTTGGCAAAAGGCGTTGCCGCAAAAACCTTCAAACCCGGCAATCACGGTACGACATTCGGCGGCGGGCCGCTGGTGTCGGTGGCCGCCTTGCGCACGCTGGAAATCATGGAAGAAGAAGGTCTGCTGGCCAATGCGGCTAGGATGGGCGAGATCATGCGCGATGAGTTTCAGCGCGCGCTGGCGGGCGTTCCCGGCGTGAAGGAAATTCGCGGCATGGGTCTGATGATGGGTATCGAGCTTGACCGCCCCTGTGGTGACATCGTCAATATGGCGTTGAAGGCGGATATCTTCACTAACGTCACGCAGGACAAAGTGATTCGTCTGTTGCCGGCACTGATCATCAACGAATTCGAGGCGCGCGAAATCGTGAAGCGTTTGGCGCCGGTGATCAAAGCGTTCCTCGCACAACCCCAACAAGCTGCTGCGTGATGTAACGATGAAGCATTTCCTGGAATTCAAGGATTTCTCGCGCGAGGAACACGAGCACCTGTTCACGCGCACCAAGATTCTGAAACATCGTTTCAAGAATTACATCCCGTATCAGCCATTGACTGATCGAATGCTGGCGATGGTTTTCGAGAAAAGCTCGACCCGCACGCGCGTGTCATTTGAGGCAGGCATTTATCAGTTGGGCGGGCAGGCGATCAATCTCGACTCGCAGTCGACGCAACTGGGGCGCTCGGAGCCGATCGAAGACACCGCGCGTGTCATCTCGCGCATGGTCGATCTGGTAATGATCCGCACCTTCGAGCAGGAAAAAGTCGAGCGTTTCGCCGAGCATTCGCGCGTGCCGGTGATCAACGGCCTGACCAACGAGTACCACCCTTGCCAGGTGCTGGCGGACGTCTTCACTTTCGTCGAGCAGCGCGGTTCGATCAGCGGTAAAACGGTCGCGTGGATCGGTGATGCCAACAACATGAGCTACACCTGGCTGCAGGCCGCTCGCGTCCTCGACTTCAAGTTGCACGTAGCGACGCCTGCCGGCTATGCAATGAAATCGCAGCGCGGCGAGCAATTGGACACACAGTATCTTGAGGTGTTTACCGACCCGATGCAGGCGGCAAAAGGTGCGCACATTGTCACCACCGACGTGTGGACGAGCATGGGTTTTGAAGCAGAAACCGAAAATCGCAAGAAGGCCTTTGCCGATTTTTCCGTCGATGCCGAAATGATGGCGGTCGCCGACAAGGATGTGTTGTTCATGCACTGCCTTCCCGCCCATCGGGGCGAGGAAGTCACGGAAGAAGTCCTCGAAGGTCCCCAAAGCGTGGTCTGGGAAGAGGCGGAGAATCGCCTGCATGTACAAAAAGCACTGATGGAATATCTGTTGCTGGGAAAAATTAATTCGTAAATTCGTGGGTGGCCGGATGGCTGCTAGATCGTGCAATTGCCTTTAAGAGAGTTCGAGAGCGTGTATGAGTGACGTAAAGAAAGTTGTGCTGGCTTATTCGGGTGGTCTGGATACTTCGGTGATCCTGAAATGGTTGCAGGACGTCTACAAATGCGAAGTGGTGACCTTTACCGCCGACATCGGTCAGGGCGAGGAAGTGGAGCCGGCGCGCAAGAAGGCGATTCAGCTTGGTATCAAAAAGCAGAACATTTTTATCCAGGACCTGCGCGAAGAATTCGTCCGCGATTACGTGTTCCCGATGTTCCGCGCCAACACGGTTTACGAGGGCGAATACCTGCTCGGCACCTCGATTGCACGGCCACTGATTGCCAAGCAGATGATCGAAATCGCCCGTAAGACCGGCGCCGACGCGATCAGCCACGGCGCTACCGGCAAAGGCAACGATCAGGTGCGTTTCGAGTTGGGCGCCTATGCCCTGATGCCGAACGTGAAGATCATCGCGCCGTGGCGCGAGTGGGATCTGCTGTCGCGCGAGAAGCTGCTGAAGTACGCCGACAAACACAAGATTCCGGTCGATTTCAAGAAGCGCAAGGGTGGCGGCGCGCCGTATTCAATGGACGCCAACCTGCTGCACATTTCTTACGAGGGCGGCATTCTGGAAGATCCCGCGTTCCAGCCGGAAGATTCAATGTGGCGCATCACCGTATCGCCGGAAAAGGCGCCAAACAAGCCCGAGATTGTTGAACTGGGTTACGAGAAGGGTGACATCGTTTCCGTCAACGGCAAGAAGCTGTCGCCGGCCAAGGTGCTGACTGAGCTGAATCGCCTCGGTGGCAAGCACGGCGTGGGTCGCCTCGACATGGTGGAAAATCGTTACGTTGGTATGAAGTCGCGCGGCTGCTATGAAACACCCGGCGGCACCATCATGCTGAAGGGCCATCGCGCGATGGAGTCGATCACGATGGATCGCGAAGTGCTGGCGCTGAAGGATGATTTGATGCCGCGCTACGGCCGCATGATTTACAACGGCTATTGGTTCTCGCCGGAACGTGTGCTGCTGCAAGGGCTGATCGACGAGTCGCAGAAGACCGTCAACGGTACCGTTAAGCTGAAGCTCTACAAAGGTACCGTGTTGGTGGTGAGCCGCGAATCGAAAACCGACTCGTTGTTCGACCAAACCATCTCCACCTTCGACGACGATGGTGGGGCGTACAATCAAGCGGACGCTGCCGGGTTTATCAAGCTCAATGCACTCCGTATGCGCATTGCAGGTAACAAGGCCGCAGCCCGCAAATCCGTCGCCAAAAAGAAAACAAAATAGTTGTATCACTCCGTTCGCAGGTGAAGCATGCCGTCATTCGATATCGCATCCGAAGTCAATAAGGTCGAGCTCAAGAACGCCATCGAGCAGACCAATAAAGAGGTCTCCACGCGTTTCGACTTCAAAGGCTCGGATGCGCGCGTCGAGCAGAAGGAGCTGGAGTTGACGCTCTACGCGGACGATGATTTCAAGCTGGGCCAGGTCAAGGATGTGATGTTGAACAAGATGGCCAAGCGCGGCGTCGATGTGCGACTGCTGGACGAAAAAAACAAGGAAAAAATCGGCGGCGACAAGGTCAAGCAGGTCATCAATGTCAGGAACGGCATCGAGACTGAACTGGCGAAGAAAATCGTCAAGCTGATCAAGGACGCGAAGATCAAAGTGACCGCATCGATTCAAGGCGAAACGGTGCGGGTGCAAGGCGCCAAGCGCGATGATTTGCAGGCGGCGATTGCGTTATGCAAGACGAAGGTCGATGAAGTGCCGCTGCAGTTCAACAATTTTCGCGACTGACTTTACTCAGCACAATTTTACGTAGAACGCCATTTGGAGCGGATTTCCGGCTATTTTTGGCTTGGAACCCGCGCCAATTATGGGGTTTGGCTTCGGGCTAACGTTGTAGCCCGGCGATCCATTTCGAATAAAGGCGATCCGACAGTCGTCGCAGGGATTGTAGATTGTCAGCCATGCCGGCTTTCATTTCCGCCGGTTCCTGCACGCTGGGTAGCGTTGGGTCTGCGTTCTCCGCCGCCCAATCTTTGCACCACGAGTCGATCATCTCCGGCGTCATTTCGGTGTGGCACTGCATCCCGAGCGATTTGCCGATGACAAACGCCTGATTGCTGCAAGCATTGCCGGTCAGAATGCGCACCGCAGCTGCAGGCAGGCTAAAGGTTTCGCCATGCCACTGAAAGGTCGTTAGCGCCTCACCATCGACGATTGCGTCGCCCAGCCAATGCCGCGCCTCTGCATTGCGTTCCGCCTGCAGCGGATTCCAGCCAATCTCTTTCACCGGATTTTTTGTCACCTCACCACCGAGTGCTTTCGACATTAGTTGTCCGCCAAGGCAATGACCGAGGCAGGGCATGTCGCGTGCCAGCGCTTTCTGTATCAGCGCAATGACTGGTGGAATCCACGGCAGGTCGTCATTCACACTCATCGGTCCACCCATTAGCACCAGACCGCTGAACTGCTCCGGATCGTCTGGCACCACATTACCTTGATCGAGTTTGAACAATCGCCAGGGAATCGAATGCCGATCGAGAAAGCTGGCAAAATAGCCCGGACCGTCTTCAGCGGAAAAACGCAAAATGGCAACTGCCTTCATGACTGTTGTGCGAAAAACAATGCGGCATTGTAACCATGCGCTGCTGTGCTGCCTGCTGACCAGCGCTGGCCTGTCGCATGCGGTCAAGGTGACCGTTGTTGGACTTTTTCCCGGCAAGGCGGTTGTGGTGATTGATGCGCAGGATCCGCGCACGCTGTCGGTCGGTCAGAAGACGCCGGAAGGCGTGATGCTGATCAGCACCGCATCCGACTCCGCGATGTTCGAAATCGACGGCAAGAAGCAGAAATTGGAGCTGGGCCAGTTGTTTGTACCAGCAACGAACAAGGACGCTGCGACGACCGCCGTTGCCGCCGATGGACAGGGCCATCATTGGGTCAACGGGCAGATCAATGGCAAAATCATCCGCATGCTGATCGATACCGGGGCCACCTCTGTATCGCTGCCGGCAGCGTTTGCGCGCAGTGCCGGTATCGACTATCTGAAAGGCGTTCGCGGCATGGTTCAGACTGCCAACGGCACGGCAGCAGCGTGGCGCGTCAAAGTGGACTCGATTTCCGTCGGCGACATTACGCTGTATCAGGTTGATGCCGTTGTAATGGAGGCGGGGCTCGACACGGCACTGCTTGGCATGAGTTTTCTCAATCGCACCGATATGAAACGCGATGGCGCCAATCTGGTGTTGACCAAGCGTTTCTGAGCCCAGGGTCTAAAGCAAAAAGCCCCGCAATCGCGGGGCTTTTTGCTTGGCGTCATGTTGACTTACGCTTTGCTCTTGTCGCATTCGATCATCGCGTAAGCCGAATGATTGTGTATCGATTCGAAATTCTCCGACTCGATGACATATGCCTCGACGCGGTCGTTGGCATTGAGAGCTGCCGCTACGTCGCGCACCAGGTCTTCGACGAACTTAGGATTATCGTAGGCGCGCTCGGTAACAAATTTCTCGTCGGGTCGCTTCAGCAAGCCATACAGCTCGCAAGACGCCTGCTCTTCAGCGATACGAACCACTTCCTCGATCGACAGCGGGTCCGCTCCGCGCACGGCGATGGTAATGTGCGAGCGCTGGTTGTGTGCGCCATAAGCCGAAATCTCTTTCGAGCAAGGACAAAGGCTTGTAACCGGCACCACGACCTTGGTGGTAATGCGAGTGCTGCCATTGCGGATTTCGCCGCTTAGCGACACCTGGTAATCGAGCAGCGATTTGACGCCGGAAACCGGCGCAGCCTTCTCGATGAAAAACGGAAACTCCATCTCGATGCGACCCTCGGTCACTTCCAGCCGCTGCACCATGTGTTCCAGAAGTGTTGCCAGCGAGGCAGCGGAAAACGGCTCGGGATTGGTTTCGAGAATCGCGACGAAGCGCGACATGTGCGTGCCCTTGACGTTGTGCGCCAAGCGAACATTCATGTTGAAGGTTGCCACACTATGGGAAATGGCGCCGCTCTCTGTTTTGATCCGGATCGGATGGCGCAGGGCCTTGATGCCGACGCGATCAATGGAAATCCTGCGGGTGTCCTCCGAACTCTGCACGTCTGCAATGGCGGACGGAATAGCAGAGAGGGGAAGGTGGGTGTCGCGCTGATTCATGAAAATCTTCTCGGTACGGCCTGAAAGTATAGCGTGCAGGCTCTTAGGGGTAAATAGTTGAGTAAACCTATCGGGAATATGGCTCCGCTATCGGCAGATTCAAGCTTCAACGTCAAATCCAGACAAAAAAAGGGCGCCTCAACAATGAGACGCCCTGTTCTCAACCCCGTCCAGGCCCAATCCGGACGGGTAACCAAAGACGGTTGCTTAGTTGTAGGCTTTTTCGCCGTGTGAAGTGATGTCCAAGCCTTCACGTTCCTCATCTTCCGGTACGCGCAGTCCGACCACCATCTTGACGATAAACAGCGACACGGCAGCAACGACGGCTGACAGCACCACCGCAACACCGACCGCCTTGGCCTGAATCACCAGTTGCTCTCCGATCGAGGTAAAGCCGGTAGAAGCCTTGACCCAGTCGGTAACGAAACCAGGGCCGCCCAATTCGGGAGAGACGAACACGCCGGTCAGCAATGCACCTAGGATGCCACCAACGGCGTGTACGCCGAACACATCGAGCGAATCGTCGGCCTTCAACAAGCGCTTCAATCCCGTTACCCCCCACAGGCAGACAACACCCGCTGCGCCGCCGATAACGAATGCGCCCGGGATGCCAACATTGCCTGCGGCCGGTGTGATGGCAACCAGCCCAGCCACGGCCCCGGATGCCGCGCCCAGCATGGACGGCTTGCCTTTGAGAATCCATTCGGCAAAGGTCCAGGTGAGTACGGCACAAGCGGTGGCCAGAAAAGTGTTCATGAATGCCAGCACGGCCGAGTTGCCTGCCTCCAACGCAGAACCTGCGTTGAAACCAAACCAGCCGAACCACAGCAAGGACGCGCCTACCATGGTCATGGTCAGGCTGTGCGGCGTCAACGCCTCCTTGCCATAGCCAATGCGCTTGCCGAGGAAGTAGGCTGCAACCAGGCCTGCGACACCCGCGTTGATATGCACCACGGTACCGCCAGCGAAATCGAGCGCGCCCCACTGCCAGATCAGTCCTGCCTTGGCATTCAGTCCGTCGACCAGTTTCGGATCGGTGTAAGCATCCGGGCCGGGCCAGAACCAGACCATGTGAGCGATCGGGATGTAGCTGAACGTGAACCAGAGCACCATGAACAGCAGCACGGCGCTGAACTTCATGCGCTCGGCCACGGAGCCCAGGATCAGGCAGCAGGTGATGGCAGCAAATGTAGCCTGGAACGCAGCAAACAGCAGCTCAGGAATAACTACACCCTTGCTGAAGGTGGCACCCATGGCGAACTCTCCCTTGGCGAGATCGGCAATGCCTTTCAGGAACAGTCGGTCCGTCCCGCCGAAGTAGGCATTCCCTTCTGTGAAGGCAAAGCTGTAGCCGTAAACCACCCATAGCACGGTGATGAGTGAGAAGGTGACAAACACCTGCATCAGCACAGAGAGCATGTTCTTCGAGCGAACCAGGCCGCCGTAGAACAATGCAAGGGCCGGCACGCTCATCAGCAGTACCAACGCGGTCGACGTGAGCATCCAAGCCACATCGCCTTTGTTGGGCACCGGTGCGGCAGGTGCCGCTGCCGGGGCCGCAGCAGCAGGCGCCGCTGCGGGAGCTGCAGGTGGGGTAGCAGCTGCCGCGTCTGCAGCAGGAGCGGGCGCAGCTGCCGGCGCCGGATCGGTCTTCTTGTCTTGTGCCAGTACTTGTGTAGACACGCCGCCGGCCAGCATCAAGCCGGTGACCAGTGCGAGCGTTGCGAAAATGCGTTTCATGTTCTGGGCTCCCTGGATTAAAGCGCGTCAGCGCCGGTCTCACCGGTGCGAATGCGGACAACCTGCTCGAGGTCGAAAACGAAAATCTTGCCGTCACCGATCTTGCCGGTGTTGGCGGATTTTTCGATGGCTTCGATGACCTGTTCGATCAATTCGGTCTTGACCGCAGCCTCGATTTTTACCTTGGGCAGAAAGTCGACGACATATTCCGCGCCGCGATAAAGCTCGGTGTGACCTTTCTGGCGTCCAAAGCCTTTGACTTCCGTGACGGTGATGCCCTGCACGCCGATGGCGGACAGCGCTTCACGCACTTCGTCAAGCTTGAACGGCTTGATGATGGCAGTGACAAGTTTCATGTGGTTCTCTCCCGTTGAAGGATGTGCGAGTGTTTATCCAGCGGCCGTGAGTCCGGCCGCCGGTGCAGGGGCACTATCAGAATGCTTTTGAGACGAAGGCAACCAGACGGCCCTTGCTCCAGTCCTTGCCCTTGACGGTGTAATTGGCTTCGATCGCGTCGGTGTCCTTGAAGTAACCGCCTACCGTCCAGCCATCGCCGAGGTCATAGCTCGCGCCGACCTTGTATACCGTGTATGTCAGCTCCTTGTCGTTGTCGAAGGAACCGATCTTGCCCTTGTATTTCTGCTGGCCAACATGCGCCATCAAGGTCAGCTTGGGCGCGATTTCTTTCGAGAAATTCAGCTCGATGAAAGTCGAACCCTTCGCGTTCAACACGCCGAAGGTGTCGCCGGTGGAATAGGAATACTTGGCGCTGAGCGGGCCATAAGATGCGCCAATGTAGAGTTCGTCGGTGTGAAATTCGGCATTGCCGGGCAACGGTTTGGAACTTGGGTATTGGTAGCGCAGATAACCCAGATCCAGCGTCACGTCCTTTACGACTTCAAACTTGTAGCCACCGAACAAGTCGACTTCTACCGCTGCTGACTCCTGCGCGGCACCCAGGCTTTTGTAGTCCTTCAGCCATTTGATATTGGTGATGAAGGTCCCGAGATAAAAACCGCTGGAATGCGAATAGTCCAGATTGAACTGCAGGGCCGGCTTTTCCGAGGTCTGGCCAATGCCGCGATATTCGTACTCGCTGTAAAGGGAGACCTTCGGTACCAGCGTGTGTTCCGGCGTGGGTTCGGGTGCGGCAGGTGCTGCCGGTGCGGGAGCCGCGGGTGGAGCAGTCTGCGCAGAGACTTGCGCGCTTGCGAGTGCAGCAGCAACAAAACCGGCGAATGCCACGTGCTTGGCAATTTTTTTCATCGATAAACCCCTGAAGTGGTTGGAAGGAAATTGCTCCATCAGGGCTTTAGCACGTTGCATGCCACGCAAAATTTATAAATTAATCAATTGGTTGGAATAATGATGGTGCATTGCACCAAAATCGCGCACCAAAGCGAAGCGGGCTGATAGCCCTTTGCACTGGATTGGGGCGGCGTGGTTCGATGGCGCAACCCCTTCGGCTAAATAGCGATTTGCGCCGTCAGTTAGAATGATGTTTGTTATTCGCAATCAGTCTGATCATCATGACCAAATCCGCTGCAGCGCTGGATGCATTGACCCAGCTTGCTGCCAAAGTCGACGCCGCCATCAAGGATTCGCCCCTGTCGGGTCTGGAAAAAAACGCGCGCCAGCACCTGGTTTCCAAATTGGCCCAGCAAGGCTTGGTGACGCAGGAAGAATTTGAAATTCAGCGCGCGCTGCTGGAAAAATCGCGCGCAAAGCTGGTGGCATTGGAGCAACGCATTGCCGCACTCGAACGCAAGCTCGCAGCCGATGGCAAGTAACCTCGCGGTACGTTCGAAAGCAGACTAACCGGCATGTCACTCGCTGTCCTTTATTCCCGTGCCCTGTCGGGCATGGAAGCGCCCCTCGTTACTGTCGAGGTGCATCTGGCCAACGGTCTGCCGTCGTTCACCATCGTCGGCCTGCCCGAAGCGGAAGTGAAGGAGAGCAAGGATCGCGTACGTGCTGCATTGCTAAACGCGCGTTTCGAATTTCCCTCGCGCCGCATCACGGTCAATCTCGCCCCAGCCGATCTGCCGAAGGAAAGCGGCCGTTTCGATTTGCCGATCGCCATCGGCATCCTGGTCGCCAGCGGCCAGATTTCTGGCGACAAATTGAAGCAGTACGAATTCGCCGGCGAACTCGCACTGACGGGGGACCTGCGCACGATTCGCGGCGCTCTGGCAATGACGTTCAAGGCCTACGGCGATGGCCGCGCATTCATCCTGCCGGCGGCGTCTGCACCTGAAGCAGCGCTGGTGAGCGATGCGACCGTATTGGGCGCAAGAAATCTGCTGCAGGTGTGCGCACATCTGGCGGGACGTGAAGCGATAACGCCATTTGCAGTCGATTCAGTGATGGTTGCCAACGCTGCATCGCACTACCCCGACATGTCCGAAGTGAAAGGACAAGCGCAGGCCAAGCGCGCGTTGGAAATTGCCGCCGCCGGTCGCCACAGCGTGTTGATGATGGGACCACCTGGTACCGGCAAGACCATGCTGGCTTCGCGCTTCCCCGGCATCCTGCCGGCGATGACAGATGCCGAAGCGCTGGAGGCTGCCGCCGTGCAAAGCCTGGCGATGGGTGGTTTCAAAGTCGAGAACTGGAAGAAGCGCAACTACCGCGCGCCGCATCACACAGCGTCCGGCGTTGCGCTGGTGGGTGGTGGCAGCAATCCGCGTCCCGGCGAAATTTCATTGGCGCATCAGGGGGTATTGTTCCTTGATGAGTTGCCGGAGTTCGAGCGCAATGTGCTTGAAGTATTGCGCGAACCGCTGGAGTCGGGGCGCATCACCATTTCGCGCGCGGCGCGTCAGGCCGATTTTCCTGCCGAGTTCCAGTTGATCGCGGCGATGAATCCCTGTCCCTGCGGTTACCTCGGCCATTACCTCAACAAATGCCGCTGCACGCCGGACCAGATCTCGCGTTACCGCAGCAAGATTTCCGGGCCACTGCTGGATCGGATCGATTTGCAGATCGAAGTCCCGGCCGTGCCGCAGCTGGAGCTGGTCAAGGCGTCGAAGGGTGAGGGTAGTGATGCGATGCGCGAACGCACCGAGCGTGCATTCCAGATGCAGATGAAGCGCCAGAGCAAACCGAACGCAAAACTGGCGCCAAAAGAAATCGATGACGTGTGCAAGCCCGACAGCGCTGGGGAAGAACTGCTGAAGTCGGCGATCCAGCGCATGGGTTTGTCGGCGCGCGCGTATCACCGGGTGCTGAAAGTGGCACGAACCATTGCGGATCTTGCCGGCGTTGACGGGATTACCAGCGCGCATATCGCCGAAGCAATTCAGTATCGCAAGATGGATAAGGCAACATTGTGATCGAATTTCAACAAGCCATTGCCCGGAAAGCCAGCATCCATAAGCTTTTCCACGGCATTGCCTCGGAGAGCCGCGCCAGCGCTTGGTTTCCAGCCTGTGCTTCGTTGAAAATTATCTGAAATGTCAGACGCCAAACCGCACGCCCACCACGACACGCCGCGCTGGCTGCTGGCGCTGTTGCTGGCCGCACTTGGCATGCTTGGGCCATTCGCGGTCGACACCTACATTCCCGCATTCCCGACCATCGCCAGCGACCTCAGTGCATCGACGCTGCAGATGCAGCAGACGTTTTCGGTCTACCTGATCGGCTTCGCAGTGATGTTCCTGTTCCATGGCGCGCTCTCGGACAGCTTCGGCCGCAAGCCGATCATCCTCTGGGGCCTCGCGATATTCCTGATCGGCACCATCGGCTGCGCGATGTCTGAGACCATCGGCCAATTGCTGTTCTTCCGTACGATGCAAGGGGTGTCTGTGGGTGCCGGCATGGTGGTGGGCCGCGCGATGGTGCGCGATCTGTTTGCCGATGCCGACGCGCAGCGCGTGATGTCGATGGTGACGATGTGGTTCGGTTTGGCGCCCGCGATTGCGCCGGTGCTGGGCGGCTTTCTGTATGCGGCGTATGGCTGGCATTCGATCTTCTGGTTCCTTGCTGTCTTTACCGCTGCGCTGATCGTGATGAGCATTTATTCATTTCACGAAACTCTGCCGCCAGAGAAGCGGCAACCATTCCGCCTGCAGCCGTTGCTGGC
Organism: Betaproteobacteria bacterium; assembly: GCA_016790625.1. Taxonomy (GTDB): domain Bacteria; phylum Pseudomonadota; class Gammaproteobacteria; order Burkholderiales; family Usitatibacteraceae; genus UKL13-2. The sequence goes on along the minus strand of JAEUNB010000090.1, from coordinate 6,168 downwards.
CGGTTATCGCGAAGTCGGTGCCAGCATTCCATTCCTGCTGCTGTCGTTCGCCGCGGGGTTCAACTTCAACGGCTTCTTTCTCTACATTCTTTCAGCGCCGGTGTTCCTGCCGCAGCATCTGCATCTGGGCCCGACTGAATACGCGTGGCTGTTCGTGCCCGGAATCGGCGGCATCATGAGCGGAGCATTTATTTCCGGGCGTGTGGCGGGAAAATGGTCGGCGGCGAAGACGGTGCGGGCCGGTTACATGATCATGCTGCTGGCGGTCGGCTTCAATGTCGTTTACTCCGCGCTCACGCCGCCAGCATTGCCGTGGGCTGTCGTGCCGATTTATCTCTATGCCATGGGCACGGCGACCGCGTTTCCATCTCTATCGTTGCTGGTGATGGATTTGTTCCCCTCGCGTCGCGGCATGGCGACTTCGCTGTCGGCTTTCGTCGGCGGCATGATCAACGCGCTGGTGGCCGGTGTGATTTCGCCTGCACTCTCGCATTCGCCGCTGCTCCTGTCGCTCGGCATGGGGGCGATGATGCTGAGCGGCTATGTGTGCTGGGCGGGATACCGGCGCACAGTCAGGACGCAGAAGCGGGCGGGCTAGGCACCCTGCTTACAGTAAGTCTCCTTGGTAAACAGCAGCAACACCAACGCCACGGCGCCCCACGCCAGCATCAGCGCGAATCCTTGCTGGTAAGAGGCGAATTCGTAAACGCGTTTGCCGTTGGACATCGCGCCGTGCCAGTTGCGATCGAGGATCAGCCCCACCAGCGGCTGCATGTACATCGGCCCCTGTATCACCCCCATATTGCTGATGCCTGAAACCGTGCCGGCAAGGCGCGCCGGGCCGGATTCCTTGGCGAAGGCGAAACTGATGATGAAGCAACCGCTGAAAAAGCCGATCGCCACCAGCAACGTGCACAGCATCGGATACGACCAGTTGCGCTCATAAATCAGCGCCGCCCACAGCAGCATTGAAATCAGCAGTCCGCCGATGTAGAGCGGTTTCCGGCGGCCGAGACGGTCGGACGCGGCGCTATACGCGATGCTGCCGACAGCCCATGCCACCATCATCGCCGAACACAGACCGGCGGCGTTGGTTTGCGTCAGCGCGTAATGGGTGGTTAGAAAAGGCACGCCCCATAGTCCGGCGAAGGTCAGCACCAGCGAACTTGCCGCGCCGGGGATGAAGAACAGCAGCACCACATTGCGATAGCGCAGTGCTTCCTTCAAGCCATCGAGAATTCTGGGCTTGGCTGCGGGTTCGTGGCTGTCTTCAAAATAACTTTTGTAGCCGCGATCCGCCGGATCATCGCGCACCATCAGCCACGTCACCACCGCCAGCAACAGCGTCAGCGCAGCGCTCATCCACATCACATTGCGCCAGCCGAATTCGTTCACCAGCAAGCGCAGCGGCGCGCCGGCCGAGACCGCGCCGAATACGCCGACGGCAAGCGCGATGCCCGATGTCAGCGCAAACTGACGTGGCGGCATCCAGTGACTGGCCAACTTCAGCATGGCAACGAACGCCACGCCGACCGACGCACCTATCAGCAGCCGTCCCAGATTGGCCATTGCCACATCGCTTGCGATTGCGAACACGGCCGTACCGATACCGGCAACGATGGCGCCTGCCGTCAGCAGTCGTCGCGGCCCGAGCTTGTCGGCGAGGATGCCGGTGGGGATCTGCATCGCGACGTAGCTGTAGAAATAAAACGCCGACAGGTTGCCCAATCCCGCAGCGGTCAGCGCGAATGCGTCGGTGAGCTCGCTGGTGATGACGGCGGGCGAGACACGCTGGTAGAAGCCGATGAAATACAGCGCCGCGCCCAAGCCCCAGATCGTCCAGGCCAATGAAGCCGGCGGCAAAGATGGCATTGACGATGAACTATTGGGAGCATTCATATTTTTTCGAAGAGATGGTTTCTACTTTCTTTTGCCTACTCACGACAACGTCGATTAACGCGAAAGATGGAGCCACGTCGATGGCGCGAAATATTTCGCGGGAAAAAGTTATTGCAAAAATTTCTGAAAAAAACATTTGAAATCGCGCCGGCCGTTGTTTCCGAAAACGCAATACAACAAATTGCAAACTGTCACATTGTTACTATTGTCAGTCCATTAGCGCGAACTTATGATGCATTCACTGATCGATACGACAATGCAAAAATAAAAAATAGGGGCAGTAGCATGGAATTCGAAAAATCGGCGCGGAGTATTTCGGCGCTGACACTGGTTGGCAGATTTGCGCATGGAACCAACGCGCGTCAGACGGCAAATTCTATCAACGACAACTTCGTTGCGAGTGCCGCTCAAAATGAAATCACGGGCATGTCGCTACTCGTCGAGTCCTACCTCGTCGAGGTTCTTGAGGGCGGCAGGAACGAAGTCATGAAAGCCTACGAACAGCTGAAGTCGGACAAGCGCCTCGATCATGTCGAGATGCTGTCCTGCGACGCTATCGGCGAACGCGATTTCAGGGAATGGAATCTGAGTTTTGTCAGCTTTCGCGGCGACGATCTCGGTATTGGAGATCGCATAAAGGACCTGAAGAGGGATTTGACCTCGCGGCGCAATCTGCGCGCGTCGGAGGTAATCGGCCGCTTCGTTGCTCCCTGAATGAAGGTGGCTCCGGAGGTGCGCAAGACGCACCGCAAGACCCTCTTGCTGTCCGACGTTCACGTCAAAAGCGCCGCGCTCGCGAACTGGATTGCCAACATGCCGTCCTCGCGATTGAAGCGGGTGGAGTTCTATTCGCGCGGAACCAACGACAGTCATAGCGTTGACTTGGTCGATATCGAGTCGACGCTTGGCAACCATCGCGTTGTTTGCGCCGTGGTCGACTTGCTCAAGGAGCCGTTGTTCAAGTCGATTGCCAGTGGAGCCGATGATGTTTTCTTCATCCTCTCCGGCGTCAAGGAAAGCGAGGTTGCGGAAATCGCGGCGGCGAGTTTCAGCAAAGACGGTCCGTTGCGCTTGTGCGACAAGGTCGTCGTGCTCTCCGGTAGCAAGGCGCAGGTTGCGCGGGATGTGCTGTCGGAAAGGTTGGCGAAGCTTTCGATCAAGGCGGCGTTCGCGGAATCGGATCCCAACGATTACACAAAAGTTTGGCAGGAAATCAGCGGAGTAACCACGCAAAAGCCACCGGCAAACATGCCGGTGCCGGAGCCGGCTCCGCGGGTAGAAGTAGACAACAGGGGCGCATCAACCCATGAACCCAGCCCCAAGATAGCGTCAAAGACACTTAATTCAACTCACTACGGAGAATCACAAATGGCAAATGCCAATGAAACCCTTGCTGCACTGATGCAAATTGATGGCGCTGTCGGCTGCCTGATCGCCGACTACGGCACCGGCATGCTGCTGGCCAAGGCGGGTGGCGGCGTCAATCTCGACGTTGCCGCCGCCGGCAACAGCGAGGTCATCAAGTCGAAAATGAAAACGATGTCGGCGCTCGGCCTGAAGGACAGCATTGAAGACATCCTGATCACGCTGGGCACGCAATATCACATCCTGCGGCCGATTCCGAACAAGGGCTCGCTGTTCATGTATATCGTGCTCGACAAGGCGAAGTCCAACCTCGCCATGGCGAGATTCAAGCTCGCCGATATCGAAAAAGCTCTGGCGCTGTAATCCAGCTTCGGCGCGTGTGAGAAACCCCGCTCAGGCGGGGTTTTTCTTTTCCCGGGCATACAGGAATGCCGGGAGTGCGCACGATAGACCTATCAGCACATTCACCACCACATAAATCCACGCGTGTCTGATGCCGAGGCGTTTGGCTTCACTGAACAGAAACGGCCAGAACACCAGACAGGAAATGCTGAAGTCCATCAGCGTCGCGGCGGCAATCGGATTTCCCCAGGCCAGCGAGAGCGCGCTGGACGAGCCCGGCACCCACGTCAGGTACGCAAAATAGGTGGCGTACGGCGCGATGCCGCCGATGATGGCGGCGATCAGATAGAAGCGGCGCATTGAGTGAAATCAGGAAATGAAACTCCAGCATTGGTGAGGCTTTCTAGCCGAAAATGCCTGAAAATCCGCGCCAATGCTGGAGTTTTATTCATCTGTGCTGGGAAGGCGGGCTAAACCTGTTCCCAAGGCAATCCGGCCTTACGCCAGCCGCCCAGCTTTCCACGCTGATGGTTCTCGTCCAGATCCCCCTCGAAACCTTCCAGCACGTTGTACACGCGGGTAAATCCGGCCGCTTCCAGCGCCTCGCCGGCATCGACTGAGCGATTGCCGCTGCGGCAGATAATGACGACCGGGCGATGCGTGGAATGTCCCACCGCTTTTTTCACCTGGCCAACGAAGTGTGGGTTGATGTCCCAATCCGGCCCATCGTTCCACGGAATCATCATCGCACCGACCGGATGGCCGACGAAGAGGAATTCCATTTCGCTGCGGCAATCGACGAACACCGCCGTCGGTTCTTTTTTCAGAAAATCGTGCGCCTGATGCGGAGTGAGGTGATCCATGACTTTTCCTTTAAACGCATTATAGCCAGGCGCGTACCGGGCCATTCCGCCGGGGTGAGATAATGGCTTGTCTTCATTTGCGAGTAAATCCATGAATGCGCCCGACGCCTTTGTTGCCCTCGATACCCTGATCGCCCAGCACGCCGATCGGCTCAACGACAAAGTCATCGCCTGGCGGCGCGACCTGCACGCCAATCCGGAACTCGGCAATCGCGAATTCCGTACCGGCGGACTCGTCGCTGCTCACTTGCGCGCGCTGGGCTTCGACGACGTGCGCGACAAGGTGGCCTACACTGGCGTGGTCGGTGTATTGAAGGGCGCCAAGCCGGGGCCGTGCGTTGCGCTGCGCGCCGACATGGATGGCCTTCCCGTGACCGAGGAAACCGATGTGCCGTTCAAGAGCACCGTGCGCACCCAATGGAACGGCGCTGAAGCCGGCGTGATGCACGCCTGCGGCCACGATACGCACGTCGCGATCCTGATGGGCGTGGCGGAAATCCTTGCCGGCATGCGCGAACAAATCGCAGGCACGGTGAAATTCATTTTCCAGCCCGCCGAGGAAATGCCGCCGATTGGCGAAGAGGGCGGCGCCAAGCTGATGATCGAGCAGGGCTGCATGCAGAATCCGCCGGTCGATGCAGTGTTCGGCCTGCACATTACCTCGAAGCTTCACACCAATCGCGTCGGCTATCGCTCAGGCCCCCTGATGGCCAGCGCCGACCAGTTCCGCATCTTTGTGCGCGGCGAGCAGACGCATGGAGCGCAACCGTGGTCGGGTGTCGATCCCATCGTGGTCGGTTCGCAGATCGTGCTCGGCTTGCAGACCATCGTCTCGCGCAAGATGAATCTCACCGAAGAGCCGTCCGTCGTTACGGTCGGCAGCTTCCAGGCGGGCAACCGCAGCAATATCATTCCCGACGAAGCGAAGATGGAAGGCACCATCCGCGCCTTCGACGAGAAGCATCGCAGCGAGATCCACGAATTCATCCAGAAGATCACCACGCTGATCGCCGAATCGGGTGGCGCCAAGGCCAAGGTACACATCGCCCACGGCTACCCGGTGACGGTAAACGATCCCGCATTGACCGACTGGTCGGTGCCGGTGTTGGAGCGCGCCGCCGGCGCGGCTAATGTCGGTATTTGTCCCAAGACCTGCGGCGCGGAGGATTTTTCCTACTACCAGAAGGAAGTGCCGGGCTTTTTCTTCTTCATCGGCTGCACCCCGCCGGATCAGGATTGCAAATACGCGCCGTCCAATCACAGCCCACGGTTTTACGTCGACGAAAATGGCCTGAAGGTGGGTGTGCGGGCGCTCACCACGTTGGCGCTGGAGTGGCTGGCGCGGCCGCACAACCGCTAGCACCAAGTCACATACCGGCACAATCCGGGCGGTAACCACACTGGAATCGCGGGGCTGTAACGCGTAAAATTGGACTTGCGCCGATTTGAGCGGGAACCCGTTCCCTCAGCTTGCGGGCGCTGGGTTGTGCAGCTTGGTTTGCGAACCCTGAATCCGGCTAAAGCGAGACAGTGTGTTTTTCGCAAAACCTGTCCGATACCGGACAGGTTTTTTCTTTTTTGGAGCGATGATGTTGAAATCCATCACAACTCGAATTTTGGCGCCGTTGAGCGTGCTGCTTGTGTCGGCGCTGGCCTTGGCGCAAGCGCCCGCGACCACGGCAGCCAAGCAGACCGAAGG
>JAEUNB010000024.1 GCA_016790625.1 Betaproteobacteria bacterium | reverse complement strand
TTCGCGCCCGCGAGCGAATCAAGTTCTACAAGTCGCGCGGCTTCGACGTCACGCATCAGGACATGAAAGCCAATGGATAAAGATCGCGAGCTCGCCGGTAAGGTTGATGCCCTGCTTGGACGCCACAGCACGTCCCCACGCCCCGCCGACACCATCGATGACCGCAACGTGCCGGTGCTGACGGAACTGATTAACGCCCCCACATGGGAGCCTGCGCCAGTCGATACTGCTGATATATTGAAGCAGCTTTCCGAACCGGAGGTTGATGCGCTATCGCAGGAAATTTTCACCCGCGTCTACGGAAAACTCGATCGCGAGTTGGCCAACAAGCTGGAAGACCGCATCGCGGCGCAACTCGCAACACAGATCAACCTAGCCATCACCAACGTCATCACCGACATGCGCCAGGAAATCGCCAATGAAATTGGCGACGCGGTCAACGCCGCGTTGGCCGATAAATTGCGCCAAAAATAATCTCTCTTGGTCGCAGCGCACCGCGACAAACTTAAATTTCTGCAAATCTGATTGATCGCTTCATGAACCAGGCAACTTCCGCGGCACCCCCTACCTCCCCTACAACCGAAAGCTCGCTGGCCAAGTCATTCGACCCGGTGGCGATCGAGTCGCACTGGTACCCACGCTGGGAAGCAGCCGGCTACTTCAAGTCCGGTGCGGACAGCAGCAAACCGGCGTACTGCATTCAACTACCGCCGCCAAACGTGACCGGCACGCTGCACATGGGACACGCGTTCCAGCAGACGCTGATGGACACGCTGATCCGCTATCACCGCATGAAGGGTGACAACACCAACTGGGTGGTGGGGACCGATCACGCCGGTATTGCCACGCAGATTGTGGTCGAGCGCCAGCTGCAGGCAGACGGAAAATCGCGCCACGACTTGGGGCGTGACGCGTTCATCAAACGTGTCTGGGAATGGAAACAGGAATCGGGTTCGACCATCACCCGCCAGATGCGCCGTCTGGGCGACTCAGCCAACTGGGAATACGCCGATACCGAAGGCCACCAAGGTGGTTATTTCACGATGGACGCGACCATGTCGGCCGCGGTCGGTGAAGTGTTCGTACGAATGTACGAGCAAGGCCTGATCTATCGCGGCAAGCGACTGGTGCATTGGGATCCCGTGCTGAAGACCGCAGTGTCTGATCTCGAAATCGATATGGAGGAACGCCAGGGCAATATGTGGCACATCCTCTATCCGTTCTCAGATGGACCGCAGCAGGGCGCGGGGGAAATGGCCGGCGAGACCATGCGTGGCATGACCATTGCGACCACACGGCCGGAAACGATGCTGGGCGACGGTGCCTTGTGCGTGCATCCGGATGACGAGCGCTACAAACATCTGGTCGGCAAGCTTGTTGACCTGCCACTGTGCGATCGCAAGATCCCGATCATAGCCGACAGTTTCGTCGATCCGGCGTTCGGCTCGGGTTGCGTCAAGATTACCGGTGCGCATGACTTCAATGACTATCAGGCAGCGATGCGTCACAACATCCCGCTGGTGGTGATCATGGATTTCGACGCCAATATGGCGGGCGAGGCTCCTGCAGCCTATCGCGGATTGAATCGCTATGTGGCGCGCAAGAAAGTGCTGGCCGATCTTGAGACACAAGGCCTGCTGGTCAAGATCGTGCCACACAAAAACATGGTGCCGATATGCGGTCGCACCGGTGAAGTCACTGAGCCGATGCTGACAGACCAGTGGTTCATGAAGATGGATGGCCTGGCCAAGCGTGGGCTCGATGCCGTGGCCAGTGGCGACGTCAGGTTTTACCCCGAGCACTGGTCAGCGACCTACAACCATTGGCTCAACAACATCCAGGACTGGTGCATTTCTCGCCAACTATGGTGGGGACACCAAATCCCGGCTTGGTACGACGCTGACGGCAAGGTTTACGTTGCGCGCAGCGAAGCTGAAGCATTGGCCAAATCCGGCGGCAAACCATTGACCCGCGATGCCGACGTGCTCGACACCTGGTTCTCCTCGGCGCTGGTGCCCTTCTCTTCGCTCGGCTGGCCGAAAGATACGCCGGATCTGAAGGCCTTCCTGCCCTCCTCCGTGCTTGTCACTGGCAACGACATCATCTTCTTCTGGGTAGCACGGATGATCATGCTGACACTGCACTTCACCGACAAAGTACCTTTCAAGCATGTGTACATCAATGCCATGGTGCGCGATGCCGAAGGCCAGAAGATGTCGAAGTCCAAGGGCAACACGCTGGACCCGCTGGACCTGATTGACGGCATTACGCTGGATGCGCTGCTGGAGAAGTCGACCAAGGGCCTGATGCTGGCCGCACACAAGGAAAAAGCGGAAAAGTACATCCGCAAGAACTTCGCGAAAGGCATTCCCGCCTATGGCACAGACGCACTGCGTTTTACGTTCACATCGCTGGCGCCGCTGTCGCTAACGCTCAATTTCGATTTGAGCCGCTGCGAGGGCTATCGCAATTTCTGCAACAAACTTTGGAACGCCACGCGCTTTGTACTGATGCAGGTGGAAGGCAAGAGCGACTTCGATCGCGGCATCGAAGAGTGCGTCGGCGATTGCGGACCGGAAGGCTACAACGATTTCTCGCCGGCTGACCGCTGGATTGTCAGCCAGTTGCAGCGCACCGAAGCAGATGTTGCAGAGGCTTTCGCCGAGTACCGTTTCGACAATGCCTCCAGCGCCATCTACAAATTTGTTTGGGACGAGTACTGCGACTGGTACGTGGAGCTGGCCAAAATGCAGTTGCAGAATGGCACACCGGCCCAGCAGCGCGGCACACGCCGCACCCTGCTGCGCGTGTTAGAGACGATGCTGCGTCTGGCGCACCCGATCATTCCGTTCATCACGGAAGAGCTGTGGCAGAAGGTCGCTCCCTTGGCTGGGCGCAAGGGCGAAACCATCATGCTGGCCGCTTATCCAATTTCACAGCCGGAAAAAATCGACGCCGACGCCGAAGCCTTTGTGATGGTGCTGAAAGAATCGATCAATGCCGTGCGCAACCTGCGCGGCGAAATGAGTGTGTCACCGGCCGAGCGCGTGCCGCTGTTTGTTGAGGGAAAGGAAGCGACGATTGCGCCGCAGCTCCCCTACCTCAACGCGCTATGCAAGGTTTTGGAAGCGCATCAGGTCGCCCAGTTACCGGAGGCCAATGCGCCAGTCGCGGTGACTTCCAGCGGCAAGTGGATGCTTGACATCAAGATCGATGTCGACGCGGAGCGTGCGCGGCTGGGCAAGGAAAAGCTGCGACTGGAAACCGAGATCACCAAGGCAGAAACCAAGCTCGGCAACGCCAGCTTCGTTGATCGCGCGCCTGCAGCTGTCGTTGAACAGGAAAAGAAACGCGTTGCCGAATTCAAGGCGAAGCTGGTCGAAATCTCCGCGCAGATGGACAAACTCAAATAAGGACAGCCATACCAATCTCTAGCACTGGCGCGGTCTCCAGGCCATAAATGCCCGTAAATCCGCACCAGTGCTAGAGTTTCAATATTAAATGCAGTTCCCCTACGCCCTGCGCGCGCTGCGCCACCAGAATTTCCGCCGTTATTACGTCGGCCAGGCAATATCGCAGATCGGGTCATGGATGCAGTCGGTGGCCATCATGTGGCTCACCTATCGCCTGTCCGGTTCAACCGGTGCCACCGGCACAGTGGGCTTCCTGGCGATGATTCCGTACCTGTTTGTCACGCCGTTCGCCGGCGCATTGTCGGACCGCGTCAGCCGCCGCAAGCTGCTGATGACGGTGCAAACGATCTTGTTCTTCCATGCCGCCACGCTGGCAACGCTGACTTGGTTCGGCCACATGACTGTTCCGCTGCTGGGCGCATTTGCGTTCGTGCAGGGCATATTGAGCGCCGTTGAGGTTACCACCCGCCACTCCTTCTTCGCCCAACTGATCGAAGACAAGGAAGACCTGCCCAACGCCATTGCGCTCAATTCCGCCAACATCAACGCGACGCGGCTGATGGGGCCGGCGTTTGGCGGCGTGCTGATTGCCGCAGTCGGCGAAGCGGCATGTTTCGGCATCAACGCCATCTCCTATCTTGCCGTCGTGTTCCAGCTTCGACGCATTGCACCCCGCGACATCAAGCGCGCACGCAGTGGCCAGTCATTGCTGGCCGACTTGGCGGAAGGCTGGCGCATTGCGCTCTCCAGCCCGGTGATCCTGCCGCTCGTCCTCATCGTCGGCATCGTCAGCTTCACCATCAACCCCTATTCGATCCTGATGCCCGCCATCGCGGTTGAGACCTTTGGCAAGGGCGCGGAACTGCACGGCCTCTTCGTCAGTGCGGTCGGTATTGGCGCACTGACCGGCGCCATCATCCTCGCCAGCCGGCAGAACGTGCGCGGGCTTTCGCGCTGGATCCTGTTCACCGCCTCGCTGGCGGCGCTGGGCGCCATCGCCTTTTCGCTACTGGCCCCGTTCAAAATCACCTGGCTGTCGATGCTGGCCATGGCGTGTGTCGGCATGGGCATCATGGGCACCTCAGCCTCGGTCAACACCATCATCCAGACCGTGGTGGATGACGAAAAACGCGGCCGCGTGGTCAGCGTCTATTCCACCTTCTTTACCGGCGCCGTACCGCTGGGACATTTTTCCGCAGGCTGGCTGGCGCAGCATATTGGCGCACCGCACGCTTATCTGGTCTGCGGCCTGTTATGTGCCATGGGTGTGGTGGCATACGCCTTCAACCAAAAACGTTTGCGCGTACACTTGTGCGATATTTACATCGAGCGCGGCATCATTCCGCCACCGGTACAGCCGCCGGAAAAATAGCTCCCGGACACCCTATGAACGACACCATCCTGTTCGAACAGCGCGGCACGATAGGCACGCTGACCTTCAACCGCCCTGCGGTCTTCAACGCCATGAACGACGAGCTGATCCTCGGCATGCGCGATCTCACGGCCAATCTGATGAATTCGACCACGCTGCGCGCACTCATCGTCAAAGGCGCGGGAAAGGCTTTTGTTGCCGGTGGCGATGTCGGCTTGTTCTATCAGCGCCGGGATGTAATCGCCGATGAAGTCAAACCGCTGGGCGATGCCTTGCATGCGGGCATCATCAATATCTGCAAGCTGCCGTTTCCGGTGATCGCGCAGATTCACGGCGCGGTAGCAGGCGCAGGACTCAGCGTGGCACTGGCGTGCGATTTCGCAATAGCCGATGAGACAGCAAGTTTCACTACGGCTTATTCGAAAATCGGCCTGTCGCCCGATGGCGGCAGCACGTTTTTCCTGCCCCGCATTGTCGGGATGAAAAAGGCAACGGAGCTGGTCATGCTGTCCGATGCCCTCAACGCTGCACAGGCATTGGAACTGGGCCTCGTCAACAAAGTCGTCGCAGCCGATCAATTGGAAGCGGAAACTCTCAAACTGGCCGAGCGTCTCGCCCGTGGCGCCACGCAAGCTTTCGCCCGCGCCAAGCGGCTGATCACACAATCGTTCGACACGCCGCTGTCGCAACACCTTGACGACGAGATCGCCTGCTTTGAGGAATGCGCCCGCACCAGTGATTTCAAGGAAGGCGTGACCGCCTTTGTTGAAAAGCGCAAACCGGAATTCCGGGGAAACTGAGACGGACGGACAAATCAAGTGGCTGATACACAAACTCTGAAGGGCAAAACGCTGTTCATTACCGGCGCTTCACGCGGCATCGGCCGCGCCATCGCATTGCGTGCCGCACGCGACGGCGCCAACGTCGCCATCTGCGCCAAAACCGTGGAGCCGCATCCCAAGCTACCGGGCACCATTCACAGTGTCGCCAAGGAAATTGAAGCCGCAGGCGGCCACGCGCTGGCAATTCAATTGGACGTGCGCGATGCGGACAATATCACCGCTGCAGTCGAGCAGTGTGCCGCACATTTCGGCGGTATCGACATCTGCGTCAACAATGCCAGTGCGATTTCGCTTACACCGACCATGGCCACACCGGCCAAACGCTTCGACCTTATTTTCGACTGCAATGTGCGTGGAACCTTTCTGGTCTCGCAAGCCTGCATTCCACACCTGCTGGCAAGTGCGCAGCAGGGCCGCAACCCGCACATCCTCAATCTTTCGCCGCCGATGTCGATGACGCCGGGCTGGTTCGAGCACTACACCGCCTACACGATGTCGAAGTACGGCATGAGCATGTGCACGCTGGGCATGTCGGCGGAATTCCGTTCACAGGGCATCGCGGTCAATTCACTGTGGCCGCGCACCTCGATAGCTACAGCGGCGATCGAATTCAATTTTCCTGAAGAAGTAATGAAGGCCAGCCGCAACGCCGACATCATGGCCGACGCCGCACATTGCATATTGACATCGGACGCCAGGACCAACAGCGGCAATTTCTTTCTCGACGAAAGCGTCCTGCGCCAAGCCGGCGTGACCGATTTCGAACGCTACGCCATCAGCCCCGGCACGCCTCTATTTACTGACTTGTACGTTGATCCCTAAGGAGTAATCGCATGACTGAATTCGCCATCAGACGCAGCCTGTTCGGCCGCAAACTGGCTATCGCAAATGTATTGGGACGGGCCGCTACCTGGCTATGCTGGAAGTTGGGCAAAGCGCCAAATCGCCTGGGCCACCCCGCTGGAAGCCAATAAATACGGCCATCTCCGAGGCATATGCCCGGAAAGCCGCATCCAGCGGTCGTTTCCGGCCAGTGCTCTTGTAAAATTCAGCGCTTGGAGATGACGAAGGTGAATTCGGTTGGCGACTCTTCCGATGCCAGCAAGGGGTTGCCAGTCTGCTTGCAGAATGCGGCGAAGTCTTTGACCGAGCCCGGATCGGTCGCGATCACCTTCAACACCTGACCCGACTCCATATTGGCCAGCGCCTTCTTGGCGCGCAGGATGGGCAGTGGACAATTGAGGCCTTTGACGTCGAGTTCCTGGTTTATTTGCGTGGTGTTCATGGCGGGTGAGATGAGAAGTCTGGCTAGAGTCTATTTCTATAGTACCACCGGTAAAGCTTGGGGCCGTCCGGCAAATCTCAACATGTTCGTTACGCACGGAATCGAAATGGCGCTATGCAATCGCGACAGCAAGTCACCAGCGACGGCAGCCAAAAAATCTGCTCACACGCTGGCGCATCGCCCATGAGCACGCCAGCCATTCCGTTCGGTCGCGCCCTGCAGTTCTGGCTGAAGCTCGGCTTTATCAGCTTTGGCGGACCGGCGGGACAGATTGCGATCATGCATCGCGAACTGGTGGAACGCCATCGCTGGATATCCGAGAAGCGCTTCCTGCACGCGCTCAACTACTGCATGGTGCTGCCGGGGCCTGAGGCGCAGCAACTGGCAACCTACATCGGCTGGCTGATGCACGGCACCTGGGGTGGCATTGTGGCGGGCGCCCTGTTCGTGCTGCCGTCGCTGTTCATCCTGATTGCGTTATCGTGGATTTATCTCTCGTTTGGCACCGTGCCCGTGGTTGCCGGATTGCTGGCAGGCATCAAGCCGGCAGTGACGGCGATCGTATTGTTCGCCGCGTGGCGCATCGGACTGAGAACGTTGAAAAGCCCGGCACTGGTGGTCATCGCCGTGGCCTCGTTCACGGCCATCTTTCTGGCCAGGCTACCCTTCCCGCTGATCGTTGCCGCCGCGGCCCTGGCGGGTGCGGCGGGCGGCAAATGGGCACCCCGCCAATTCGCGCTCGGCGGACAGCATGATTTGCCGGCGCAGGACAGCGTGGCCCTGATCGACGATCACACGCCCACGCCGCCACACGCCGTTTTCAGCTGGCGGCGTTTTTCCACCTACCTCGCCATCGGACTTGGGCTCTGGATATCAGCAATGGGCCTCTTGCTGGCACTTGACAGCAAAGCCCATTCGCTTGCCGACATGGGCTGGTTTTTCACCAAGGCCGCCCTGCTGACCTTCGGCGGCGCATATGCGGTGCTGCCCTATGTCTATCAGGGAGCCGTCGATACCTTTCAATGGTTGACCCCCCAACAGATGATCGATGGCCTCGCGCTGGGCGAAACCACACCCGGCCCGCTGATCATGGTGGTCGCGTTTGTCGGCTTCGTGGGCGGTTGGACCAAGGCGGTCCTGGGGCCGGACCTGCTTTTTGCGGGCGCTGTGCTCGCCGCAGCCGTGGTCACTTTCTTCACTTTCCTGCCGTCATTTCTTTTTATTCTGATCGGTGGGCCCGTAGTGGAATCGACCCACGGGCAGCTGAAATTCACCGCACCGTTGACCGCGATCACGGCCGCAGTGGTCGGCGTCATTGTCAACCTGGGTGTGTTTTTCGCCTGGAAGGTATGGTGGCCGCATGCCAGCGACGCCATGCCTTTGGGCGGCGGCTTCGATGCATTCTCGGCAATATTGACCGCCGTCGCTGCGATTGCCCTGATGCGCAATATTGCCGGCATCATCCCGGTAATACTGGCCTGCGGATTGGCCGGAGTCCTGAAGGCGCTGCTGGGACTCTAGGCAACAAAGTCGCCGGATTTGCCACCACGCTTTTCCAGCAGACGAATATCGGAAATGGTCATTCCGCGATCAGCCGCTTTGACCATGTCGTATATCGTCAACAAGCCGGTGCCGACGGCTGTCAGCGCTTCCATCTCGACCCCGGTCCGCCCCATCGTTTCCACCGTGGCACGACATTCGATACTCGATGAACCGGCATCTGGCACAAACTCCACGGCAACACGGGTAATGTTGATCGGATGCGCCAGCGGGATCAGATCCGGCGTGCGCTTGGCACCCTGGATGGCCGCGATGCGCGCAATTCCCAGCACATCGCCTTTCTTTGCTCCGCCACTGCGGATCAGCTCAAATGTCGCCGGTTGCATCGAGATACGACCGCATGCGGTTGCGATGCGATGAGTCTCGGACTTGTCGCCCACATTCACCATGTGAGCCTGTCCCGTTTCGTCAAAGTGATTCAGATTGCTCATTTGGCGGCAGATTTAGTGCGGGTTGGTACAATTTACTGGTCGCTGAATGCGATGGTGTCGGCCGGATTCGGGAACCGAATGGCAGTGGCCGATTCAAAGCCGGTACCGCAGAGGATAAACCGTTTTTCCGATGAAGAATCAATTCGTGTCAATTGCAGGAGATCGTCGATTCGACAAAGGCCACTTTGGCCGCTCGCTGATCGCATTGGCAATCGCCACGGCTCTGAGCCTGCCGCATGCGCCTCTTGTGCGCGCGGAGGGGTTGCCCGACCTGGGGGATTCATCCGATGCCGCACTTTCCGAGCCGCAGGAGCGCGCCATCGGCAAACGCATCATGCTGGAAATTCGCGGCGATCGCGCATTTGTCGAAGACCCGGAGCTGCGTGGCTACATGAGCGCACTGGGCAATCGCATGATTGCCGCCAGCCGCGGCACGACCAATGACAATCGACGTGATTTCGAGTTTTTCCTGCTCAATGACGACACCATCAATGCCTTTGCCCTGTTGGGTGGTTTTATCGGCATTCACTCCGGATTGTTCCTGACCACGACAACCGAGTCCGAACTGGCAGGAGTCGTTGGTCACGAAATTGCGCACATTCTGCAGCGTCATCAATCGCGCGGCGCCGATGCGCAAAAGGCCGGGGCTTTGTATCAGTTGCTGGGGCTGGCGGTCGCGATCGTCGCAGCCCGCTCGAACTCGTCTGCCTCCAGTCAGGCTACCGAAGCCGCATTGGCGACGTCGGCTGCCCTGCAGTACCAGAATCAGCTGAATTACAGCCGCGACTTCGAGCGCGAGGCCGACCGGCTGGGTATCCAGATCATGACGCGCGCTGGATTCGACGCCAACGGCATGGTGGGATTTTTCGAGCGCATGCTGCGTGCCAATCGACACAACGATGGAAAGACGCCCGGTTATCTGCAGACGCACCCTTTGACGACGGAGCGCATTGCAGACATGCAGAACCGTGTCGACAACATGAAGTATGAGCCGTCGTTTTCCAACAACGATGTTGGCGACTACCGTTTTGCGCATGCCAAACTGCGCGCATTGAGTCTTAGCCCCAAGGATGCGGTGGCGTTCTTTCGCACCACTTTGGCGGAGCGCACGGTTCTCCGCAATCGTGCTGATGTCTATGGTCTCGCCTTCGCGCTGTACCGTGCTCGTGACTTCGCGGCCGCCGAAAAGGAAATCGCATCCATTCGCGGCACCGGTTTCCCGCACCCCTGGATCGAGAATCTCGCCGCAGAAATTCAGGCAGGGAAAAAGAACTGGGCGGAGGCACTCCGGCTTTACAAAGCCGGCACGACCGCATTTCCGCAGCACCGGGCATTTTTGTACGGCTACATCACTACCCTGTACGAAGCAGGTAAAACGGATGAAGCCTTGTCGCTGGTAAACGAGCAACTCAAGACCATTCAGGACGATCCCAGGCTGTACGAATTCGCCGCCCGTGGGTACGAAGCCAAAAATAAGAAGCTTGCTCAACATCGAGCGATTGGCGAGGCGTACTTTCATAAAGGCAACTTGATTGGCGCAGTGGAACAGTTTGAAATCGCAGTGAAAGCCAAGGATGGCGATTTTTATGAGGTTTCCAGTGCCGAGGCGCGTTTGCGTGAACTGAAAACGGCATTCAGAAATCGCGCGCTCCTGCCAGGCGAAAAGCGCGACACGCCACGAGATCGCGATGGCGACAAGTTGCAATCGGCACCTGCCTTTCTCAGCGCGCTGCCTGTTTCGTGATGGCCTTGGTTGCTAAGACTCCCTGTCGTTCACTCCCCCCAAGCACTTTACTGCTGCTTGTTACCTTGTTATGGATGTCAGCTGCACAAGCCAGCGTCGCAGAGGGCAGACGGCTATTTCTAGACCCAAAGAAAGGCAATTGCGCGGCCTGCCATCAGGTGCCGGGAGATTCGGAGATCAAATCTCGCTCGAAAATTGGCCCGCCGCTCGTCGAAATTGGCAAGCGATTTCCCGAGCGGAACGTATTGCGCGCCACACTGTGGGATCTCGGTACCACCGTGCCAGACACCATCATGCCGCCTTACGGCCGACATCGCCTACTGACCGAGTCGGAAATTGACGCCGTCTTGTCCTATATCGAAAGCCTCTAGATTGTTCCGCTACCTCGCCGGTGTATGCCTGGCTGCATTTGCCTTTTCAAGTCCCTCGACGTTGTTTGCGCAGTCTGCAACAACGGCCGAGCAGGAGCGCCTTTCCCTGATCAAGGCACTTCAAAAACGTTTGCCGGGTACTGGCCCCGGCGATTGGCAGCTGGGACCGGCTGCCTTTGCCGGCAGCGATGGGGACATCGTTCAATCCATTCCCTTCAATGACGAAAATGCCACCAATAGCGCTGACATTCTCGCTATCGGAAAAAAATTATGGGATCGGAAATTCAAGAACGGCAAGTCGTTTTCGCATTGTTTTGCAAATAGTGGAAAACAAGCCGCCGCGACTTATCCGCAATTTGATGCCAGAACAAAGGTCGTCGTTACTCTGGAGATAGCGCTGAATCGCTGCCTAGCTTTGCATGGTGAAAGTGAAATCGAACTTGGTAGTGAGGCGATGTCCCGCCTGTTAGCGTATGCCAGAAGCTTGTCCGAAGGACAACGCATGGCAATCAAGGTGAGCTCGGCTGCGGCAAAGGAAAAATTTGATGCGGGCCAGGCGCTCTTTACCCGCCGAATCGGGCAAAACAACTTTGCCTGCGCGTCCTGCCATGTGCTGCACGCAGGCAAACCATTTGGCCAAGCAGAACCCGGTACACGCGAACGTTCACAACCGGTGAATCCGATCGCAGTTGGGCAGGCGGTTTCGTGGCCAAGGCTCGAACCCAAGGGGCTGGTGCTCTCCCCCCAGGCTCTCTTTCAGCGCTGTATGCAAAGAAGCGGAGCTGAGCCATTTATCTTGGGCTCAGAGGAGCTCAACAATCTGGAATATTTCTACAGCTTTCTGTCAAACGGAATGCCGATCAGGACGCTTGGCACAGCACGCTAGCAACCGAGCCTGGCGCCAAGCAAGGCGGCAATCAGCAGCTTTTCGGCCGAACCTCTGCAGGCAATGTCGTGGAACAAGCCCAATT
>JAEUNB010000019.1 GCA_016790625.1 Betaproteobacteria bacterium | reverse complement strand
CAGCGAGCCCTGTGCGTAGGTCTTGTCGCCCAGCGTCCACGCGGATTTCAGGCGCACCCACAGCATGTCCTGTGCGTAGCTGGCGTTCGCATCGGCCGGCACATCCAGCTTGGTCAGCTTGGCACCGTCGCGCACGAACAGCTCGGTGGTAAAGAAGGTCACGCCGCGGCGCACAAACTGGCGGGTTGCATAGCCCTTCTGCTCGCTCTGCCACGCGCTGACGCTGATGTCGGCTTCCTGGCCTTCGAACACCAGCTTGGCGGTTTCCAGCGGCGTGCCGCGCTTCCACTCCTTCACGATGCGCGGGTAACCGGATTTGGTCAGCGAGCCAGCGCCGAAGTCGGTCTGCACAAACAGCGTATCGCGGTTGATCCAGGATGCACTGCCCTTGGCTTCCTTCATCTCGAAGCCACCGGCAACGAACGACTTGGTCAGCACGTCGAACTCGCGCACCACAGCAGCATCGGCGCCACCGCGCGACAGCGTCAGCAGGCAGCGGTCGTATTTTGGGTACAGGCAGGTCGAGCCCTTCCAGACCCAGTTTTCCTTTTCGTTCCTTGCCAGCTGATCGAGGTCCAGCACCGTTTCCCATTTCGGCTCGGGCTTGCGGTATTCGTCCATCGTGGTGCGGCGCCAGACACCGCGAATGTTCTTGGCGTCCTGCCAGAAGTTGTAGTACCAGTCGCCACGCTTGGCCACGCCCGGGATGCGGGCACGAGAATTCACCACTTCCAGCGTCTTGTCGCGGATGGCCGCAAATTGCGGTGACGCTTCCAGCGATTTCTGCGTCTTGGCGTTCTGCTCCTTGACCCAGGCGATGGCCTTGTCGCCCATCACATCCTCCAACCACAGGTACGGGTCTTCCTGCGCAGATGCGTTGAAGGTCATGACTGCTCCGAGTGTGAATGCGGCGATAGTTGCCGCTCTGTAACCAAACATGGCTGGCTCCGGAAAACGACAAGGCCGCGCGGTAGCGGCGCGGCCTTGTCAGGGATTGAAATTGTCAGGCCGGCAGTTTATCGAGTTCGAAAGCCTGATGCAATGCGCGCACCGCCAGCTCCATGTACTTCTCGTCGACCACCACCGAAGTTTTGATTTCAGATGTAGCAATCATCTGGATATTGACGTTCTCGCGCGCGAGGCATTCGAACATCTTCGCCGCCACGCCCGCATGCGAGCGCATGCCGATGCCGACAATGGAAACCTTGGCACTCTTGTTGTCGCCACGCACATCGCGCGCGCTGACCGCCGGCTTGACCTTGTCGTTCAGGATCGCCAGCGCCTTGTTGAAGTCATTGCGATGCACGGTGAAGGAGAAGTCGGTTAGTCCATCGACCGAGGTGTTCTGGATGATCACATCGACATCGATATTGGCTTCGGCAATCGGCCCCAGGATGGCGTAGGCAATGCCGGGCCGGTCGGGTACGCCGGTAACCGTCAGCTTGGCTTCGTCGCGGGTAAATGCGATACCGGAAATGATGGCTTGTTCCATGGATTCTTCTTCCTCGTACGTAATCAGCGTGCCCATGTCGTTTGAATCGAACTCCGTGAACGACGACAGCACGCGCAGCTTAACCTTGTATTTGCCGGCGAATTCGACCGAGCGGATTTGCAGCACCTTCGAACCCAGGCTGGCCAGTTCGAACATTTCCTCGAACGTGATTTTCTCCAGCTTGCGTGCTTCCGGCACCACGCGTGGGTCGGTGGTGTAGACGCCATCCACGTCGGTGAAAATCTGGCACTCGTCGGCTTTCAGCGCTGCGGCCAGCGCAACACCGGTGGTGTCCGAACCACCGCGTCCCAGCGTGGTGATATTGCCGTTCTCGTCGATGCCCTGAAAACCGGCAACGACGACGATGAAACCTTCATTGAGGTCACGGCGGATATTGGCATCGTCAATGGCCATGATGCGCGCCTTGGTAAAAGCGCTGTCGGTCTGGATTTTCACCTGCCAGCCGGTATAGCTCTTGGCCTTCAAGCCCAGCTTGTGCAGGGCCAGCGCCAGCAGCCCGACCGATACCTGCTCGCCTGTGGAAGCAATGACATCGAGCTCGCGGCCGTCCGGCTCGGGGTTCAGTTCCTTCGCCAGGCCGATCAGGCGATTGGTTTCGCCCGACATGGCCGAGGGAACCACAATCAACTTGTGGCCCTGCTGGTGATAGTGGGCAATGCGCCGGGCGACTTCCCGGATGCGCTCCGGCGAACCCATGGAGGTACCGCCGTATTTCTGGACAATGAGGGCCATGGTGGGTGATTCGGTGTGGTTCTGGAATATTGTGCACTGCAGCAGCCTGCTATTGTAGCGGCTTGCGGCGCCGAAAACGAACCCCCTGAATCCCGAAGCCAGCCGACCCGCTGCCCTGTCCGGCCGGTTTGGTCTATAGTGTGTCAAGAGTTACGCGTAGCCATGCCCGGTCCGCACTCACCGGGTGCCATCGCGAAACCAAAAAAACCATGACGCGCATTCTCCGGCACCATCGCCTTGCCTACGTCATCCTCGCACTCGGGATCGTCCTGTCCGGGGTCGCGTGGTACATCGCTGGCGTCCTGACCGACCGTCGCGCGCAAGTTGAATTCAATACCCGCACACAGAATGCGCTGAGCCAGATCGAGCGTCGCGCCCAGCGTTATGTCGACCTGCTGCACGGTCTGCAGGGACTGTTCGGCCATGACCCCTCGGTATCGCGCAACGAGTTCAGCCGCTACATCGGCTCGGTGGAACTGCAGACGCGCTTTCCCGGCGTGATCAGCGCACAGTACATTCGCCGCGTGCGCGACGGGGAAAAAGAGGTATACGAGACCAGCGTACGCATCGACCGGTCCATCGCCCCCAATGGTTACCCCGATTTCTCGATCCAGCCCGCCGGGACGCGTGCCGAATACTGGGTCATCCACTATCTGGAGCCCATGGCCGGCAACGAGGCGGCATTTGGTTACGATATTCGTACCCGCGAGGAGCCTCGCATGGCGGCCGAACGGGCGCGCGATCTGGGCGAGCCCGTCGCCACCGGCGTCTACCGGCTGGTACAGGACAAGCCGGATGAGACCCGCCCGGCCATGGTGGTGTATCTGCCGGTGTTCGAAGTCAACCGGCGCGGGCGGACCGCGCAGCAGCGAACCGACGAATTGGCCGGCTTCGTCAGCATCCTGTTCCGCTCCAATGAACTGTTCCAATCGCTGTCCGATACCGACAACCCATCGCTGCAGGTGCAGGTCTACGATGTCGGCCCGGTGGGCGCTTCCCCACAGGCGCCATCGGCCGCCAACCGCCTGTTTCCGGCGGATTCGTCCGTCGCCGCTCCGGATGACCATGCCGTCAGCCGGCGCATCTCGATAGCCGGGCGGCTGTGGGAGATCCGCTTCAGCGACGAAGGCCTGGACATGCTGCCGATATTCCGGCCGCTGCCGCTGATCGCGCTGCTGGCCAGTCTGCTGGTCACCGCGCTGCTGTTTGTTTTGCTGCGCACGCTGTCGCGCTCGCGCCATGCCGCAGAACAAATGGCCGACAGTGCAACCCGCGAACTGCGCGATCAGCTGAGTTTCAGCCGGCAGCTGCTGGAGGCCATTCCGAATCCGGTGTTCTTCAAGGACGCGAAAGGCCGCTATATCAGCTGCAACGAGGCGTTCGAGAAATTCACCAATCGTTCGCGCAGTGAATATCTGGGACGCACCGTCCTGGAAGTGACAAGCTCAGACGCCGCCAGGCTGCACCATGAAATTGAAAGCGAGTTGCTGGAAAAAGGCGGCTCCCGCGTCTACGAAACTTCGTTGATTCGTACCACCGACGGCCGCCAGATGCACGCCATCTTCAACAAGGCGACCTTTGTCGACACCTCCGGCAAGATTGCCGGACTGGTGGGCGTGATCATCGACATCTCCGAACGCAAGGCGCTGGAGCGAACCCTGAGCGAGAGCAACGAAACCCTGCGCTCGATCATCGAGGCCTCGCCGCTGGCCATCATCGCGCGCGATCTCGAAGGTGTCGTCAGGCTGTGGAATCCGGCGGCCGAGAAACTGTTCGGCTGGACTGCGGAAGAAGTGCTTGGCAGCCCGCGTTCCATCGTGCCGCCGGACATGAAGGAAGAGGTTGCGGAAATGCGCAAGCAGGTCGAGGCCGGCATGATGCTGTCGCTGGAAGAGACCAAGCGGGTGCGCAGGGATGGCGTGGTGCTGGATGTCTCGCTGTCGGTAGCGCCGATCAAGGATGCGGCTGGAAAAACGGCGGGGACCATGGTGCTGCTGGCGGATGTCAGCCGGCGCAAACAGGCCGAAGCCGCACTGCGCCAAAGCGAGGCACAGCTGCAGATGGCGATGGATGCGGCCAATATGGGCAGCTGGTTCTGGGATCTGGAGACGGGCAACCTGACCTGGTCGGACGGCTTCGGCCCACTGTTCGGCCTGCCGCGCTCCACTTTTTTTGCCAGTGCGGAAGAATTCATGGAGTCGGTTCATCCGGACGATCGCGGCCTGGTTAACGCCGGCGTGCGGCAGGCGCTCAAGCACGACGCCCGCTTCGACCATGAGTGCCGCATCATTTGGCCCGACGGCAGCATTCACTGGGTTTATGTGACCGGCGAAGTCCGCCGCAACAGTTCCGGACGCGCGGAGAAAATGATCGGCATCACCTCCGACATTACCGTTCGAAAAGAAGCCGAGCAGCGCATCGCCTATCTCGCGCATCACGATGTGCTGACAGGCCTGCCCAACCGTCTGCTGCTGGAAGACCGCATCGGCCAGGCAATTGCGCACGCGCACCGCAACGGCACGCAGATCGCGGTGCTGTTCATCGACCTCGATCACTTCAAAACCATCAATGACTCACTCGGGCATCAACTCGGCGATCATTTGCTCAAGCTGGTCTCAATCCGTATTCAGGCATGTTTGCGCGAAGTCGATACGGTGTCGCGGCTGGGCGGAGACGAGTTCGTTATCGTCATTCCGGAGCTGACCGAAACCGTGGATGCCACCAACGTCGCGGTCAAACTGCTGGAAACGCTGTCCAACAATTTCCACCTGCAGACACATGATCTGCATATCGGCGCCAGCATTGGCATCAGCGTGTATCCGAACGACGGTGAAAATGCAGAAACGTTGATGCGCAATGCCGACACGGCGATGTATCACGCCAAGGAAAACGGCCGCGCCCAGTACCAGTATTTCACCAGCGAAATGAACGCCGCCGCGCAGCAGCGCATGTCGCTGCAGGTGTTGCTGCGCCGCTCGCTGTCGGTGGAAGGTGACTTCAGCCTGCACTATCAGCCGGTGTTTTCCGCGCAGGATCAAACGCTGGTTGGTTTTGAAGTGCTGCTGCGCTGGAAAAACCCCGCCGGCATTACCGTGCGGCCGGCCGAGTTTATTTCCGTAGCCGAAGACTCCGGCCTGATTGTGCCGATCGGCGAATGGCTAATTCGTGAAGCGTTCCGGACCGCCGCGCGCTGGCAGGCCGAAGGCACACCAATGCGGATCGCCATCAACGTTTCCGCCATACAGCTGCGCCGCAAATCATTCGCCGATTTTGTTCGCAATCTGCTGGATGAAACCGGTGCCGATCCGCGCCTGATCGAGATGGAGATCACCGAGCGAGTTCTGGTCGGCGGCAACGAGGACGCCATCCGCGCACTGCGGCAGATCGATGCGTTGGGCATTCAATTGGCCATCGACGATTTCGGCACCGGCTATTCGGGGCTAAGTTATCTGAAACAGTTCCCGATCGACACGGTGAAGATCGACCAGTCGTTCGTGCGCGACCTGACCACCGATGCCGACGATGAGGCGATCGTGCGCGCCATTATCGCCATGTCGAAGAGCCTCAAATTGAGTGTGGTTGCGGAGGGGGTGGAGCATGCCGAGCAGATGGACCGGCTGCGCGAACTCGGCTGCGATCTGCTGCAGGGTTACTACTTCAGCCGTCCCGTTCCGCTGGATGAAGCCGACCGCCTGCTGCAACGCCAGCAGCAATCTCTGCAACGCCGCAACGCCGGCGGCGAATAGCCTCATCACTTCGGCGGACCTGGTATCCACAGGTAAAATGCGCCATGCCTTCGACCATCTCCATCACCCGCCGGCTTGAATTCGATGCCGGCCATCGCCTGCCCAATCATCAAAGCCAGTGCCGCAATATTCACGGCCATCGCTACGCACTGGAAATCACGCTGACTTCGGAAGTCATTCACGAGGAAGGCGCCGCCGATGACGGTATGGTGATGGATTTCGGCGACATCAAACGCATTGCCAACGAAAAGCTGGTTGATCTCTGGGATCACGCCTTCCTGGTCTATCGCGGTGACAAGGTCATGGTCGATTTTCTCGCTGCCATTTCCGGCCACAAGACTGTCGTGCTCGACGTGGTGCCGACGGCGGAGAATCTGGTGAAGGTGGCGTTCCAGATTCTGGAGCACGCCTACCGCGACCGCTTCGGCCACGAACTGGCGCTTTCGCAGGTTCGGCTGTACGAAACGCCCAATTGCTGGGCGGATGCCATCGCGGGGCACTAATTTGCCAGCCACTGACTTTCAATAGGTGGCCGGCTGAAACACAAGCACTGGCGCGGACTTTCAGGGCATTGCCGTGGAGAACCGCACCAATACTGGGTTTCCGGGCAACGCTCCCTCTGATTTACCTGTCTTACTTTGCCGGTTCAAGGCGAATCAGTTCGCCCTTGCTGTCGTCGGTCAGCAGATAAATATTGCCGTCCGGCCCTTCGCGCAGATCGCGAATGCGCCCCAGCTTGCCCTCGAATAGTCGTTCCTGCGACACCACCTTCTCGCCATCCAACGCGATGCGCACCATCAGCTGTCCGGCCAGCGCGCCGACCAAGAGATTGCCTTTCCATTTCGGAAACTGCTTGCCCGAGTAAAACGCCATACCTGACGGCGCGATCGATGGCACCCAATACAAGATAGGTTGCGCCATACCGGCCTTGGCGGTGATGCCCTCGCCGATCTTGCTGCCGGTACCGTAGTTGGCGCCGTAGGTGATCACCGGCCAGCCGTAGTTGGTGCCGGCGGTCATCAGATTGACCTCATCGCCGCCCTGCGGGCCGTGCTCGTGCGTCCACAATTTGCCGGTCTCCGGATGCAGTGCCGCGCCCTGCATATTGCGATTGCCGAGCGTGAAAATTTCCGGCTTGGCACCGGGCGTTTTTACGAAGGGGTTATCGGCCGGAACGCGACCATCGTCATGCAAACGAATGCTCTTGCCGGCGTGGTCATCCAGTTGCTGCGCGCGCTGCTTCTCTCCCTTGCCCGGGCTGTCACCGCGATCGCCCAGCGTGAGGAAAACGTAGCCTTTGCCGTCAAACACAATGCGCGAACCAAAGTGATGCGCGGCGCTGCTCTTGGGCTGCAGCTTGAACAGCACCTGCACATCGGTCATGCGCGGCGCGTCCTTGGTGCCGCCCAGCTTGCCGCGTGCGAG
>JAEUNB010000423.1 GCA_016790625.1 Betaproteobacteria bacterium | reverse complement strand
ACCCCGAAACCCGCACCAGTGCTAGAGTTCCGCTTCCACATGCTGCGAAAAAAACGCCACAGCCTCCCCCTCATGCCGCGTCCGCTTCATCGGCGGCAAACTCTGCCAGATGCGTTTGCCATAAGGCTTCTCCACCAGCCGCGAATCACAGATCATCAGCACACCGCGGTCGGTCTCATCGCGGATCAGCCGCCCTGCTCCCTGCTTCAGTTTGATCGCCGCGTGCGGCACCTGATATTGCATGAAGGCATTGCCGCCGGATTGGGTGATGGCGTCGATGCGCGCGGCCAGCACCGGATCGTCCGGCGGTGCGAACGGCAACTTGTCGATCACCACCACCGACAGCGCTTCACCTTTCACGTCCACGCCTTCCCAGAATGAGTGACTGGCGACCAGCACGGCGTTGCCCAGTTTGCGAAACCGCTCCAGCAGCTCAGTGCGCGTACCCTCACCCTGCACCATCAGCGGATAATCCCAGCCGCGTTTTTCCCACTGTTCTTTCATGATGCCGAATGCGCGATCCATGGCACGCAACGAGGTGAAGAGCAGGAACGCACGGCCCTCGGCGGCTTCGATCAACGGCAGCGCGGCGGTGACAACGGCCTCGGTATGTTCGGGCGTGTTTGGCGCGGGCATTTTTTCCGGCACATACAGCAGTGCCTGATGAGGGTAGTCGAATGGCGATGGCCACAAGGCGGTCTCGATGCGGCGTTCGTTAAAGGCGTCGTCCTCGAAGTCGTCTTCGCGTTCTTCGTCGGTCAGCCCCATCTCGTTCTGATAGTGGGTGAACTCGCCCTTCACCGCCAGTGTGGCAGAAGTAAAAATCCACGCCCGCTTCTGCGCGAACACCTGCTCGCGGAATACGCTTGCGACAGATAACGGAGTGAGATGCAGCGCCAGTGAATGGCCAAACACTTCCGCCCAGCGGATGTACCCCTCCACCGGCCCGCTCTTGCCGTCGCCACGCCAGCCCGCCATGCGCGAGGCGAATTCATCGGCGCGCTCCAGGCAGTTCGCCAGTTCCTGCGCGCGCCCGGACTGACTCTCCAGCATCTCGCGCAGCTCGGCGAGTTTTTCCTGCGTGTCGGTAAAGGCGCTGTCGAAGCCTTCGCGGTCCGCCACTGCCTGCCCAGGCAAACGAGCCGTGTCTTCCTTCATCACCAGACGCAGATCGCGTGCGGCCTTGTCCAGCGTCAGCGCGGCTTCCTGCAAATCCTTGAAGTCACCGGCATGTTCTATGCCCATCAATCGCGCATCGCGCGCCAGTTCGGTCAATTGTGAAGTCGTCACCACCTGGCCGAAAAACATGGTGGCGGTTTCGGGCAACTGATGCGCTTCATCGAAGATCACCGTGTTGCAGGCGGGCAGCAGGTCCTGCGCACCGTCGTCCTTCAGCACCAGATCAGCGAAGAACAGATGGTGATTGACCACCACGACCTCGGCCGCCATCGCCGCCTTGCGCGCCTTCATCACGAAGCATTCTTCATGCTGGCTGCATTGCGACCCGAGACAATTCTCACGCGTGGACACGGCCATGCCCCAGGCGCTGGAGCGCTCTGGAACATCGGGCAATTCGGCCTTGTCACCGCTACCGCCACCGCTCAAGCATCGGTCAGCAAAGCGACGGATGACGTGGATATTCTTCACGTCCTCACGATTGAGGAAACGGCCATCGGCGATGGCGGTATCGAGATGATGCAGGCAGACGTAGTTGGCGCGGCCCTTCAGCAGCGCCGTGCTGACGGGAATGCCCAGCGCTTCGATCACCGTCGGGATATCGCGGTGATAAAGCTGGTCCTGCAGCGTCTTGGTACCGGTGGAAATGATGACCTTGCCGCCTGAGCGCAACGCCGGCACGAGATAAGCGAACGTCTTGCCGGTACCGGTGCCGGCTTCGGCGATCAGGACACCAGCGCGGTCGATGGCCGCACCGATTTTCTCCGCCATCTCGATCTGGCTGTCGCGGTGGCGAAAACCCTCAATCCGACGTGCCAGCGGCCCGTCGGGGCCAAACAATTCTCGTAATTCGGACATGCTGCGATGATACCGTGCGGCCGGTGGTCCACACGGTATCGCGTCGCAAATTGCAGCTACATCTGGATCAAGCGCGGCCGAAGATGATCTTTTCCTTCGTCAGCAGTTTCGAGATCGTCACAATCGCCACTACGGTGATGGCCGCATTGATGGCAAACGGAATCAGGAAGTGCGTGGCATCGACCGGGTCGCCACGCAGGATGCGTGTGATGACCATCAGCTGTCCCAGCATCGGCACAAACAGCTGCCAGGTCGCGTCCTTCAGTTGGGCGAAGATGGTCAACGCCGGCAGCATGGATACTGCGGTAATCAGATAGCTCACATACGTCTGTGCCTCCTTGAAGGTGCGGCCGTAGGTGGCGATCAGCATTTGCAGTGCACCCATAGCCGGTGCGAACGAGAGCATGGTGACGCCGAAGCCGGCAAACTGCAGCCAGGTAATCGACATAACCGTTTCGAGTTTCGGCATCGGCAGGAATTTGAGTGTGATGGCAAAACCAATCAGCGTCAGCGCCACGACGCCTATGCCATAGATGCCTACCGCCATCCACTTGCCCGTCACCAAAGCACCGCGATCAACCGGATTCATCAGCAATGGCTCCATCGAACCACGTTCCCGTTCACCGGCCGTCATGTCGATGGCGACGGCGGTGCAGCCAGTGACGCAAACAATCAGCGTAATAAACGGGATCATGAACAGCAGTTGGGCAGCGCGTTGTGCCGGCGTACCCATGTTGACGTCGCGTACTTCAACCACCTTGGCGATCTGCGGTGAAACACCGCGTGCGATTAGCCGCTGATTAGTAACCTCGGCATTGAAGCCACGCATCAAGCGCCGCAGTACACCGATGGAGACGTTACCGGAATCCTGCCGCGTATCGTCGTAAACCAGCTCGACGTCGGCATTGCCAGTGAGGAATTTCTCGGAGAAATCCTTAGGGATGACCAGCACCGGATCATGCTTCCCGGTCTTGATCAGATCGCGAAAATCGGGCTTGGGATCCTTGATGGTTACGTCCTGACGAGCGAAGAAGTTGACCAGCTGCGGTGCATTTTCCTTGCCCATCACAAATACTTCACGCGCCTCGGCTTTCTTTTCGATGCTGGAGATGAACTGCGCAAAGCCAAACAGGACGATTGGTCCCATCGCGATCGACAATAGGACAATCATCGTTGCCGTGCGTTTGTCGCGCAGGTGATCGACCAGTTCCTTGCGGCAAACGGTCAGAATGGTGGCAAACATGGATGTAGCCATTACGCAGCCTCCCTTTGCTCATCGGGAATACCGGCAAGTACGACGAAAGCATCCTCCAGATTGTCCCGACCGCTCATTTCCAGCAGCTGCTGGGTCGTGCCCTGGGCGGTGACCCGGCCGTGGGCGATGATGACAATCTCGTCGCAAAGCGCGGCCACTTCCTGCATGACGTGGCTGGAGAACATCACTGTCTGACCCTCGGCTTTGAGACGCTTGATCAGGTCGCGCAGGGCACGCGTGCTCATCACATCGAGGCCATTGGTCGGCTCGTCGAGAATCACCGTACCTGGCTCGTGAATCAAGGCGCGGGTAATGGCGACCTTCATCCGTTCACCCTGCGAGAAACCTTCCGTGCGTCGATCGAGAATGTCTTTCATGTCCAGCCACTCGACAAATCGCGCAAGCGTTTTTTCCGAGCGCGCCGGGTCGATGCCGCGCAGGTCGGCGTAGTAGCGGATGTTCTCGCGGGCCGTCATGCGGGTGTACAGCCCACGGGAGTCGGTAAGCAGGCCGCAGGCGCGACGCGCACCATCCGGATCGGCGGCGACATCGACATTGCCGATCTTGATCTTTCCGCTATCGATGGCGATCAATGTCCCAATCATGCGTATGGTGGTCGTCTTGCCAGCGCCATTGGGACCGAGCAGGCCGGTGATCGCTCCGCTTTGCGCGGTGAAGCTCACACCATCAACCGCCTTCACTTCGCCAAATTGTTTCTTCAAATCGCGAACTTCAATCATTTGGCGGCCTCATCGCTTTGCTTATTGTTGGCAGGCACCGCGGCCGCAGCCGGGTCTTTGAGTTTCATCGGCTCGAAAAATGTCGGCCGCGGCAGGCGCTCCAGGCATTTGCCGTCAATACCGGCAACGCTGGCCGTCTCGATAAATTTTTTGATCAGCTTGGGTGAGCAACCTCGGGCGCTAACGCCGTGGCCGACATTGGGCGCGATCAGGTGCAAGGAGTTCGACAACGTCTTCTTGACCTCTTCACCAAATAACGGCGGCGTCACCGGGTCAAGTCCTCCACTCAGGATCAGCACCGGCTTGGCGGAAGTCACCGGCTGATCGAAATCCTTGGCCATATCGCCTTTGGGCCAGCCTTCGCAGGCCTTGGCGAATTCGCGTTCGAACAGCACGCCGAACGGTGCAATTGCGTCCGATCCGGTATTGCGGCCGACGTAGCGTGGCACGTCCTCGGCACAAACCACGGAGAACCGCATGCCCATCGCCATCTTGTCTTCCATGCCGTCCGAGAATGCCGACGACACGGCCATCAGCGGACCAAAGTCGCCCTGCCTTGCACGCACCAGCGATTCGGGCACCACCGCCGTCAGTTCAGGGACATACAGTGTGGAAAAAACCGCCATCAGTATTCCGTCGCGGGTTATCGCTACTTCGCGTGACTTTCCGGTCAGCGGATCGGTCAGCGCAATCTTGCGCGGCTGTCTGTCTAGCGACACCAGCAGATCGTTGATCTGGCTCTTAAGCCCCGCATATTGGGCAGCGCAGACTTTGTCCTGCTCACAGGCGGCCAGCATTTTTTCGTAGGAGGCGCCCGCATCACGGGCGAAAGTGGCCGGCAACGCCAGCGACGGTGACGCGACACCATCGATCACCACGCTGCGCACGCGATCCGGATAGCGGCGCAGATACTCCATCGCCGCGCGCGTACCGTACGACCCGCCCCACAGGTTGATGCGGTCGTAGCCCAAGGCTGCACGCACTTCGTCTGCATCGGCCATGGCAATCGTGGTGGTGTACTGCGTCAGGTCTGCACGCTTCGACAAGGCTTCCCTGCAATCGGCCAGCAGCTTACGGCTTAGCTGCTCGCGCTTGGCGGCATCGACAATCTGCAACATCTCGTTGTCCGCGCCCTTGCAACTAAGCCCGTTGGATTTGCCGGTGCCACGTTGATCGAGCAGCACGATGTCACGCTTGGCGTTAAGACCGCCCAGCATCGCCAGTGCTTCGCGCGCAAGGTCGCTCGCCGCCTGGCCGGGACCGCCGGCGAACAGGAAGATGGGATCGGGCTCCTTGATACGTGCCGTCGCCGGCAGGACGACGATATTGAGATCAATCTTGCGTCCCTGATTGGTGGTGCGGTTTTCGAATACCGGCAGGCGTGCACATTTGACAGCGTTTTCCACATTGGCGACCCGGCACTCGGTCAGCGCCAGAGTTGCCGGCGTCTGATTGGTGGCACCGCCACAGCCGGCCAACGCGCCCGCAGCCAATATCGCCAGCGCGACGCTTCCATTTCTGGTTTTCATGTTGATTCCGTGTTGGTGAAGAAGCTGGCCGAACGTTATCGGCATCGCCGGTCGAAGTCAAAACCAAGGTGACGAAACCCCGGAAAACGGGGGCAGCCGCCTATAATTCCCGGCATGAGCGCCCCTGCCGATTTACCCAAGCCTGTTCCACAATTTCCCCGTCTCGACCCGGCATCACCAGAGTTCTGGGATGTGCGATTCGAAGCCGAGTTCACGCCCTGGGATCAGGGTGCGGTTCCCGCCTGCCTTGCCGACTACGTGAAACGTCATCCGGCGCCAGCGTCGGTATTGATTCCGGGCTGCGGCGCCGCTCATGAAATCAGGCTCTTCACGGAGGCTGGCTGGCCTGTCGCCGCAATCGATTTCTCTGCCGCCGCCGTGTCGAAAGCGCGCGCCCTGCTGGGACCACTCGGCAAGTATGTGCACGAGGCGGATTTTTTCGCCGACAGCCCGGTGATGAAATCGATTGAAGTCGTTTATGAACGCGCTTTTCTTTGCGCACTACCACTGGCGCTGCGTGCTGCCTGGGCTAAGCGGATGGCCGAGTTGATTCCCAGGGGCGGCCGTTTGATCGGCTTCTTCTATTTCGATCAAACCGAAAAAGGGCCGCCTTTCGGCATCACCCGCGATACATTGACGGGCATGTTGGCACCGGCATTTGACCTGATTGAAGACAGCGCGCCATCGGACTCGATACCGGTATTCGCTGGCAAGGAGCGCTGGCAGGTTTGGCAGCGGCGCTAGTCGGCGGCCAGATCGGCGGCATCCCGGGGACGCACGTATATCGCGCTCCCGGCCAACATGCGTGCTCCGGCGTTAGCTTCACGCGCCAGCGCCATCACTTCGTGGCGCGACTCGCATAGCTCCGGCTCGATGAGGGCCGCGCCGACAGCCATACGGGGCAGCGGGCGGATTTCGGTCTGACCACGACGGCCGCGCCACAGGATTTCGCCGCGATCGAGAATATCAGGCGGCAGCATGCCGTTG
>JAEUNB010000360.1 GCA_016790625.1 Betaproteobacteria bacterium | reverse complement strand
GGCGTGGTCATCAATACCTCCTCGGTCGCCAGCTTCGAAGGCCAGATTGGCCAGGCCGCTTACGCCGCGTCCAAAGCCGGCGTCAACGGCATGACGCTGCCCATCGCACGCGAATTCGCCAAACTCGGCATCCGCGTCATGACCATTGCGCCGGGTATTTTCGATACGCCGATGCTGCAAGGGATGAGCGAGGAAGTTCGCGCCTCATTGGGTGCGCAGATTCCCTTTCCTTCGCGCTTAGGCCGCCCGGATGAATACGCCGCGCTGGCGAAGCACATTATCGAGAATGAAGTGCTGAATGGGGAAGTGATTCGGCTGGATGGGGCGATCCGGATGGGGGCGAAGTGACAAAAGATGGGGGCTGACAACGCATCTGCTTTAAGACTCAAAGGCCGAGTAGATGCTGGGAAGATAACAATTGGCGAGCTGAAGTACAACGCAAAGTACCCTCCTCACCTTTTTACCATGCTGCTTTTGAGCCAATGTTATGAACTGGCTTACTCCATACTGTATCTAACGCATTCGGGGTCTGACTCAGGAATACCCACATTGTTTCGCTCTCTGCTGGAATGCACATTCAGGATTGCGTACGTAAAAATAAATCCCATCGAAAATCACCGTTCTCTCGAATTGAAAGACTTGGAGGAAAAAATAAAGGCGCTCAAGCATTTTTCCGACGGCTCTACAGACATAGAGTCGCTCAAATCGAGAGTCGCTGAGCTGAAGGCAGCCGGCGCAAAAAATCACAGCTTCAAGGACATGCTCAAGATCACGGGGCACGAAGCGTGGTATCCCGTATTTTCTATGGCTAGTAACGTTGCTCATGGTCAAATTACAGGAATCGCCAACCAATTTCTCTCCACCGAGAACGGCAAAAAAAGTATTGTGCTGTTTGCGCCGTTAGAACAACAGCAAAGAGATGCCTATTTGCTTACGACTAGCCAACTACTTGATGCAGCATTTGAAAATGCCCGCGCTATTTTTGGCGTTCCAAATGGGAGGCTCGGGCGCACGACATGACTCTAACTCGCCAATACAAGCAAACCATCGTCGAACGAACGGAGCGCGATGCCGCCTTCACGAGAGCTTTGTTGAATGAGGCAGCGGCATTACTAAATGACGAACCTGATATCGCGCATCTGATCCGATGCGATTTCGCGCCTAAGCAACCGACGCAGAACTCCGCACTCGAAGCCGGCACTTCATCTAATAGGCTCTTAGCTTAGATGCAATGACAAAACTCCGTGTACCAATTCCTCCGGAAATCGCGGCTGCGACTCTCTTTGCGTCCGACCACACCTGCTGCTACTGCCGCGAGCGAGGTCGCCCGGTTCAGATTCATCACATCGATGAAGATCCTAGCAACAATGGCGACGAAAATTTGGCCGTTTTATGTTTGCTGTGCCACAACGACACGCAAATAAAAGGTGGATTCGGACGAAAGCTCAATATTGAACTAGTCATTCAATATCGAAACGACTGGCTCACTAGAGTCTTAAACAGGCGGAATCAAGCCGACGAGCTAGCCGCCGTAAGGATGTCTGGTCCCGCGGTGCTGCCCTCGGAATCAGAGGAGGACGAGCCGTTGATGGAGCCAGCCGATGAAAAGCTAGTCAGTTACGTGAGCGCTTTGCCCAAAGCGTTAGCAGAGGCTTATCGTCTTGCACAACCTCTTCGAGAAAGCCCCAACACCTTCGATATGATCCAAGGTAGCTATGATGTTATTGATGTCGTAGTGCAAATGCTGACGCATCTTGCTTCTTGGCTTCCAGAGAAACATTTCGACGGAAGGTCATCAGCTGAATACTTTAGTGAGTTCGTGTCGATACGATTTATTTGGCACAGAGCGTTGGCTGAGCCATGTGGCGTGGGCACAGGAGGAACGATTGTTGGTCCAGCAACAGCTGCGCATGTGCTACGCGACGTTGAGCAAGCGGTCGCTGAAATGGTTACCGCATTGCTATGGGGAAGAGAGGGCTTCGGCTTGAAGTCGTGGCATAGAGAGTGGCAACAACCGGGGCAGCAATAGCCGCAGTGCTGTCGACCCAGCAGTTGTCATCGCCCCGACAACCCACCCCCGTTTTAGCGCGATAATGTCGGCATTCCCGCCAAGTCGGATGCGGCCACCCGCTGTATCCGAACCCAAGCGCCAGACCGTGGATGCCACAAGCAGCCCATTGACCAACCAGCGTGCACCGGCGCGACCGACACCAGTGCCATCGGAGGAAGCATGATTTTTGACACCCATATCAGCGACGATACCGACGCCCTGCGCGATTCCGTGAAGCGCATGTGCGACGACGAGCTCGCCCCACGCGCCGCGCAGATCGACCACGACAACGCTTTTCCCATGGATATGTGGAAAAAGCTCGGCGATCTCGGCTTACTGGGCATTTCCATTCCTGAAGAATTCGGCGGCACCGGCTTGGGCTACCTCGCCCACACGGTGGCGATGGAAGAAGTCTCGCGTGCTTCCGCGTCCGTGGGCCTCGCCTATGGCGCGCACTCGAACCTGTGCGTAAACAATCTCTACCTCAATGGCTCTGAGGCGCAGCGCAAGAAATACCTGCCCAAGCTCTGCTCCGGCGAGCACGTGGGCGCGCTGGCGATGTCAGAGCCCGGCGCCGGTTCCGACGTGGTCGGCTCCATGGCCTGCCGCGCGGAAAAGAAAGGCGACCGCTACATCGCCAACGGCAACAAGATGTGGATCACCAACGGGCCGCATGCCGACACGCTGATCGTCTATATGCGCACCGCGCCGAAGGACCAGGGCTCGCGCGCGATGACCGCCTTCATCATCGAAAAAGGTTTCAAGGGCTTCCGCACCGCGCAGAAACTGGACAAGCTCGGCATGCGCGGTTCCGACACCTGCGAACTGGTGTTCGAGGATTGCGAAATCCCGGAAGAAAACGTGCTGGGCGAATTCAACGCCGGTTCGCGCGTGCTGATGCGCGGGCTGGACACCGAACGCACGGTGCTGTCCGGCGGGCCGATCGGCATCATGCAGGCGGCGATGGATATCGTGCTGCCCTATCTGCACGAGCGCAAACAGTTCAACCAGCCCATCGGCACTTTCGGCTTGATGCAGGGCAAGGTGGCGGATATGTATGTCGCGCTGCAATCTTCGCGTGCGTTTACGTACAAGGTCGCGACCATGCTCGACCAGGGCCGCGGCCGCGCGGCGCGCAAGGATGCGGCGGCGTGCATTCTCTATGCATCGGAGTCGGCAGTGAAAGTGGCGCTGGAGGCGATACAGACGCTGGGCGGCAACGGCTACATCAACGAATACCCGACTGGGCGTTTGCTGCGCGATGCGAAGCTTTACGATATTGGTGCGGGCACGAATGAAATTCGCCGCATGTTGATTGGTCGTGAGTTGTTTGGGGAGTCGGCGTAGAACGAACCCCGTCCCCGCGAGGTTACGTAACTGCGCGGGGACCCAAGTTTTGGTCGAAATTGGACCCCCGCCTACGCGGGGGCAGGTGAGTAGAAATTTAATCGCAGTCGCTTTTTTCGGGAGAACACAATGTCTGATTCCGTTGTCATCGTCGCAGCAAAGCGCACCCCCATTGGTGGCATGAATGGCCAGCTGGTCGGCCTCTCATCCCCGCAACTGGCCTCTGTGGCCATCAAGGCCGCCGTGGCGGAGTCGGGATTGAAGCCCGAAGACATTACCGAAGCGCTGATCGGCTGCGTGTTGCCGGCCGCATTGGGCCAGGCGCCAGCGCGCCAGGCGGTTTTGGGTGCAGACCTGCTCAAGACCACCACCTGCACCACCGTCAACAAAGTGTGCGGTTCCGGCATGAAGACCACCATGCTGGCCTATGACTCGATCATGGCCGGCAGCGCTTCCTGCATGATCGCCGGCGGAATGGAGAGCATGTCCAACGCGCCGCACATGCTGCCGAAAGCGCGCCAGGGCTATCGCTACGGCCATTTCAAGGCGCTCGATCACATGGCGTTCGACGGTTTGGAAAACGCCTATGACGGCAAGTCGATGGGCATCTTTGCCGACGCCACTGCTGCCAAATACGGCTTCACCCGCGAACAGCAGGATGCTTATGCAGCCGAAAGCGTGAAGCGTGCGCAAGCCGCCGTGGCCAACGGTTCGTTCAAGGCCGAGATTGCTGGCGTCACCGTCAAAGGCAAAGCAGGCGATGTAGTGCTGGATACCGACGAGCCACCGGGACAATGCAAGCCGGAAAAAATCCCGACGCTGAAACCGGCGTTCAACAAGGATGGTACGGTCACCGCTGCGTCTTCATCATCAATCTCCGATGGTGCGGCGATCCTGATCCTGATGAAGGAATCGGAAGCCAAGGCCAAGGGCATCAAGGCGATCGCACGCATCGCTGGCCACGCGTCCAATGCGCATGAGCCGGAGTGGTTCACGACGGCTCCCGTCGGCGCGATCGACAAGCTGCACAAGAAACTGGGCTGGGGCCCGGAGAATGTCGATCTGTACGAAATCAACGAAGCGTTTGCCGTAGTGACGATGGCGGCGATGCACGATCTGAAACTGCCGCACGCCAAAGTCAACGTGAATGGCGGCGCCTGCGCGCTGGGCCACCCCATCGGCGCCTCCGGTGCGCGGCTGATCGTCACCCTGCTGCATGCGCTGAAGGCGCGCGGCGGCAAGCGCGGTATCGCGTCGCTGTGCATCGGCGGCGGTGAAGCCACGGCGCTGGCAGTCGAGATGATGTAATGCCCACCTGGCGCGCATTCGCCATTGCCCTTGTCGCCGTCGGCCTCACGGCCTGCGGCAAGGGCAAGGGTAAGGATGAGCCCAAGACGGCAGAGCAACAACGGGCCGAGCGCGAAGCCTTTATCAAGGCGCGGGAAGAGCGCGCGATGCAGAATCCCGACCAGGTTTTCGGCAAGGCGCTGAAGGCACAGGAAGCGGCGGCAAAGCGTTCGGCGGACTATCGGAAGAAGGTCGACGAAGAAACGCTGAAGCGCGAGCAGGAAGCGGCCAAGGACGAAGGCAAAAGCAAGTAAGCAATAAAGTACAAACTCCAGCACTGGCGCGGCTTTCCATCCATTTTCGGCCTGAAAACCTCACCAGTGCTGGAGTTTGCACTTTGGATAACTTCCAAAAAATCCGTTCGCCCTGAGCCTGTCGAAGGGCATCGATGCAAGGGATTGATCCGAAACTTTTGTGGTTCGACAGGCTCACCACGAACGGAAATCCGGTTTCACGAAGTTGCCTTTGAATCGCAATCGCGCGGATGCCCACAAGGCGGAAGTGCTGCAATAATCACGAGCGAAACTCTTTTTCGAGGTGAAATGAAGTCCGTCCTGATCATCGGCGCATCGCGCGGCCTTGGCCTTGAATTTGTCCGGCAGTATCGTGCCGACGGCTGGCTGACTCTTGGCACCTGCCGCTCGCCGGAACAGGATGCGCTGCTCTCGAGCGTAGGCGCGACCGCATTGCGGCTCGATGTCGGTGACGAAGCCGGCTTCGCCAACCTTTCACGTGCACTCGATGGCGTCAGTCTCGACGTGTGTATCTACAATTCCGGCGTGCTCGGCCCGCAGAACGAAGGCGCCGTGCCTTGTGCCGAAGAGGAATTCGATGCCGTGATGCGCACCAATGTATTGGGCGCACTTCGGGCGATTCCGGTCGTCGCACCCGCGCTTGTCAAGCGCGGGGGAACGTTCGCATTTCTTTCCAGCACCATGGGCTCGATCGGGCTGATGTCTTCG
The DNA here is from genome assembly GCA_016790625.1 of Betaproteobacteria bacterium. Taxonomy (GTDB): domain Bacteria; phylum Pseudomonadota; class Gammaproteobacteria; order Burkholderiales; family Usitatibacteraceae; genus UKL13-2. The sequence goes on along the minus strand of JAEUNB010000360.1, from coordinate 5,225 downwards.
ACCAGGCGCGTGGTGTATCGCGCCAGCAAGGCCGCGTTGAACGCGGTGGTCAAGACCGCGTCGCTGGAATGGGGACCCAAGGGGGTGACCTGCATTTCGTTTCATCCCGGCTGGGTCAAGACCGATATGGGCGGCTCGGATGCCGATATTGACCCGACCACCAGCATCACCGGCATGCGGCGCGTGATTGCCGGCGCCACGCCGGCATTGAATGGACATTTTGTTGACTACACCGGAAAGGAGCAGCCATGGTGAAAATGTTGATGCTATCGGGCGCTATCATGATCGCCCTCGCCGCCTGCGGCAAACCGGCCGAGGCACCCAAGACGGCCGAGCAGCAGAAAGCCGAGAAGGACGCAGCCACCAAAGCCACGCGAGAGAATCCGGTCTATGGCGACCAGCTGAAGGCGATGGACAAGGCCAAGACGACGGTGGAAGAGGCCAACAAGAAACGCGAAGAAGCGGTTGGCACCGCCGACGACAAACTGAAATCCGGGTACTGATGCCTGAGTAGCGAGGCCGATATGCTGATGAAAACCAATCACGACTTTCTGACCGACGATCAGCGCATGATCCGCGACATGGCGCGTGACTTTGCGAAGAACGAGCTCGCGCCCAACGCGGCGCAATGGGAAAAAGACAAATGGATTCCCGATGTGGTGGTCGCGCAGATGGGCGAACTGGGCCTGCTAGGCATGGTGGTGCCGGAGGAATGGGGCGGCAGCTTTTCCGATTACATCGCCTATGCGCTGGCGATCGAAGAAATCGCCGCCGGCGATGCATCGACCTCGACCATGATGAGTGTGCATAACTCGGTCGGCTGCGGGCCGATTCTGGCCTGGGGCAGCGATGCGCAGAAAGAAAAATACCTGCGCGATCTCGCCAGCGGCAAGAAAATCGGCTGCTTCTGCCTCACCGAACCGCAAGCCGGCAGCGAAGCAAACAACCTCAAGACCATCGCCAAGCTGGTCGATGGCAAATGGGTGCTCAACGGTGCCAAGCAGTTCATCACCAACGGCAAGCGCGCGCATGTTGCCATTGTGTTTGCCGTAACAGACCCGGAGTTGGGCAAGAAAGGCTTGTCAGCCTTCATCGTGCCAGCCGATACCAAAGGCTTCAATGTGCAGCGGCCGGAACACAAGCTCGGCATCCGCGCATCCGACACCTGCGCCATCCTGTTTGAGGATTGCGCGATTCCCGAAGACCACATGCTGGGTCCGCGCGGCAAAGGATTGGCAATCGCGCTGTCCAACCTCGAAGGTGGCCGCATCGGCATCGCCGCGCAGGCGCTGGGCATCGCCCGTGCTGCGTTTGAAGCGGCGCTCGCCTATGCCAATGACCGCACGCAGTTCGGCAAGAAAATCGCCGAGCATCAAAGCATCGCCAACATGCTGGCCGATATGCACACCCGCATCAACGCCGCGCGTCTGATGATCCACCATGCCGCGCGCATGCGCACCGAAGGCTTGCCGTGTTTGAGCGAAGCGTCGCAGGCGAAGTTGTACGCTTCGGAACTGGCCGAGTGGGTGTGCAGCAAGGCGATACAAATTCACGGCGGCTACGGCTATCTGGAAGACTATCCGGTGGAGCGGTATTACCGCGATGCGCGCATCACACAGATTTACGAGGGCACCAGTGAAATACAGCGGTTGCTGATTGCGCGGAATCTTGTAGCGAGCTGATAAGGTGGGCACCCCTCTTGTACTTTACCCACTAGCGCAGAAAGCCTTGCGCTGGGCTTTGGTGGCGACTGCGATTGCTAGCCCGATCATCAGCGCAGAAGAATTGTCTCCTGCAATCGAGCTGCCCAAGGGACACACAGGAGACAGCCTGCTGACCCGCTGGAAAGAGCCGCACTATCCCAGTAGCGCAATCAAGAGTGGCATTACCGGCGAAGTGGTCGTTGAGTTTGATGTGAATATGAATGGCCGATTGTCAAACACCAAGATCGTCCAAGCACAGCCAGAAGGCGTGTTCGATGAAGAGGTTCGGAGCACGTTGTCAGAATGGACAGTGATCCCATATATGGCGACGAGGTGCTACACGGACTTTCCTCGTAGCAGGGTTCATGTCAGCTTTCGATTGGCCAATGGGCTCCCTACAGTTTCCGCTGGTCAGCCCAAACCGCTGACTGATCCAATAGCCGTTAGCAAGGCAAAAAAAGCTATCGAGTCGCCGCAAAAGAGTGACGGCGAAAAGCCCAGACTGCCGCTCCTGAAGTGGAAACGGACGAGTGAGCCTCGGTACCCTAAATTCCTTCAAAGCAGGGAACCGATGTATGGCGACGTGGCAGCAAAAATAACTATCGCGCCAGACGGCAAGCCAGAGAACGTCGAGATACTGTTTTCATCCCCTCATCCGGCATTCGGCGAAGCGGCCAAGCACGAGTTGATGTCGTGGGAAGCCGAAACAACGACAGGTGAACCGTTGAACGAACGCAGAACCTTGTGTCAGCCGCTAAGATTCAGACCTGCAAAATGAACGTATTGGCCGCATGCGCCGTGCGCACTGAAGCATTGAGGAGAAAACTTTGATCCGCATATTCGCCCCCCTGCTGGTCATCATCCAGCTCACCTTCGCCTTTCACGCGTTCAAGACCGGCCGCGAGCAGAAATGGCTGTGGATCATCATGTTTCTGCCGGTGGCCGGCTGCCTCGCCTACTATTTTCTGGAGGTATTCCCGGGCTCGCGTGAGGAGCGCAAGGTGCGCGAAGGCATTCGCGACATCGCCAAGGCGATGAATCCCGATGGCGAACTGAAGCGCCGCGCGGAGGAACTGGCCACCACCGACAGCGTAGAGAATAAATCCAAGCTCGCCGATGAATGTCTGAGCAAGGGCATGTTCGATGAGGCGATCGCGCTCTATCTTTCGGCGTTGACCGCACAGTTCGCCAACGACCCTGCGATGACCTTTGGCCTTGGCCGTGCCTACTTCTATAACGGCAATCACGGCGATGCGAAATTGACGCTGGAGCGCCTGATCCGCAACCAGCCCACCTATCACCGCAACGAAGTCGATCTGCTGCTGGCGCGTACCTACGATGCCTTGGGCAATCGCGACGAAAGCGAAAAGCTGTTCGAGAAACTGCGCGCGTCCTATGTCGGGCTGGAGGCGAAGTACCGCTATGGGATGTTCTTCAAGAACACGGCCCGGCCGGCGCAGGCGAACGAACTGTTTGACGAAGTGATCAGGATCGGCGAAAAGAACAGGAAAGACGCAGTGGGCCAGGCCGAATGGATTGCACTGGCTAAAAAAGAACGTGCCGCCAAATAACCGAATCGACTTGCCATGCCCTCTCTGAAATCAAAACTCGACACCTCTTCACCCGCCTTCGCCGCCAACGCCGAGCAAATGCGTGCGGTCGTGGCCGAATTGCATTCGCATACCGCCAAGGTGGCTGAAGGCGGCGGCAAGGATGCCAATGCCAAGCACACCGCGCGGGGCAAGCTGCTGCCGCGCGATCGCGTAAAGGCGCTGCTCGATCCCGGCTCGCCCTTCCTCGAGTTTTCTCCGCTGGCGGCGTGGGGCATGTACGGCAAGGACGGCCATGACGCGCCGGCTGCCGGTGTGATCACCGGCATTGGCCGTATAGAAGGCACCGAATGCGTGATCGTCGCCAACGATGCGACGGTCAAAGGCGGCACCTACTACCCGATGACGGTGAAGAAGCACCTGCGCGCGCAGGAAATCGCGTTGCAGAACAACCTCCCCTGCGTGTACCTGGTCGATTCCGGCGGTGCATTTTTGCCACTGCAGGATGAAGTGTTCCCGGACAAGGAGCATTTCGGCCGCATCTTCTACAACCAGGCCAATCTCTCGGCCAAGGGCATTCCGCAGGTCGCGTGCGTGATGGGTTCCTGCACGGCGGGCGGCGCGTATGTACCGGCGATGTGCGATGAGTCAATCATCGTCAAAAACCAGGGTACGATTTTTCTCGGCGGACCGCCGCTGGTGAAAGCTGCCACGGGTGAAGTGGTGACGGCAGAAGAACTAGGGGGTGGCGATGTGCACTCGCGCACCTCCGGCGTGACCGACCACCTGGCCGAGAACGACAAGCACGCTCTCGGCATTGCTCGCGAGATCGTGCGGCACATGAATCGCAAGAAGGATGTACCGGTAACCACGCAGCCAGTGGTCGAGCCCCGTTACGCAGCCGAAGAGCTGTATGGCGTGATCCCCAAAGACACGCGCCAGCCGTTCGATATCCGCGAAGTGATTGCACGTATCGTCGACGACTCCGATTTTCACGAATTCAAGGCGCTGTACGGCACCACACTGGTCTGCGGCTTTGCGCACATCTGGGGATTTCCTGTCGGCATCGTTGCCAATAACGGCATCCTGTTTTCGGAATCCGCACTCAAGGGTGCGCATTTCATTGAGCTCTGCAACCAGCGCGGTATTCCGTTGATCTTCCTGCAGAACATCACCGGCTTCATGGTCGGCAAGAAGTACGAAACTGGGGGCATTGCCAAGGACGGTGCCAAGATGGTGACTGCGGTTTCGTGCGCCAAGGTGCCCAAGTTCACCGTCGTCATCGGCGGCAGCTTTGGTGCCGGCAATTACGGCATGTGCGGCCGCGCGTTCAATCCTCGCTTCCTGTGGATGTGGCCCAACGCGCGCATTTCCGTGATGGGCGGCGAACAGGCGGCGTCAGTACTGGCGACAGTGAAGCGCGACGGCATCGAAGGCAAGGGCGGCAAATGGAGCGCGGAAGAAGAAGCCGCCTTCAAGGACCCGATCCGCAGGCAGTACGAGGACCAGGGTAATCCGTACTACGCCAGCGCACGATTGTGGGACGACGGCATCATCGACCCGAAAGATACGCGCATGGTATTGGGCCTGGCGCTTTCAGCCTCGATGAACGCGCCGATCGAGAAGACCGATTACGGCGTGTTCCGGATGTGATGGTTGCCGAAATGATGATGACGCAAATCGGACACCGAAAATCCCTCCAACCTCCCTTTAGGAAAGGGAGGATTCAGCCTGCTGTCTCGATCTCCGCAGGGCACTTCCCCCTTTGCAAAAGGGGGATTGAGGGGGATTTGTGGTGCTGAACTATCGCCACGACCTCAAACAAAAAGCTCGTTCGCTTCGTTCAAACATGACCGATGCCGAACAAGCTCTTTGGCATCGCCTGCGACGCAAACAACTGCGAGATACGCAATTTTTTCGTCAGCGCCCAATCGACAAGTACATTGTCGACTTTTATGCACCAATGGCAAAG
>JAEUNB010000355.1 GCA_016790625.1 Betaproteobacteria bacterium | reverse complement strand
CGATCAGTTCCTCCACCTTCTTGCCGACCACCATCATCATGTCGGCCAGTTCATCGATTACGACGACGATCAATGGCAAAGGTTCCAGCGGCTCGGGCGTGTCCGGCGTCAGCGAGAACGGATGCGGCAGCGGCTTGCCCTTTTCCTTGGCCTCACGCACTTTGGTATTGAACCCGGCCAGATTGCGCACACCGGTTGCGCTCATCAGCTTGTAGCGCCGATCCATTTCCGCCACGCACCAGTTGAGCGCGTAACCAGCGTGCTTCATGTCCGTCACTACCGGCGACAGCAGATGCGGAATGCCCTCGTACACCGACAACTCCAGCATCTTGGGATCGATCAGGATCAATCGCACTTCGTTGGCGGTGGCTTTGTAGACCAGCGACAAAATCATCGCGTTGATGGCCACCGATTTACCGGAACCGGTGGTACCCGCCACCAGCACATGCGGCATCTTGGCCAGATCCGCCACCACCGGACGACCGGCGATGTCTTTGCCCATCGCGATCGCGATTTTCGAATGCGTGTCGGCATAAACCTCGGAACCGAGGATTTCCGACAGGCGCACGATTTCGCGTTTCGGATTCGGAATTTCCAGACCCATGTGCGACGTGCCGGGAATGGTTTCCACCACGCGGATCGACGTCACCGACAACGCGCGCGCCAAGTCGCGCGACAGGTTGACGATCTGCGAGCCCTTCACCCCAACGGCAGGCTCTATCTCATAGCGCGTAATGACTGGACCCGGATGCGCGGCGACCACCTTGGCCTGCACATTGAAATCGAGCAGCTTGCGTTCGATAAGGCGTGACGTGAATTCCAGCGTCTCGTTGCTGGGCCGCTCAATGCTTTCATCGGGCGGATCGAGCAGCGAAATCGGCGGCAACGGCGAATCCGGCATGTCGGAGAACAACTGCACCTGCCGCTCCTTGCGCACGCGCTCGGATTGCTTGATCTCAGTGACCGTAGGTTCGATGCGAATCGGCGGATGATCTTCGATGATCCGCTTCATCTCCTCGACTTTTTCCTCGCGCTCGACCACAGCCTGCTCGCCTGCGGTGCGGTCGCGTTTGGCCTCGACCTTCGCCTTGGCGAGACCGAACAACCATTCCACGCCGCCACCCACCTTTTCGGCGAGCTTTATCCACGAAAGCCCGGTGAACACCGAAACTGCGCCGGCGCAGACAGCGAGCAGCAGCAGCGTGCCGCCCATGAAACCGAGGCCCTTCTCGATGCCATCGGCGAGCAAACCGCCGATCACGCCGCCCGGACCATTCGGCAGCGGCGTTTTCAGCGAATGCATGCGCAGCGCTTCCAGCGTGCTGGATGCTGTTAGCAAAATGACAAAGCCGATCAGCGCAATGGCGAGATTGCGACGATTGAACATGCTCCAGGTTTCGACGCGGTGAAACATGCGCATCACCACATAAGCCGCCAAGGCCACCCACCACCACGCGGAGACGCCGTTGAGCCCAAAGGCAAAATCGGAGATCCAGGCGCCGGTTGCGCCGCCTTTATTAAGCGCAGCGGCGCCTTTGCCACTGAAGAAATAGCCAGCATCCGTGGGCTGGTAGGTGGCGAAAATCAGCACCAGATAAATCGCCAGAGCCAGAAAGAAAATCCAGCCGGCCTCGCGCATCAGGCGCGACAGACGGGTGGACTGCGGGGTTTCGACCGCCGGGGCAGGCGCCGTCGGGTCAAAGATATCTTCGTTTTTGCGGGCACTCATAGGTGACCGTGATTATAGCGGGGCAGCGCGCTCGTCTCCGATGCGGCCTCGGCGATGCGGCAGGCGATGAAACGGCTCAAAACGACGGCGGAAGCTTCTCGTCGTGGATGGTAATGGTCTTGGCTTCCACAGAGATATAGCCGCGGTCGGAAAGGTCCTTAAGGATGCGGTTAACCATCTCGCGCGAGGCGCCAACCATATTGGCAATGTCCTGCTGCGACAGCTTTTCACCGACGACCAGCTTGCCGTTATTGGTAATCGCCAGCTCCAGCAAGGTATTGGCCACACGGCCATAAACGTCCATCAACGCCAAGGTCGAAATCTTGCGGTCGGCATCGCGCAGGCGCTTGGCCAGCGCCTGCATCACCAGCGTGGCGATGCGCGGAGCGCGCTCTACGCTAGCCTCGAACGCCGAGTGGGAAAGTACCTTGAACACTGAATTTTCCAGCGTTGACACCGACGCCGAACGCGGCTGGCTGTCGATCAGCGACATTTCGCCGAAGAAATCGCCCGGGCCAAGAATCTTCAGGATGATTTCGCGCCCATCTTCGTCGCCGATAAACACCTTTACCCGACCGGAGACAATCGCATAGAGCGAATCGCCAATCTCGCCTTCGGTCAGCACCACATTGCCTTTGGCAACGTTCTTGTCGATCGCAAGATCGCTGATGACCGCTATGTCCGTATCGGAGAGGTCTTTGAATAGCGGGATGGACCGTAGCATGCTTCCTCCAAAACGCCGCCTGACGTGCAGCCGGGTTTTTATGTGTTGTTCGCGAAGGCTTTTATTTACTGTCGTTCCCGCCCCAAACCAGGGAACGCTGTCATATTTTGGCACAGATGCGGCCCGGGGTCCGACACAATGCCCAAGACTTTCTGACCACTGGGTCAACTTGAACATTGATTGAATTGTCAGGCCCGTGCCCCCATCTCCACTAAATCAACTTGGTTTCCGCGTATCCCGTCAATCTTGAAATCTGTTTGCTTACAACGAATTGTTACGCGAAACGCTACGCTAAAATAGTCCCATTGCTGCCCGCTGCAGGGCACCGGTTCACTCCACGAAAGCGCCTCATGTCCACCAATGTTCACCACCGCCTGATCATCCTCGGTTCCGGCCCGGCCGGTTATTCTGCTGCGGTCTATGCTGCCCGCGCCAATCTGAAACCTGTCCTCATCACCGGCATCGCCCAGGGCGGCCAGTTGATGACCACGACCGACGTGGAAAACTGGCCCGCCGACCCCGATGGCGTGCAAGGTCCTGAGCTGATGGATCGTTTTTTGAAACACGCCGAGCGCTTCAACACCGAAATCATCTTTGATCACATCAACACAGTGGATTTGAAGAATCGTCCGTTCACATTGAAAGGCGACGCGGGAATCTACACCTGCGATGCGCTCATCATTGCGACCGGCGCGTCAGCTCAATACTTGGGCTTGCCGTCGGAAGAAGCCTTTATGGGCAAAG
>JAEUNB010000333.1 GCA_016790625.1 Betaproteobacteria bacterium | reverse complement strand
CAGCGATAAGCACGCGCTGAAAGCCGTTCGAAATGCCGGCAGCCGTGGCAGGTGCCGAACGGCTGACCGTGATTGTCGGCCTGAAAGGTGGTCAGCGATTCGCGCAAGGCTGAAACGGCATTGCGAATCCGGTTGGGACTGATATTGCGGGTCGCCTGCTGCCACGCCATTTGCGGCTGGGCCTCCGCCAGGAACTGATCGCCGCTGGCGGACAACCGCAACCGCACCACCCGCCGATCGAGGTCATCCTGGTATCGCTCGATCAGGCCACGCCGATCCAGCAACAGCAGGCTTTGCGACATGGTGCCCTTGGTCAGGCCCAGATATTCGGCCATGGCTTGCGGTGTATTCGAATAACGATTGGCTCTCGCCAGATAGACCAGCGCGTGTACATGAACCGGTTGCAGCTGCTCATCAGCTCCTGCACGACGGAACTCGGCGCGCATCAGGTTGCCGAGCCGCTCGACCAACTCGAGAAGCACCAGAGGGCTCTTATCCATGCGTCCTGATATCGAGTGTTGGGCCGACTTGTTTCATTGCCTTGACGGGCCGCCAGCAAATAATGGTTTCGAGTCGATACCGTATCAAGTTGATTTTCAATCAGGTTTATTTGGTATTGATTCGATACTAAACTAGGGGCCGACTTTTATCAAGGGTGCATTTTTGTGCGCTGCAAGCAAATTCGGCCGTTCCATTCGACTTCAAATTGTGATTGAGATCACATCGCCGCTTTGTTCGGAAATTACCCGAGACAGCAGCGACTCCAGCGATTCATTGCTGCGCGTATCTCGCCACGTAGCGCCATCGAAACGAAAATGAAAGCCGCCGGATTTCGCCGCCACCCAGATCTCGCGATTGGGCGTTTGTCGATTGACGATGACTTTGCTGCGATTGGCGAACTCCAGCGTAAGGATGCCGCCGTTTACTTCGGCATCGATGTCTGCGTCCACCTCCTCAAGGCTCAATTCAAGCGCTTCCAATACTGCATCGACGCGCTCGTGAAACGCACTCTCTTCCAGCTGAAAAGGGCTATTCATACCCGTGATACCATCCTTTCAAATTTTCCGACAACGCAATTTCCGGTCTTTCCCATGCGCCGCTTCGCCCTCATTCTATTCGCTTTGATTTTGAGCAATGTCACCTTGGGCTGCGGCCAGAAGGGGCCGCTCAAGCTGCCACCTCCATCCGCAACAACATCAACTGCGGCGAGCCTGTCATGAGCGCGCCCCTGTCGAATTTTGGCGTCGCGCGAGACGCCACCGGTGCAGTGACGATGGAGCAAGTTTCGCTCGCCAGCGTAGCGGAACAATTCGGCACACCCTGCTTTGTGTATTCGGAGGCTGCGCTCGGCGATGCCTATCGCAAGCTTGATGCTGCGCTGAAGGCAGCGCGCAACGGCCGCCCTTATCTGATCTGCTATGCCGTAAAGGCCAACTCCAATCTGGCGGTGTTGAATTTGTTTGCACGCATGGGTGCGGGTTTCGACATCGTTTCCGGCGGCGAATTAAAGCGTGTACTGATGGCTGGCGGCGATGCCGGCAAAGTGGTTTTCTCGGGCCTTGGCAAAACTGCGGCGGAGATGAAGTTGGCACTCGAAGCGGATATCAAATGCTTCAATATCGAGAGCGAACCCGAGCTGGACCGGCTTAACTCTGTCGCGGCGAGTATGGGTAAGCGCGCTCGCGTGAGCCTGCGCGTCAATCCCGATGTTGATGCCAAAACGCACCCCTATATTTCGACCGGCCTGAAGAACAACAAGTTTGGTGTCGCATTCGATCGCGCGCTGGCGGTGTATCGCAAGGCCGCCTCGCTGGCCAATATCGAGGTGTCCGGTGTCGATTGCCACATCGGCTCGCAACTGGTTGACGACACACCGCTGCGTGAGGCCATGAGCCGCATCGTCGCGCTGGCCGACGCTCTCGCTGCCGAGGGCATTCCCGTCCACCATATCTGCCCAGGGGGCGGCATCGGCATTGTCTATCGCAACGAACAGACAATCGAAATTGGCGCCTACGCACGCGCGCTGCAGGACTGCCTCGGCGATCGCCACGTCGAACTGCTGCTGGAGCCCGGCCGCATGCTCGTCGGCAACGCCGGTGTGTTATTGACGCGAGTTGAGTACGTGAAGCCGACCGAAACCAAAAACTTTCTCGTGGTTGATGCCGCCATGAACGACCTGATCCGTCCGCCGTTGTATCAGGCTTATCACGAGGTTGTGGCCGTTCAGCCCGGCGCTTCTGCTCAACAAACTTATGACATCGTTGGCCCCATTTGCGAGAGCACCGACGTACTTGCACAAGGCCGTCAATTGAGCGCTGGCGAAGGCGATCTGATCGCCATACTTTCCGCTGGCGCTTACAGCTTTGTCATGGCGTCGAACTACAACACGCGCCCTCGCGCCGCCGAGGTGATGGTGTCGGGCTCAAGCATGCGAAGCGTGCGCAAGCGCGAGACTTTCGATGATGTGGTTGCGGGCGAAAACATCTGACCGCAACGCAATTTTGCGTGCAAACCATACAAACGCATTCGTATTGGTATTGAATCGACACCAATTTGCAAGTGATGTGTGCAAATAACCGTGCTTGACATGTTCCAAAACTGGTGTTCAAAAAAACTTTCGTAATAGAATCCGCTTCACCAAGTGCCCGTGTTGTAGAAGCTCACTTGTCTCATTTTTTGTTTTAGTGCGCTGACGCAACCGGGTTGAGTGAAGGTTGCTCTGCTACTGAAGTCAGTCTGCTGCAGTTAGCCATAACTCAATCGTTCGACAGAACGAATGCTTGGTAGGCCGGCGAATAATCGTCGTCCTGCTAATAAAGCAATTCGGTCCAACCATCGAAAGGAGTTGATCATGGCGACAGCCAAGAAAAAGCCGGCAGCAAAAAAAGCTGTAAAGAAGCCGGCAGCAAAGAAACCCGCTGCTAAAAAAGCAGTGAAGAAGCCAGCAGCAAAGAAACCCGCTGCTAAAAAAGCTGCAAAGAAACCCGCCGCGAAGAAACCCGCCGCTAAAAAAGCCGCAAAGAAGCCTGCTGCTAAAAAAGCTGCGAAGAAACCCGCTGCGAAGAAGAAAGTAGCAAAGAAGCCAGCGGCCAAGAAAGCAGCAAAGAAACCTGCTGCCAAAAAGCCTGCTGCAAAGAAAAAGCCGGCCAAGAAAAAGGCTGCCCCCAAGAAGAAAGCTGCGGCGAAGCCTGCTGCAGCCAAACCTGCCCCGATGGTCACCCCTGTGATCACCCCGCTCATCAAGCCGATGGGCTAAGCGGTAAGGCAAAAAATTCCGATCCGGCGGTTTGGTGTGGCCAAACCATGCCCAATCACCGGATCGGATTATTCAATCATGCAACTTCATCCCTTCAGGCGCTCCTCGTCCCGTCCGCGCAATATCCCGCGGCCACGGCACGACCGGCCCAATCGCTAAATCGCTGACGCCCTCTGCGTCACGCCTGCGGCGCTAGTGTCGCCGTTCAGTTCTTGTTTTGCTCTTCGCCCGCACGGCCCGGCGAAGGTCCCGGCTGTTTGGAGAGCGCCACCAAAGCGACGGTAGTCATCACATACAGGATTGGCACGAGTACCATCAGATCGATGCGCAGCATGGTGTCTCCTGACTTCGCGGCAATCGCCGAGACTTGCAGCTCGTAGGCATTGAAAATCAGCCAAAGAATGCCGGCGAACACGGCGGGCTCACGGAAAAAGCTCTGGTTATAAGCCCGCCCCAAGCGCAGATGTCGCCAGGCTTGCACCGCAATCATCACCGCGCCAATCGCAAAACCCGCGTACGGCCAGGCCGCAATCAATTTGGCCGGCCCGAAAAAAATCCATTGGAAAATATCCATGCTGCCTCGCCGTCAGGGAAGTTGCGCACGCGGCATGCGCTCTAGAATGATCTGCGTTTTCTTCAACAACCACGGCGCGTTGCGATTGCGATCGTAGAACCTGGGACGGGGCACCATGGCGGCGAGCCTTGCCGACTGCTCGGCAGAAAGCTGATTTGCAGACACGCCGAAGTAATGCCGGGCAGCCGCCTCGGCACCAAATACGCCATCGCCCCATTCGATTACATTGAGGTAGATCTCCAGTATCCGCTCCTTGTCCATCACCCATTCCAGCATCACTGTAATGATGGCCTCTTCTCCCTTGCGGAACAGACTGCGTTCGCCGGACAGAAACAGGTTTTTCGCCAGCTGTTGGGAGATGGTGGACCCTCCCGCGACAACCTTGCCCTTCTTCTGGTTCTTCTCAAGCGCCTTCTGGATGCCTTCCCAGTCAAAACCCTCATGATCGACAAACTTGTCATCCTCGGACACCAGGATTGCTCGTTTGAGGTTGTTGGAAATCTTGCTATATGGGACCCATTGCTGTTTCAACTTCGCGTTGGGGTTTTTCTCCCGCATGATTTCGAGGCGCGAATTCATGAACGCCGTCGTGCTGGGATTGTGGTCGGTCCACCACCAGAGACGCACCAGAACGTAACCCTGGTACGCCAGAAACAGAGCAATGACCAGGCCGATCAACGCCAGCGTATACAGAAGGAACTTGCGGATCATGCTTGCCGCAGTTGCTCGCGCAGGTGCGCGATGACCGGTCCGGTTGATGGCCTGACGCCCCGCCAGACATGAAAGGCTTCCGCCGCCTGTTCGACCAGCATGCCAAGACCATCTGCGGTTCGTGCCCCCGCTGTCGCGGCAAGCAACATGAACGGCGTCTGACCAACGCCATACATCATGTCGTAAGCCAGCGCTCCATCATCAAAGCAGGACACAGGCACTGGCGGCAAGTCTTTCGCTAAACTGGCCGACGTCGCATTGATAATCAGATCGAAGCGTTGTGTCGGCAGCTCCGCGAGCGTTAGTGGTGTCACCGTGCTCTCCGACATTGCGGCAAATGCGTCTGCAACCTCTTCTGCTCGTGAATGAGTGCGGTTGGTGATCGCCAGCTGCGCCGGCCTTGCGGCCAGCAGCGGTCCCACCACGCCACGCGCCGCGCCGCCCGCACCCAGAATCAGAATTCGCGCGCCCGTCAAAACGACCTGCTGGTTTTTCGCCAAGTCAGCGCATAGGCCGATGCCATCGGTGTTGTCGCCCAAAATACGATCGCCGTCAAAGCGCAACGTGTTGACCGCACCAGCGAGCCGCGCGCGCTCGGTCAAGTCATTTGCATAGGTGAATGCCTCAAGCTTGAACGGCAAAGTGACATTGCCGCCTTTGGCGCCCGATCGACGGAAAGCTTCCATCGCCCCATGAAAACCGTCGACCGGTGCGAGCAGCCGTTCGTAGCTCATGTCCTGATGAGTCTCGCGCGCGAACAGGGCGTGAATCTGCGGCGACTTCGAGTGCGCTACGGGATGGCCAACAATGGCATACCGGTCTGTCATGGGGTTGGAGTTGTTGTAGTGGTGAAGCGTCGCTGCAAAATCTTGGCGTCCTGCATATATATTATGCGGAAAGGTGCAAAATCGGGGTTTGTCCAAAATGGTGCGCGCCCGCATGTCGCGCACCATTTGTGTGCGTTACACCGGTGTTGCATAGAGAAAACTATTGTTTTTCAAGTGCTTGGCAGATAGATTTGCGTGGCATGTTTTCTGCTATTTATCTCGTTCTCAGATTTTCAACAGTCGTATTTTGTATCCACTTCAGGAGAAGACCATGGCAGTCGCAGATGCACTAAAAATGGCGAAAGAAAACGAATGCAAGTTTGTGGACTTTCGCTTCACCGATACCAAGGGCAAGGAACAGCACGTGTCAGTTCCGATCGGCGCGTTCGGCGAGGAAAAATTCACCGAAGGCCACGCCTTCGACGGCTCCTCGATTGCCGGCTGGAAAGGCATCGAAGCCTCCGACATGATCCTGATGCCCGATCCGGAAACGGCGTTTATCGATCCGTTCTTCGACGAAGCCACCCTGGTGTTGTCCTGTGACGTCATCGAACCCTCCACCGGCAAGGGCTATGACCGCGATCCGCGTTCTCTGGCCCGTCGTGCCGAGGCTTATCTGAAGTCCAGCGGCATCGGCGATGTCGCCTACTTTGGTCCCGAACCTGAGTTCTTTATTTTTGACGGTGTCGAATGGAATGTCGACATGTCCGGCTGCGGCGTGAAGATCATGTCGGAAGAAGCCCCGTGGTCCACCGGCAAGTCGTTTGAAGGGGGCAATCTCGGCCATCGTCCCCCGGTCAAGGGCGGCTACTTCCCGGTTCCGCCGGTTGATTCGTTCCAGGATATGCGCTCGGCCATGTGCCTGGCACTGGAAGAGGTCGGTGTTGAAGTGGAAGTGCATCACCACGAAGTCGCGGCCCCCGGCCAATGCGAAATCGGCACCAAGTTTGCGCCGCTGGTACAGCGCGCCGACTGGATCCAGCGCCTGAAGTATGTGGTGCACAACGTCGCTCACAGCTACGGCAAGACCGCGACCTTCATGCCCAAGCCCGTGGTCGGCGACAACGGTTCCGGCATGCACGTGCATCAATCGGTGTGGAAGGATGGCAAGAACCTGTTCGCCGGCAACGGTTACGCGGGCCTGTCTGAATTCGCGCTGTATTACATCGGCGGCATCATCAAGCACGCGCGCGCGCTGAATGCGATCACCAACCCCGGTACCAATTCGTACAAGCGCCTGGTGCCTGGCTTCGAGGCACCCGTGAAACTGGCTTACTCGGCTCGCAACCGTTCGGCATCCATCCGCGTTCCGTATGTGCAATCCGACAAGGCACGCCGCATCGAGGTGCGCTTCCCGGACCCGACGGCGAATCCGTACCTCGCCTTCGCTGCGATGATGATGGCGGGTCTCGATGGCGTGCAGAACAAGATCCATCCGGGCGATCCGGCCGACAAGAATCTGTATGACCTGCCGCCGGAAGAGGATGCAAAGATCCCGACCGTGTGTTCCTCGCTCGACCAGGCGCTGGAGTATCTCGACAAGGATCGCGAGTTCCTCACGCGCGGCGGTGTGTTCTCCAACGAAATGATCGACGCTTATATCGAGCTCAAGATGCAGGATGTCACGCGTTTCCGCATGACCACGCATCCGATCGAATTCGACATGTATTACTCGTCCTAATCAACAGTCGCGTTGGCGGCACCAAACCGACAGGGGGAAGCGGGCAACCGCTTCCCCCTGTTTTCTTCGTTGGGCCACCCCACCGCACTTGATTTCGAAATCAAACCCTAGCATTGGCGAGGCCTCTGGACCATTTTTAGTCGGTAAGCCGCGCCAATGCTGGGGTTTCGACTGAAAACCCGCTGAATCCGCTGCGAGGCCAGCCACAAAACTACCTATAGTGGCCCGCTCTTGTCTGAGACACAACTCGTTGAGTTGAAAAAGATTTTTTCGAGTCGTATGCTCATAGACCGTCCTGCGCACGTGCAGGACCCTCGTTTCTGAACGGTGAATGATCATGAATCGACCCGCGAAGATCATCGGTTTTGCCTTCCTCGTGATGCCCGCGCTGG
>JAEUNB010000082.1 GCA_016790625.1 Betaproteobacteria bacterium | reverse complement strand
GTCATGGCGTTACCCTTGCAACGAACACGCGGCTACCACATCGTCTGCCGCGCCCGCTCCGGCCAGGCCTCGTCATACGCGGCCCCGCCGACGCGATTCTCCGTCAGCGCCGCCAGGATCTGCCCGGGTGACGGTATGGATTTGGGGTCAATGTGCTTCTCCGCATTCCACAAATCGGCGCGAACGATAGCGCGGGCGCATTGGAAATAGACCGTCTCGACATTGATGATCGCGACCG
The DNA here is from genome assembly GCA_016790625.1 of Betaproteobacteria bacterium. Lineage (GTDB taxonomy): Bacteria > Pseudomonadota > Gammaproteobacteria > Burkholderiales > Usitatibacteraceae > UKL13-2. The sequence continues at coordinate 12,981 of JAEUNB010000082.1, read as the reverse complement.
AGCGCGGTGCCTTTTCCTCGACGGCGAAGGACTCCAACAGCGAAGGCTCGACCGACAGTACCGCGCGGCCATTGACCCTGAGCGTGCTGCCTGAACCGGGAATCAGGAACAGCAGCGCCACACGCGGATCGCGCACGATATTGCGCAGCGAATCGACGCGATTGTTGCCGCGGCGGTCGGGCAGCATCAGCGTGCGTTCGTCGTGAATGCGCACGAAGCCGCGCTGATCACCGCGGGGCGAGCAATCCAACCCCTCCGGCCCGGACGTGGCCAGCACCGCAAAGGGCGAGGCCTCGATCATCGCGCGGTAGTGCGGCGTGATAGTCGCGGTCTCCTTGGCGGTGGAAGCTTCGACCGGGTTGGCGTAGATGGATTCCAGGTGTTCGAGGGTGGTGATGAAGGTCATAGGAATCAAATCGCAGACTTCTTAGTTTCATTCGTGCCTAAGGGGGCAGATTCAAATTTCGCTCTGTGCGAGAAATAGATGAGTGGCAAGTAGCCTGTGTTCCCATCAAAATGGTGAGCGATCTCTAGGTCAATATCTGCTCCGCCATAGGGGCGAGTTGAGTATGGTGAGAACTGATGCAATACAGCGACAAAATGAGCCTGATCTTCAATTCTTTTCCACTCGCCGAGATCGTCTGGCGTATTAACAACCTTTGTTCCATCAGCGCTAGCACTAGTCAAGGGTAGTGTTACTACTACCGGTGCGCCGAGTTCTTGTGCCAACAAATTTAGTCTTTCCGCGATGTACGCTTGCTGATTACGACTGTTTTGCTTGAATGTCACTAATTGCAAATTGTTCACAATTATTAGTCCTACGCCGCCACATTCTTTGGCGAGCAAACGTGCTGATTCGTCGATTTTCTCGATGTCCAGTTGAGTTGAGTCATCGATATAAATTGGCGCGTCATTTAGCTTGCCTAGTGTGGCGTTAAGTTTGTCCCAATCACTCACGTCAAGTCGCCCAGATGCAAATTGCTGCATCGAAATACCAGTCTCCATTGACATCGCCCATTGAGTAAATTCAGTTGCTCGCACGTATGGGCTGTACCAAAAAACGGGTAAGCCGCCATGTATTCCGACATGTGTAGCAATATTTGCTACGAGATGCCCTTTAGCTAGATTGAGGCTGCTGGCAAATACGTATAGCTTCCCAGGCTTTAGGCCCCATGTAGAGTAGTCCAGAGACTCAATTCCTGTTGGAATGCCGGTAATTTGTCCTTGATATTTGTGGGCTTCATCGAGGGCCTCCATCACTTCGCTAAGGCAACCCGATAACGACCGAAGACCTTCAAGCTCTCCTTCATTCAAGGACGGGCGGGCCAATCGAAATTGCTGAACCGTGGAACGTAGCTTTGAAATTACATCAATCCAAGCCTCGTCCTCATTTGACCAACTCGAAATTGCGCGCGCATCTGTTGGCACTGCTTGAAGATTGGAGAATGGCGCATTGCTCCAATCACATGGCCTAATAACTATGGGAATAACAAGCTTCTGCCCCGTCGTGTGGCCGGCGATTGCCTTTTGCATCTCTATTTCGTAGCAGTAATTGGACGCAATAAAACTTGAACTAATGAGCAAAAGTATGATGTCCGCACGATCTAACTCTTCATCGATTTTGCCTTGCCAACCTTCTCCGGCCTGAATTTCTCGGTCGTGCCATGTAGTCACCACGCCTTCGCGAACCAGCGGTGAGAGATGCTCGACGAGGTCGTCCTTGTAACTGGAATCTTTGTGCGAATAGCTTATGAAAATTCTCATTAAGTATTCCTTATAGAAATCGCTATTGCTTGTGTGCGCCGTAGTCTTCGTTAAGTTGAACTTAGCTGCTGTTGTATTCGCAACATCGCGCGTTGTGGCACGAAATGGTGGTTGGCGAATTGCGATCTTCTCAACTTAGAAAGCCTATTGCTCCCCACCCGGCCTTACCGGCATGTATTGCGCGCCATCAAAATCCGGCTTCTTGCGCAAGTCCAGCGTAAACGGAAACGCCGGGTTGCGGCCTTCTGCTTTGAAGTCCATCGGGCCGGGAGTGTGGCCGAGTTTCTGGAAGCGGGCCACACGGCGCGCTTCAGCTTCGAAGGCGTTGACGGGGAAGGTGTCGTAGCTGCGGCCGCCGGGATGCACCACGTGATAGGTGCAGCCGCCGACCGAGCGGCTGGCCCAGCCATCGACCAGATCGAACACCAGCGGCGAATGCACGCCGATGGTGGGGTGCAGCGCGGAGGGCGGCGCCCACGCACGGTAGCGCACGCCGGCGACGAATTCGCCCGGCACGCCGGTGGGCGTGAGTGGCACCACGCGGCCGTTGCAGGTGACGAGGTGGCGGTGCTGCGTCATGCCGGTGACTTTCACCTGCATGCGCTCGACCGAGGAATCGACATAGCGCGAGGTACCGCTGCCGGACATTTCCTCGCCCAGCACATGCCAGGGCTCGATCGCCTGCCGCAGCTCCAGCTCCACGCCCTGATAGGCGACGCTGCCGAAGCGCGGGAAGCGGAATTCGAGGAAGGGCGCGAACCATTCGAACTTGACCGGATAGCCCGCGCGGGCGAGGTCGTCGCACACCGCCTTCATGTCCTGCGCGACGAAGTAGGGCAGCATGAAGCGATCGTGCAGTTCGGTACCCCATCGAATCAGTTTGTGGCGATAAGGCTCTTTCCAGAATCGCGCGATCAGCGCGCGCAGTAGCAGCATCTGCGTCAGCGACATCTGCGCGTGCGGCGGCATTTCGAAGGCGCGGAATTCCAGCAAGCCCAGCCGGCCGGTGGGGCCATCGGGTGAATAGAGCTTGTCGATGGAAAACTCGGCGCGGTGCGTATTGCCGGTGAGGTCAACGAGGAAATTGCGCAGCAGGCGATCGACCAGCCATGGCTTGTCGCTCTCTTTGCCGGCATTCAATTGCTCGTCCATCTGCTCGAAGGCGATTTCGAGTTCGTATAGCGTATCGCTGCGCGCTTCGTCCACACGCGGGCTTTGCGAAGTCGGGCCGATGAAGGTGCCGGAGAAGAGATACGACAGTGCCGGGTGGTTCTGCCAGTAGGTAATCAGCGAGCGCAACAGGTCGGGGCGGCGCAGCATTGGGCTTTCGGCCGGGGTCACGCCACCGACCGTGACGTGGTTACCGCCGCCGGTGCCGGTGTGCTTGCCGTCCAGCATGAATTTTTCCGTGCCGAGCCGCGACTGGCGCGCTTCCTCGTACAGCGTGGTGGTGTTGGATACCAGTTGCTGCCACGAGGTCGAGGGATGGATGTTCACCTCGATCACGCCCGGGTCGGGTGTGATGGCGAACTTGTTGAGACGCTTGTCCGAAGGCGGCGTGTAGCCTTCGATGCGCACCGGTTGCTTCAGCGTCTTGGCGGTCGCTTCGATGGCGGAGACAAGGGCCAGGTAGTCTTCCAGCCGTTCGACCGGTGGCAGGAAGACGTTGAGGATGCGGTCACGCGTTTCCACGCACAGTGCGGTGCGTACGATCTCGGGCGCGGACTGACCCTTTTTCAGTTTTGCCTTGGCGGGCTTGACGCCTTCAGCGGCTTTTGTCGTTTTGCGTTTCTTGGTCTCCGGCAGGGCGTCCTGATCGGCGAAAGGATCGGTCTCGATCACGATCTCGGCATCTTCCGGTGCCACCCACGGCAGCGAATTTAGCGGGAGGCGGAAGCCCATCGGCGAATCGCCGTCGACCAGGAAGATATGTGTGGTCTGCATCGGCCACAGGCTGGAAGTCCAGATTGTCTCAACTGGCTTGGCCTTTCCCTTGGCTGGGGAGTGCGTGGCTTTCAGTGGCAGCACGTAGCCCACAGGTTTGCCGATGCTGCCGGCCAGCTGCGCCAGCAATTTTCCGCGCGCGCCGGGCTTTTGCAGATCGGGGTCGAGCGGATCGACATTGGCCGGCAGATCGGCCTCGCCCTTGATGGTGCGCCAGACGCTTTCGTAGGCGGGCTGGGCGTAGTCCGGGTGCAAGGCGAGTTCGCCGGCGAGTGCGCGCGCGAACGCATGTGAGTCGGGCGCCGCCGTGTCCTTCGCGGCGAAGGCAATCAGTTCGGCGTCCTGCCACACTGGCTCGCCATCGGGCCGCCAATAGCAGGAGAGTGCCCAGCGCGGCAGCGGCTCGCCGGGATACCACTTGCCCTGGCCGAAATGCAGCATGGCGCCCGGCGCAAAACGCGGCTTGAGGCGCTTCAGCAATTCCACCGACAGCGAAAATTTCTTCGGCGACATCGCGGTGTAATTCCATTCCGCGCCTTCCATGTCGTCGATGGAGACGAAGGTCGGCTCGCCGCCCATGGTGAGGCGCACGTCGTGCTTTTTCAGGTCGCGGTCCACCGCTTCGCCCAATGCCTCGATCGCCGCCCATTGCGCGTCGTTGTAGGGCTTGGTCACGCGCGGGTCTTCGTGGATGCGCGTCACCGTCATCTGGAAATCGAGAGTCGACTCGCATACATCGGTGAAGCCGGATACCGGCGCAGCGGAAGAGGGGATGGCGGTACAGGCGAGCGGAATATGGCCTTCGCCGGCGAGCAGGCCGGAAGTCGGGTCGAGCCCAACCCAGCCGGCGCCCGGCAGATACGCTTCCGCCCAAGCATGCAAGTCGGTGAAATCGCGGTCGGTTCCGGAAGGACCGTCGAGCGCCTTCTGGTCGGCGGTGAGCTGAATCAGGTAACCGGAAGCAAAGCGTGCGGCAATGCCGAAATGCCGCATGATCTGCACCAGCAGCCAGCCCGAATCGCGGCACGAACCCATGGCGCGGGACAGGGTTTCTTCCGGCGTCTGTACGCCGGGCTCCATGCGGATCAGGTACTGGATGTCATGTTGCAAGCGGGTGTTGAGCGCGACGATGAAATCGATGGTGTTGATCGGTTTGCCGAGCAGCTCGCGGCGTGCCTTGTCGATCCAAGCCGTGAGCAAGGGGCCGGCAGGTGCGGTTTCCAGATAGGCGGTGAGTTCGCGCTGATTGTCCTGCGTGTAGGAAAACGGAAATTTCTCGGCGTAGGCTTCGATGAAGAAATCGAACGGATTGATGACCGTCATCTCGGCAACGAGGTCAACCGTGATCGCGAGTTCGGTGGTCTTTTCCGGAAATACCAGCCGTGCCAGCCAATTGCCGTAGGGGTCCTGCTGCCAGTTGAGGAAGTGCTTTTCCGGCTTGATGGTAAGTGAGTAGCTTTCGATCGGCGTCCGGCAATGTGCAGCGGGCCGCAGGCGAACCTCGTGCGGGCTCAGGTTCACCGGGCGGTCGAATTTGTAATGGGTTTTGTGGTGGAGGGCGACGCGGATGGTCATGGAGATGACGCCTAAAAATACTGTCGCCCCTGCGAAGGCAGGGGCCTAATTTTGTTACTCACAGCGAAGCCGACAGGTCGAGCCATTCCGGGTTCGTTTCCTGTATCAGACGGACTTTCCAAGCGCGCTTCCACGCTTTCAGTTGTTTCTCCCGGGTAATCGCCGCATAGGCCGTTTCGTGTATTTCATACCAGACCAAACGATCCAATTTGTGCTGCTTCGTGAAGCCGGGTACCAGATGAAGACGGTGCTCTTCAGTTCGCCTCGCCAGATCATTCGTCATCCCGATATAAAGCGTTCCATAGATTTCGTTTGTCAGGATATAGACGGCATACGTTCGCATGAAAATTAGGCCCCTGCCTACGCAGGGGCGACGGAGTATTTTGGATTGTTCGCTTCGAAATCACTCCAACCAATCCGGATCCGGCAATTCCCCAAACACGCGCCTCAATCCACCGCCCCACCTCTGCCGCAGCATCGAAAAATACGGATCACCCTCGCGTATCCGCTGCTGCACACCCACGCGCAGCGCATCTTTCGGATACCACAGCATGTCGATCGGCAGTCCGACGGAAATATTCGACTTGATGGTCGAGTCGAACGAGATCAGCACGCACTTGGCGGCTTCCTTCTGGGGTGTGCCGGGTGTCAGCACGCGATCAAGAATCGGCTTGCCGTACTTGGCCTCGCCGAGCTGGAAATAGGGCGTTTCATCAGAGGCTTCGATGAAGTTGCCCTGCGAGTAGATGTGAAACAGCCGCTCCTGCTCGCCCTTGATCTGGCCGCCGAGGATGATATTGGCCGAGGCGTCGATGCCGCTTTGCATCAGTACCGCGCCATCGCGGCGCTGCATTTCGCGCAGCGCATCACCGGCAAGGGTGGCGACATCGAACATCGAATCGGCATTCCAGATGGTGCGTTCGTCCTTGTCGGCGAATTTATGGCGATCGAGGATATTGGTCACGCCCTGGGTCATTGCCAGGTTGCCGCTGGACAGGACGACGATCACGCGGTCGTCGGCTTTTTCGTAAACGCGCATCTTGCAGAAGGTGGCGATGTGGTCCACCCCCGCATTGGTGCGCGAGTCCGAGGCGAAAATCATCCCGGAATCGAGACGAAGGGCCACGCAATAAGTCATTTCAACTTCTCCGGGTAGTTCTGTTTTTTTAAGATGCGACTTGCAGCTCGGGCGCAAAGAACGAGCGGTTGATCTCGGCGCCGAGTTTGTCCGTGGAAGCAAGAAAGTCCGTCAGGTATTCGTGCAACCCGGTATTGAAAATATCACTCATCCTGCCGAACTGCAGGGCGGCGTAGATTTCACCCGCCTGCCGGGTGGCCTCCGCGGAGTTGCGGTTCTGCACATCGACCAGGATCTTGTACACGTCGCGCAGGCAGAAATGCAGCGAGCGCGGGATGTCGTCACGCAGGATCAGCAGTTCAGCAATCCTGAGTGGCGAAACCGTGTCGCGATACACCTTGCGATACGATTCGAACGCAGATACCGAGCGCAGCACCGCCGACCATTGGTAGTAATCCACCGCACCGCCGACATCGGTGATGCTGGGCAGCAGAACGTGGTATTTCACATCGAGGATGCGGGCGGTGTTGTCGGCACGCTCCATGTAGGTGCCGAGGCGATGGAACTGGAACGCTTCGTCGCGGCGGATGGTGCCGAAGGTCACGCCGCGAAACAGGTGCGACCGCTCCTTCACCCATTCGAAGAAAGTGGAGATGCCGCGCGCGTACAGGCGGTCCTCGTCCATGTTCTGCATTTCCAGCCAGGTAGCGTTCAGCACTTCCCACATTTCGCTGGTGATACTGCCGCGCACGGCGCGGGCATTTTCGCGCGCCTGCTTGGCACAGTTGTAGATCGACGAAGGGTTGTCTGGATCCAGTGCCATGAAGTGCAGCACTTCCTTGGCGCAGACGATGGAGTGCCGGCCGCTGAACGGAAACAGCGTGCCGGTGATGTTGAGCGGCGCAAACCATTCCTGGTCCTGCAGATCCGGGTCCTTGGTCAGCAGCGACATGCGATAGGCGACGTCGAGGATGCGAGCAGTGTTTTCGGCACGCTCGACATAGCGCGACATCCAGTAGAGGGTGGAGGCGGTTCGGCTCAGCATGGTCAGTCCACAATCCAGGTGTCTTTGACGCCACCGCCCTGGCTGGAATTCACCACCAGCGAGCCTTCGCGCAGTGCCACACGGGTCAGGCCGCCGGGCACGAAGTTGACCGACTTTCCAGACAGCACGTAAGGCCGCAGATCGATGTGGCGCGGCGCCAGGCCCTTGTCGGTGAAGGTGGGGCAGGTGGAAAGCGACAGTGTGGGTTGAGCGATGAAGCGCTCCGGCGCATCGAGCACGCGCTGCTTGTAGCGTTCGCGCTCGTCCTTGGTTGAAGTCGGTCCCACCAGCATGCCGTAGCCGCCGGAGCCCTGTGCCTCCTTGATCACCAGGTCCTGCATATTGGCGATGACGTAATCAAGGTCTTCCTTGCGGCCCAGCATCCAGGTGTGCACGTTCTTGAGGATGGGTTCCTCGCCCAGATAAAAGCGAATCATGTCCGGCACATAAGGGTAGAGCGACTTGTCGTCGGCGATGCCGGTACCGACGGCATTGGCCAGCGTGACGCGGCCGGCGCGATAAGCTTTCATCAATCCGGGCACGCCCAGCATGGAGTCGGAACGGAAGGCCAGCGGGTCGATGAAATCGTCGTCGATGCGGCGGTAAATCACGTCAACTTTCTGCGGGCCTTGCGTGGTGCGCATGAACACTGTGTCGTCCTGCACGAACAGATCAATGCCCTCGACCAGCTCGATGCCCATCTGCTGGGCGAGGAAGGCGTGCTCGAAATAGGCGGAATTAAAGTGCCCCGGCGTCATCAGCACGATGGTCGGATTGTCCACGCCGATCGGCGCGGCATTGCGTAGCGTTTCCAGCAGCAAATCGGGGTAGTGGTCCACCGGGCGTATGGTCTGCGCGGCGAACAGCTCCGGGAACAGCCGCATCATCATCTTGCGGTTTTCCAGCAGGTAGGACACACCGGACGGCGTGCGCAGGTTGTCTTCCAGCACGTAGTACTCGCCGTCTGCATCCTTGACCAGGTCGATGCCCGCAACGTGTGCGTAAATCCCGCCCGGCACGTTCACATGCATCATTTCGGGGCGGAACTGGCTGTTCTCCAACACTTTGTCGGCGGGAACCTTGCCCGCCTTGAGGATGTTCTGCTCGTGATAGACGTCGTGCAGGAAGGCGTTGAGGGCCGAAATGCGCTGGGTGAGGCCGCGCGCCATTTCCTCCCATTTCCTGCCGGGAATCACGTGCGGCACGATGTCGAACGGGATCAGCCGCTCGGTGCCGGTGGTTTCACCATAAACCGCGAAAGTGATGCCGACGCGGTGGAACAGCAAATCGGCGGCCTGGCGGTTCTGCGCGATTTTTTCCGGCGGTGTGTTGTTGAGCCAGTCGGCAAACGCTGCATATTGCGGGCGCACGCTGCCGTCTTCGGCGTACATCTCGTTATAAAAGGGCTTCAGCGCCATGGGAGCAGTGCGATCTTTTTGATGTGACTGTTGTTTGGGATTGTTTACGAGGCTCGAAGCAATCCCTATGCCCAATATACCGTTTTTCCCGTGCAATCGGCGCTGTAGGACCATCCCGGCATGGGTGTTGCCTTAGAATGTTGCCATGCTCTCTTCCGCTTCAATCGACCCGGTTTCGACCACCGATACCACCTATTTGTCTACGCGCCTCGCCGGACGCGAATTGCCGCTGCGCGTGCTGGCTTTCGTCGCCGCGGCCGCCAGGGCCAGCGAGCGGCTGGACGCACTGGTTCGCGCGCAACACGTGGCGGGCGTGCTGCTGGATATCGACGCCGACGACGAATCGCTGGCGGCGGCGCTGATCGTCACCACCCTGCCAAAAGGTGAAATCGAGCAGGACATGATCGTCGAGGCGTTTGGCGCCGACACGATGGCGCTGGTAAGCGGCGTGCTGCGTGCCGGTCGAATCGAGAACGTTCGCGGTAACGAAGGCGCTGGCAAGAACGCCGGCCCCAGCATCGAAACACTGCGCAAGATGCTGCTGGCCATGGCCGACGACGTGCGCGTGGTGCTGATCATGCTGGCCGAGCGGGTGATTGCCATGCGCGGCATGACGAAGGCGGAAGAACAAATCCGCCGGGCGACGGGTATGCAGACCCGCGACCTGTTTGCGCCATTGGCCAATCGCCTGGGTGTATTCCAGATCAAATGGGAACTGGAAGACCTGTCGTTTCGCTTCCTTGAGCCCGAACTTTACAAGCGCATTGCCGGCTACCTCGATGGCAAGCGCGGCGAACGCGAGAGCTATATCCATCGCGTGGTCGATGAATTGCGTGACGAGGTGGAAAAGCTGGGTGTGAAAGCCGAGATCGCCGGCCGACCCAAGCATCTGTGGTCGATACATCGCAAGATGCAGTCGAAGAACCTGCCGTTCGAAAAACTCTACGACGTGCGCGCGGTGCGCGTGCTGGTCGACACGGTGGCCGACTGCTACACCGTGCTGGGGCTGGTCCACGACCGCTGGCAGCCGATTCCCGGCGAGTTCGACGACTACATCGCGCAACCGAAAGCTAACAACTATCAGTCATTGCACACCGCCGTGGTCGGGCCAGAGGGCAAGACGCTGGAAGTGCAGATCCGCACTCACGAGATGCATGTGGCTTCCGAGCATGGCGTGGCCGCGCATTGGCGCTACAAAGAAGGTGGCAAGTCCAAGAGCGCGGCGGACAAAAAATTTGAATCGAAAATTGCGTGGCTCAGGCAGGTGCTGGAGTGGAATCGCGAGCTGGCCGACCAGGGCGGCTTTTCCGAGCAGGTGAAGCAGGGCCTGTTCAACGACACGATTTACGTTTTCACTCCTCAGGGCAAGGTGATCGATTTGACGGCGGGCTCCACCCCGGTCGATTTCGCGTATCACGTGCACACCGATCTGGGCCATCGCTGCCGCGGCGCCAAGATCGATGGCCAGATCGTGCCGCTGAGTACCAAATTGCAAAACGCGCAGCGGGTGGAAATCCTCGCGGCAAAGCAGGGCGGACCGTCGCGCGACTGGCTGAATCCTCAGCTCGGTTTCCTGCACAGTCCCCGCGCGCAGGCCAAGGTGCGCAACTGGTTCCGCCAGGAGTATTTCGAAGTCGACGTTGCGCATGGCCGGCAGACGATGGAAAAGGAATTGGCACGCGCCGGTGCCACGGCGCTGGCGCTGGAAAAGGTTGCGCTGGGTCTGGGCCACAAGGTGCTGGACGAATGTCTCGCCGCCATCGGCCGCAACGAAATCACGCCGCACCAGATCGAGGTTGCGCTGCGCGAGCTGACCGCGCCGAAAGTCGATGAGATAGCACCGGCCGAGGAAGTCGCGCTGACCGAATCGAGGCAGACCACCAAGACATCCAGCGGTGTACTGGTGCTGGGGCTGAACAATATCGCCACCATGGTGGCCAAGTGCTGCAAGCCGATGCCGGGTGACGCGATTGTCGGCTTCGTCACCAAGGCGCGCGGCGTGACCGTGCACCGCCAGGATTGCATCAACATCACTTCGCTCGCCGCCGAGCAGCGCGAGCGCCTGATGCCGGCCGAATGGGGCAATACCGGCGACCAGCCGTTCTCGGCGGAGATCGAAGTGATCGCGGCCGATCGCCAGGGACTGCTGCGCGATATTTCCGAAGCGCTGTCGCATGAGCGCATCAACGTCACCGCCGTGAATACGCTGTCCCGCAACAACGTCGCATCGATGCGCTTCACGGTCGAAATCCAGCGCGCGGATCAGTTGCAGCGCGTATTGCGCGCGGTCGGCGAGGTGGGCGGCGTCGAAAGTGTGAGGCGACGGTAGCGGAAATATAAAACTCCAGGACTGGAGCGGTTCCCAGGCCATTTTTGCCTGGAAAACCGCGTCAATGCTGGAGTTTTGTTGCAATATGCTGGTAGGGTGAATGCAAGTAAAGCCAGCCCGCTTGCCATGACGAGCGGGCACATTTCGAGGAGAACCCAATGAAAACTCGTGTACTTTTTGCCGCGATTGCGGCTGTTGTTGCAGGTGTTCTGGCGCCCGCAGCCCATGCGCAGGCTTATCCCAACAAGCCGGTGAAGATCGTGGTGCCATTTGGCGCCGGCAGCGCGACCGATACCGTCGCTCGCCAGGTCGGCCAGTTGCTGTCCGAATCGCTGGGCCAGCAATTTATCGTCGACAACAAGCCGGGTGCGAATGGCACCATCGGCGCGGATTTCGTTGCCAAGGCGGCGCCGGACGGCTACACGCTGATCATGAGCACCAACACGCCGCACGCCGCCAACCCCAGCCTGATGAAAAAGATCAACTACGATCCGGTGAAGGACTTCACGCCGATCGTGCGGGTGGCGAATATCCCTTTCGTGCTGGTGGTGAACAACGATGTGCCGGCGAAGAATCTGAATGAACTGGTCGAGCTGGCGAAAAAACAGCCGGGTAAGCTCTCGTATGCGTCCGGCTCTTCCGGCTCGATCATTTCCGGCGCGGCGCTGGCCAGCGGCACCAAGACCGACATGCTGCATGTGCCGTACAAGAGCATTCCGCCCGGTCTGACGGATGTGATGGGCGGACAGGTGTCGATGATCTTCGCCGACCTCGTCACCGGGCTGCCGCAGATCAAGGCGAACAAGGTGCGCGCGCTGGCGGTTACATCTGCAGATGCGTCACCGCTGCTGCCGGGTGTGCCGCCGATGGGCAATACGGTAAAAGGTTTTGAACTGGTGGCGTGGTTCGCGCTGTTCGCGCCGGCCAATACGCCGGCTGATATCGTGAAGAAGCTGAACGCTGAAGTGGTGAAGGCATTGGCGAAGCCGGAGATGCGCGAGCGTCTGGCGGCGTCGGGCTTGACCGTGCAGACATCGACGGCGGAGGAGTTGGCGTCATTCCAGAAATCGGAGATCGCCAAGTGGGCGAAGATGGTGAAGGAGGCGGGGATTCAGCCGGAGTAAGCAGCCTTCGGATGTAATTTCATCATGCGACCATCCCCTCTCCCTCAATCCCTCTCCCGTTCACGGGAGAGAGGTTGGAGAGAGGGGAAGCCTTTGATGAATCACCAACAAAAATAGAATAACCAACAAACTCATGACCGAACTCGCCAAACAAAACTTGGGCCCGCTCGCCGGCATCAAAATCCTCGACCTCACCACTGTCGTCATGGGGCCTTTCGCCACGCAGATCCTCGGCGACATGGGCGCGGAAGTAATCAAGGTCGAAGCACCCGCCGGCGACAACATGCGCTGGGTCGGGCCGATGCGCAATCCCGGCATGGGCCACATCCACATGCACCTCAACCGCAACAAACGTTCGCTGGTGCTGGATCTCAAGCAGCCGACAGGACTGGATGCGCTGAAGCGATTGATCAAGACCGCCGATGCGCTGCTGTACAACGTTCGTCCGCAGGCGATGGCGCGTCTCGGCTTGTCGTATGAGGTGGTGAAGGCGATTAATCCGAAGCTGGTCTATGTCGGCGCGTTCGGCTTTTCGGACAATGGCACTTATGCCGGCCGGCCGGCTTATGATGATCTGATCCAGGGCGCCGCCGGCGTGCCGTCGCTGACGCTGGAGCAGGGCAGCGATGTGCCGCGTTATGCGCCGGTGACGCTGGGTGATCGCAGCGTCGGTTTGCAAACCGTCATCGCTACCGTCGGCGCAC
>JAEUNB010000286.1 GCA_016790625.1 Betaproteobacteria bacterium | reverse complement strand
TTTGATCATCTTTGGCTGCTTGACGCGAGCTGGGAGCGTGCAACAGAAGGGCAAGTTATTGAGCAGAACTTGAAACGGGACTTCCCAGAGCATTTTGCCGATGAGTTGACCATCAAGGAAAAGGCTGGGCGCGTTGATATCAAATATCGGACTGCTGCAGGAGCCCATATCATTGTTGAACTGAAGCGATACAAACGAGAAGTAACTGTTGCCGAGCTCGAAGAGCAGGGAATTAAATATAAGAGTGCACTTTACAAGTTGCTCACACAACAGGGCGAGACCAATCCGCAAATACGTGTGGTGTTTGTACTTGGTAAAGCGCCCTCAGATCTGCAGAATGCCGCATTGCCAAAAGACTACGCAACTCGAAAGCTAGGAATTCTTGATGCAAGCATTTCTTATTACGACAGCCTAATTACGAACGCTATTGCAGCCTATCAAGACTACTTTGACGCCTCCGCTAAGCGAGATAAGATTGACGCCGTTCTGAAGCAGCTTGCATGAGGGATGATTCTTGAGTTGACGGTTCCAATGAACTCAAGTTGTACCACCTAGACGTAGAAGGTGTAAGTAACTTCCAAATATGGCAAGCGATAGCGACAACCCCCTCCGCTGGCGCCAACACGGCGTCCGCGTCATCCCTACCGATTCCCTCGACAGCAACACCCCGCAAACGCCGGGCATGTCCCGCGCCGCGGCGATCAACTTCGCGCGCGTGGGTGCCGAGAAAATCTGGGCCGGCACGGTGACCATCCATCCGAACGCCAAAACCGGCGCGCATCATCATGGCCCGGTGGAGAGCGTGATCTATGTCGTGAAGGGCCGTGCGCGCATGCGCTGGGGCGAGCGGCTGGAGTTCGTTGCGGAAGCGGGGCCCGGCGATTTCATCTACGTGCCGCCGTATGTGCCGCACCAGGAAATCAACGCCAATGAGAACGAGGCGCTGGAATGCGTGCTGCTGCGCAGCGGGCAGGACCCGGTGGTGGTCAATCTCGATATCCCGGCGGTGGAAAACCCGGAAGCGGTTTACTGGGTGGACAACATTCATCCGCATCCGTAGGGCGGCACCTGCCTTTCATCGAGCCCTTCGACAGGCTCAGGGCGAGCGGTGGTTTGTTAGGCTCTTCACCTTTAAACACAAGTATTGGCGCGGTTCTCCAGTCGTTTTGGTCCGGAAGTCCGCACCAGTGCTTGAGTTTGCTCTAGATGGTGGGACGCAGTTATTATAACGTTCGTAATAACATCTTCTTCCCCGTAGGAGCCATCATGTCCGCACTCAAGCTCACCCAGATCGGCAATTCCGTCGGCGTCATCCTGCCGAAGGAAGTGCTCGCGCGTCTCAAGCTGGAGAAGGGTGATACGGTTTATCTCACCGAGAATCCGGATGGGGTGACGCTTTCGCCGTACCAGCCCAACTTTGATGAGCAGGTTGAAGCAGGGCGCGAATTCATGCGCGAGTATCGCGACACATTCCGCGCGCTGGCGAAGTAAGCGGTGAAGTGGAACTGGATCGATAAGCGCGTCCTGCTATTGCTGCATGACGAGAGCCTGGCCGAACACGGCGGGGCAAGCGGCATGCGTGATGAAGGCTTGCTTGATTCCGCGCTGGCCAGGCCGCTCAATCTTGCCAACTATGCCGAGCCGGACGTTGCGGATCTCGCCGCGTCTTACGCAGTGGGGCTGGCGAAGAATCACGCCTTTGTCGATGGCAACAAGCGCGCTGCTTTTCTCGCAATGGGTATGTTTCTCTATCTCAACGGCTATCGGCTGACGGCATCGCAGCCTGATGCCACGGTGACCATGCTCGCCGTCGCCGGCGGAGAGATCGACGAGACGACGCTGGCGGAGTGGATTCGGCAGCATATGAAAAAACGCTAGCGGGCAAAGTCGCACGAGGCCATTACACCATGCCGACCGAAATGAAAATCCCAGCGCCATTCGATCGAGTGAATCACGCAATCATTGGCGGTTTCATGTTCGCGGCAATTTCTCTTGCGGGATGTTCGAGCGCGCCCGTCGAGTTGCCGGCCAAACCTGCAAGCGAACGCGCTGCCTCATCCCACCAGACATCGCGCCAGGCTTTGCCGTCCGCCACGAACCGCGACATCACACGCTTCAACGACCCGCATTACATCGCCATCGATCCCGCGCACGACCGCGCCGATGCGCCGCTGGTGCTCTTCATGGCCGGCACCGGCGGCAAGCCGCGCGATATGCCGTTCTTCCCCGCGCTGTTGCGTGCGGGGCATCGCGTGATCTCGATCACCTACAACACCGGCGAGGCGATACAGCAGGTCTGCCCGGCCAATCCGGATACCGAGTGCGCGGCGAAGACGCGGGCGAAGCGGCTCTACGGCACCAACACCATCAATGTGATCGACGACGAGCCGCAGGATGCGATCGTGCCGCGCCTTGTGTGGCTGCTGCAATATCTGGATCGCGAATATCCGGCGGAGAAGTGGGGCCGCTATCTGGATCGAACCGGCAAGGTGGTCTGGAGCAACGTCATCGTTACCGGCCAATCGCAGGGTGCGGGCATGGCGGCGTATCTGGCGCAGGAGCATACGGTGGCGCGCGCGGTGCTGTTCTCCAGCCCGTGGGATAGCTACGGTCGTCCGCCGACACTGGCACCGTGGCTCTCGCGCACCAGCGCCACGCCGCTGTCGCGCTGGTATGGCGGCTATCACGGCAAGGAAAACACTGCAGCCCTGCTCGGGCGCGCGTACGCCGCACTGCGCATCCCGCCCGCGAACATCCGCGTGTGGACGGCGGAGCCGGCCAGCATGAACGGGCCGAATCCGTATCACGGTGTGGGTGTGAGCCGTCTGAATTCGGCGGAGAATTTTGCGTTTATGTTTGGGTTGGGGGACAAGTGATTTGCCTATGCCCTTCGACAGGCTCAGGGCGAACGGTGATTGTTTGGGGAGGTCCCTCAACAGGCTCGGATGCCTGCCCCGGTATGCTTGAGGCCGGGGCGAACGGTGGCTGAATGGGAACTTCTATTTACCTCCGTTCGTGCTGAGGTATCGAAGCACAAGTGGGCTAAGTTATTGATTCAACTTGGCCCATCTAGCCCTTCGATACGCGCAGCGTACCCTGTCCTGAGGTACCGAAGGATCAGGGCGAACGGAAGTAAGGTTTCGAGATGCTCCCGAATGCGAAGATCGCCATTCCGCGCGCATCTCCGGGCAGAAATGCTCCGAAAGCCGCGCCAATGCTGGAGTTTCTTGTTCCGCTGATTGAACCAACCCGCGTTCATAATCATCGCAAGGTTGTCACTTCCCGGAGAGGGCATGACCAAGGTCCTGATGGTGTTTCCCCGGTTCAATTCCGGTTCGTTCTGGAACTATCGCAAGTCCTGTGAGATCACGGGCGCGAAGTATCCGGCGGCGCCGCTCGGGCTGATCACCGTGGCGGCGATGTTGCCGCCG
This sequence comes from Betaproteobacteria bacterium, assembly GCA_016790625.1. Lineage (GTDB taxonomy): Bacteria > Pseudomonadota > Gammaproteobacteria > Burkholderiales > Usitatibacteraceae > UKL13-2. The sequence continues at coordinate 4,431 of JAEUNB010000286.1, read as the reverse complement.
TCGTGGGAGGTGCGGCTGGTGGATCGCAACACGCGTGAATTGCAGGATGCGGATATCGCCTGGTGCGACATGGTGATGACCGGCGGCATGCTGCCGCAGCAGTTCGATGCGCTGGCCGTTGTCGAGCAGGCCCACCGCCATGGCAAGCCGGTGGTTGTCGGCGGGCCTGACGCGACATCCAGCCCGCATGCCTACGCGAGCGCCGATTTCCGTGTGCTCGGCGAGGCGGAGGATGTGCTGAAGCAGTTCATTCAGGCGTGGGAAGCTGGCGAGCGCTCCGGTACTTTCGTCGCAGAGAAATTTCAGGTGGATGTGACGACGACGCCGGTGCCGCGCTTTGACCTGATCAATTTTTCGGATTACCTGTACGTCGGCGTGCAGTTCTCACGCGGTTGCCCCTTCCTGTGCGAGTTCTGCGACATCATCGAGCTTTATGGCCGCAAGCCGCGGATAAAGTCGAACGCGCAAATGCTGGCGGAGCTCGACGCATTGCGCGCGCGCGGCTACCGCGGCCATGTCGATTTCGTCGATGACAATCTGGTCGGCAACAAGAAAGCGTTGAAAGCTTTCCTGCCCGACCTGATCGCCTGGCAGAAACGCCATGGCTATCCGTTCGAATTCACCAGCGAGGCTTCCATCAATCTCGCCGACGATGCGGGGCTGCTGGAGAGCCTACGTCAGGCGAGGTTCTTCGCTTTCTTCGTTGGCATCGAGAGCCCCGATCCGGAGACGCTGGTGCAGATGCAGAAGAAGCAGAACACGCGCCGCAGTATTCCCGAGAGCATCCACAAATTCTACGAAGCGGGCATATTCATCACGGCGGGCTTTATCGTCGGTTTCGACAACGAGAAGAGCAACGTGTCGGAAGGCATCGTCCAGTTGATCGAGGATTCCGCCATCCCCGTTGCCATGGCGGGGCTGCTCTACGCGCTGCCGAACACCCAGCTCACGCGCCGTCTGGAGAAAGAGGGCCGCCTGCATCCGCCTCACAACAACATTGCCGACGCTGAAGCGCTGGCGGGCGATCAGTGCACGGCAGGCCTCAACTTCGACACACTGCGGCCGCGGCGCGACGCGCTGGATGACTATCGCGCGGTGATACGGCAAGCCTACACGCCCGCCGCCTATTTTGGCCGGGTGCTACGTGTCGGTCTGGCGCTCAAAATCAAGCCGCCGGGCGACCACTTCGAGCTGCGCGATGTGCCTCGCGACCTCGTCCGTTTTGCCCGCCTTGTCATCGCCATCCATCGCGAACCGCCTGAAATTCGCCGCGAGTTCTGGCGCACGATCCGCGAGCTGGCCTCGAAGAATCCGAAGGCGTTAAGGCCGGCGATCATCATGATGGCGCTGTATCTGCATTTCGGCACGTTCTCGCAGTTCGTGGTGGAACGTATCAGCGAACAGATCGAGGACGTCGATAGCGGACGGTGGCAGAGGCCACAGGCGGTCGCGCCGGCGCCCGCAGCGCCCCAGCCAATTCGCATGTTTGCCAAACGGGAAGCGCCTGCGCTCAGCGAATAGCCGCGAGCTTTTTTTTGCAAGATGCATAGCTGGAGGTCCCCGCCTTCGCGGGGACGACATGTTTTGTGGTTGTATGCAGGAATAACGCATAACAAAAGCCGGCCAGTATTCCGCCCGCACTGACCGGTCAATACCAAGGGCCAAGGAGGGAACATGAACGCGATTGCCAATCTATGGATGCCGATCCTCGTCACGGCTGTTCTGATTTTTGTCGCCAGCAGTCTCATCCACATGGTGTTCAAGTGGCACAACTCGGATTACCGGAAATTCGATAACGAGGACGACGTACGTGCGGCGGTGCGCGCCTCCACGCCGCCGGGCCAGTATTTCTTTCCGCACTGTATCGACATGAAGGACATGGCGAGCGAGGCGATGCAGAAAAAATTCATTGAAGGTCCGATCGGCTTTGTCACCGTTCGTCCCTCGGGTCCACCGACGATGGGAAAGCAGCTGACGCTGTGGTTTGTCTACAGCATCGCGATTGCCGCCATCGCCGGTTGCCTCACCTTCGGCGCTTACCCGATGGGTCAGGGCGCGGCCAAGGCAGCGGGTCACATGGTCGGGCTGGTGAGTTTTCTCGCGTATGTTGGTGGCAGCGTGCAGATGGGTATCTGGATGGGCAAGCCCTGGGACAGTGTGGCGAAGGATGCGCTCGATGGTTTGATCTACGGCACCATCAGCGCGCTGGTGTTCTGGTGGCTGTGGCCGTAACTGCAAAATCCCAAACGATGGCGCGCGAGCGGCCGCCAGGTACCGGATTGCGGGATGGCCGCGCCGGCCTCCTGGCCCGTAAACTTGGCGTGGGGATGGGACATCTCCCATCCATTTTGGGACGGAGAAAAATGAAAACAGTCGGTTGCTTGCGCGGCGCAATGTTTGTCGCCGCGTTGTCGTTGTTGCCGGCGGCGCACGCCGACCTGGGCTTTCCCGATTACGTGAAATTTCCGCCGCAGATCCAGGTCAATCCCGATCAGCGATTGATCAAGGAAACGCTGGCCGAGGCCGAATTCCCCACCGACAAAACCGGCGCGACCAAGGCGATGCGCCGCGGCGCGCACTATGCGCGCTGGTATTACTACAAGCCCGCCGCAGGCGAGCCGGCCGCCGGTTTTTACAACGGCACCGAGGAGCGCATCTACAAGGCCATGCAGGCGGCGTTCGCCAGGGATGGCTGGCAGCAGGTGCACGTCAATGCCGAGAAGGATGTGTTCACCATGCGGCTTGCGCGCGGCGGCCGCGAAAGCTGGCTGATAGTAAAGGCCGATGCGCCGCAGGCACAGGTGTTCGTCGAGCTGATCGAAGTTGGCAGCGCCGCCAGCAACTTCAGCCTGCCATCGCCGGCGGCGAAGCCGGAGAAGGTCGCGGACAAGGATGACCTGCCGTATCTGTTGCCGTATCCGGGTTCGACGCGCAAGGGCGTGGGCCGTAGCGATGGACCACTGGATGTTTCGCTGCCAGGAAAATCCGGTAGCGAGCCGCAGATGGTGGGCACGGCCGTGGTCACACGCAGCTATCAGGGGCCGGGCACGCTGTCGAAGCTGCAGTTCGCCAGCGAATATCGCGATGCGCTGGTCAAGGCCGGGTGGAAGATGATTTATCCCATCGACGACAAGACCACCAACGAAGCCGACATACTCATTGCCCACTACACCAGGGATGGCCGCGATATCTGGGCCAAGCTGTTCTACGAGTACGGTGCGAGTATTTCCTTCAGCGTGGTCGATGTGGGTGGCGAGGACTGGGCGGCGAAGTTCGAGCGCGATTGCCGTCTGCCGCTCTACGGCGTGTTCTTCGATTTCAACAAGGCCACGCTGAAGCCCGAGTCGGAACCGGTGCTGAACAAGGCGGCGTCTTTGCTGAAAGGCAAAACCTTTGGCGTGGAAGTGCAGGGCCATACCGACAATGTCGGCGGTGAAGATTACAACCTGAAGCTCTCCGATGCGCGCGCCGCGAGTGTGAAGACCTGGCTCGCGCAGCATGGCATCGAAGCGGCGCGCATGAGTTCGAAAGGTTATGGCAAGACGCAGCCGGTGGCCGACAATGGCAGCGACGAAGGCCGCGCGCGCAACCGGCGCGTGGAGCTGGTGCGTACTGGCTGCCGCAAAGGTTAGAAAACTCAAGCACTGGCGCGGGTTCCCGGGCATTTTAGGCCTGCAGACCGCGCCAGTGCTTGAGTTTGACCTTGGAATGTTTCTAAAAACCTACCGTTCGCCCTGAGCTTGTCGAAGGGCTCACCGCAAACGCAACGGAGGTAAATAGATGTTTCCCTCGATTTCCCGGCGATAACGCGATTGTCCCCCGGTGGCGCGTTACGCCTGCGTTGCAATTTCGGTATATCTGCATACGGTTATGACGATGAACGGAGGCCGTGTGCTCGACAATCGTGAAGAAGATGAAGCCGAACTGGCGCGCGGCCGCATGCGCATCAACGCGGTGGCGTTTGCGCTGTTTGCGTTCGGTGCGCTGCTCCTGCCGCGCCCTTGGTCGGCATTGGGGTTTATCCTGCTGATGCTGGTGGCGGCGTGGTTTATCTGGCTGCACATCTGGGGATCGGATCAGGCGTGCATTGATGTGCGGCGCGGCGTCAACCAGATTATGCTGATCGAAGCCGATCGGGATCACTGAGCGTCAATGTTGATGACAGGAGGTTTGTTTGGGCAAGATCAGGGCGGTGATGCTGGCGGTGCTCGGCGTGATCGGGCTGGGTTACATCGGCAGGTCCGTCAGCCGCGGCGTGATCAATGCCGGTGGCAAAGGCCGCGATGCTTTTGTGACCTTTGCCGACAACCCCGGCTTCTTTCTGTTTTCGATTGTGATGATTGCGGTGATTAGTGTTGGTGCGCTGGTCATCGCGTGGCGTGCGCTTACGGGGAAGCCGGATGAGTGAAGTTAGGCTGAAGTAGATCGCTG
>JAEUNB010000264.1 GCA_016790625.1 Betaproteobacteria bacterium | reverse complement strand
CTGTTCGCGCGAGACCCCGCTCTGGATTTCGGTTTCCGCAGCTTTGCGAATGAAAACCACATTGTCGTAGCTTCCGGTACCGACCATGGTTTTCTTGAGTCCAGCGTCCAGCATCAATACCGCCGCGAACACAAACACCACCAGGCCCATGCCGCCGGCGGTGAGCATTGTGGTCAGTTTGCGGGTCCACAGATTGCGGAAAACGTATGAGAACGGTACTTTCATCCGACGTGCCTCAATCCGTCCACGATGCGGATGCGCGCGCTCCGCCAGCCCGGCACCAGCGCGGCGACCAAGCCAACTACCAGCGCGCAAGCCATCTGCATCAGCACCGTATCGCTTGACACCTTAAATGCCGCAAAGATTGCCCCGGCTGGCGAGTTGGCAAAACCGCTTGCTACCGGCAAAGTCAGCAGGATGCCAATACCGGCGCCAATAGACGACAACATCAATGCCTCGCCGTATACCAGCGCCGCTACGAATTTTGGTGAAAAGCCAAGTGCCTTGAGGGTGGCGTACTCGGCCAGTCGTTCGCGCGCCGTCATCGCCATGGTGTTGGCCACCACGGCCATGATGATAAAGACAACGACGAACGAAACCACGCGTATCGCCACCACAATCGCCTCCGACTGCGCGACAAAACCCAGCTGAAACGCCTTTTCAGTCTCGGTCAGTGTCTCGGCCAGCGAATTTTTGAATTCCGCATCAACCGCTTTGGCAATGTCGGCAATGCGGCCTGGATCGGTCACCTCAATATTGAACACGCCGATCTGATCGGCACGGCGCGGGAAGCGTTTCTTCAAATACTCGTTGATGTATTCCCACTGAAAATAGAACTGGCGCGTGATGGTTGTTTCGTCCTTGCCGTCAAAAATGGCGCGGATGGTGAATCGCCATTCCCCCGGGAAGATGGTCCCGCGTATCGGTACGACATCGCCCACCTTCCAGCCAAACTGATCGGCCAACTTGCGGCCCACGACTGCGCCTTGGCGATCACGTTTGAATGCCAGCAGCTCCTCCGGCGTCATCAGGAATTCCGGATACATCTCGAAGAAATTCTCGTGATCGACCGCAAACTGCGGAAAGAAATTCTTCGGCTCAATGTAGATGCCGCCGAACCACTGCGAGTGCGCCACCGCCTTCACGCCAGGCACAGCCTTGATCCGATCGCGGTAGTAGGACGGCATCGGGAATACCAGCGAAATGGCATTCCGCGTGACCATGCGTGCCGCCGATGACGCATTGGCGCCGGCAAACCAGGCATCGACCACGGTTTGCAGCAGGCCGAACGCCATGATCGCAATCACCAGGCCGATGATGGTCAGGCTGGAGCGCAGCTTGGCGCGAAAGACATTCTTGAAAATAAGCTTAAGGAAGTACACGTCAATGCGCTGCCGTGCTGGTCGCATCGCCGATTAGTTCGCCCTTTTCCAGGTGAACCAATCGCCTCGCCGCTTCGGCCGCGTGAGCGTCGTGTGTGACCATGATGATGGTCTTGCCCATTTCCTCGTTGAGCTGCTTCAGCATCGCCAGCACGTCGGCGGCGGATTGCTTGTCCAAGTCACCGGTGGGTTCGTCGCACACCAGAATGGTCGGATCGGTGACGATGGCGCGAGCAATGGCGACGCGCTGCTGCTGGCCGCCGGAAAGTTCGTTCGGATAGTGTTCCATGCGTTCCGCCAGTCCCACCAGTGCCAAGGTCATTTCGACTCTTTCGCGGCGCTCCGACTTGGACAGATTGGTCAGCAGCAGCGGCAGCTCGACGTTTTCGAATGCGGTCAGCACCGGCATCAGGTTGTAGAACTGGAAAATGAAGCCGATGTTCGACGCGCGCCAGTCGGCCAGTTCGCCTTCTGAGAGCTTGGTGATGTCCTCACCATCGATTCGCAGGATGCCCGAATCGGGCTTGTCGATACCGGCAATCAGGTTGAGCAGCGTTGATTTGCCCGAACCCGACGGTCCCATGAGTGAAATGAAATCGCCACGTGCGATGTCCAGCGTGATGTCGTATAGCACTGGCACCGCCTGACCACCGCGCGTGTAGCTCTTGGCGAGATGCTTGATTTCAACGAGCGTGTTTGCCATATCTATTTCTTGGCAATAACAACGGCACTGCCGTCTTTGAGCTTCTCGGAAGGGTTTAACACCACCTTATCGCCGGGTTTCACGCCCGAAACCCGCATCAGGTCGCCGACCTTGGCGCCTACGGTCACCGGTGTCAGTTTGGCAATATTGTTATCGATGAGGAACATCACGTCCTTGCCGTCGCGCTTGACGATGGTCGCGGCCTGCGCGGCGGTGACAGGCTTTCTTTCCTCCGCTTTCAACTCGCGCGACAGGAACGATACTTTCGCCGACATGTCCGGCAACACGCGCTTGTCCTTTTCGACAAATTCAACCTTGACCAGCACTGTGGCCTTGGAGCGATCCACCGTTGGCACGATGCGGCTCACCTTGCCCAACAGGCGCAAATCAGGGAAGGCGTCGAGCTGAATTTCCACCGGTTGCGCCACGCTGATTTTCGATAGCGAGATTTCGGAAACATCGGCTTCGACTTCCAGTGTCGACATGTCGGCCATGTTGACGACTGCACCCTTGGAATCAGCTGCGGAGGAGAATGGCGTAATGATGTCGCCCACGTTGGCGTTTTTGGTCAGCACCACGCCGTCGAACGGCGCACGGATCAAAGTCTGTTCCACCGATACGCCGGATGCCCGCACATTTGCTTCTGCTACGCCGATGGCGCCATTGAGCGAGGCAACGGCTGCCTTGGCCTTGTCGTAGCGCGCCTTGGCGCCGTCCAGCGTCGCCGAAGAAATGAAATTCTTGTTGGCCAGATCTTCGCTGCGTTTCAGGTTTGATTCCGCGTCACGCAGTTCGGCCATTCCCTGCTCCAGGTTTGCCTTGGCAGCGCGCAGACTGGCTTGTGCCTGATCCTGCGTGGCAGAGACGTCACGATTCTCGATTCGCGCCAGCACGTCGCCCGCTTTGACGATCGAGCCTTCCTGCACGCCAAGGAACTCCAGACGCCCGGTGGCTTTGGTCGAGACCGCAGCCTTGCGCTGCGCCGTGACACGCCCGGTGGCGTTGAGAGCGGTGATGGCTTGCGAGGGATAGGCGCTGGCGACGATACCGCTTTCCACCTGAACGGCCCCACCGCCGCTGCTCATGGCCACGGCTGCGCCAACCAGCACAATCGCGACGATGCCGATAATCCACCACTTGCGGCGGCCACCCTTCTTGCCGGAAAAAGCCTTTTGTTCGCGGGAAATGGTCAGTTTTGACAGGTCGGGAGTAGCCACGTTTTGCTTCCTGGAAAGGGTCATCGATTGCGAGCGATTATAGGCGAAGGCCTACAGGCAGCGTCTTTGGCTTGCGCCGAACGGCAGGATTTCCGGAGCCGGCTGCACCGGACGGGCGCGAATGGTTGGCGAGACAGTCAGGGAAACAGCCGATGTATAAACTGTTGGCTCGCGCTGGCGGGCTGTGCGAAGTGATCGACAATGGTGAAGTGATTGCAGCCGGTGACTTCGTCGGATTGTGCTGCAGTTTTCGGCCATGCTGTATGCATGGATCGCGTTTGCGTGCGGAATGCCAAGCTCTCGTCTGCGCCGCATGAAAGCCACAGCGGCGCATCGGTTCGTGGCGAAAGATGTACCGGCGACATGGTGCGGGCCATTGACGGATCCAGATGCAAATCAGCGTTCATCGAGCATTGCAGCAGCGGCGCCAGTTCAAAGACGCCGCTCAAGGCGACCGCACCAACGATGCAGCCGCTGTCCACACCGTGTCGCTGCCAATCGGTTGTCAGCAGCATGGCCACCAGGTGCCCGCCGGCGGAGTGCCCGGTCAGCGCGATCCTTTTCAGCGGCATGTTGTATTGCCCGCCATTCGCCAACAGCCAGACAAATGCTTGCCGGCAGTCATCGACGACGCTGGGAATCGTCGCATCCGGGCAGAGGCGATAGTTGAATGCCGCCACCGACAGCCCGGCGTTCATCAGCGGTTCCGCGAGGAAGGAGAAAAACGATTTGTCCAGCGAACGCCAGTAGCCGCCGTGAATGAAAACCACCGTGCCGCGCGGGTTGGCGGCATGAAACAGATCGAGACGGTGACGCGGTGCGGTACCGTAAGCGAGATCGAGCGTTGCGTTGGCGCGATTGCGGAATGCAGCGGAGGACTCGCGCCAACGCTCTAAGATGGCGGGATGCTCGGGTACCAGGGCACGGTTGTTGTACTCGCGTTCCAGTGCGGGATCGATATCGCTCATAGGCCTATGGTAGCTGGTTGGCGCTTGATACTGGATTTAGCAACGCGTAGCGAGGTGCTGTGGGGAAATGAAACTCCAGAACTGGTGCGGCTTTCAGGCCATAATTGCCTGTAGAACCGCTACAGTGCTTGAGTTTTAGCCATTTACGCTATACAAATGCTTGCGCCGAGACGTTTGTTTGCAACTTGCCTCTCCCGGCGCGGTATAGTGAATCGAACCCTCCTCCCCGCGATGCCATGACCAGCGTATTCGATCAGGAAAGCCTCAAAACCGTCGAACTGAAGCCGTGCCCGTTCTGCGGCGACAGCGACGTTTCGTCCTATGTCAAAGGCGGCACCGTCGGCATCGTTGAATGTCCCTGTGGTGCGCAGATGTCGGCCGAGTTGCCGTACCTGGAGCGCGATACTGAAGGCCGTTCCAGCCTGTCGGACCAACAGATTCAGATGCTGGAGCGTTTCCGCAAGAAACACCGGCTCGCATCCCAGGTGGAGGCGGTGAGTTTGTGGTCGCGGTGTTTGGCGGTGGATGCCTGGAATTTGCGGGCGGGAAAGTAGCGAATTGACTAGTAAGGGATGCGTTCAGCGGCGCTAAGCGGCCGAGTTACAAACCTTGAATCTGTCGTATGACAATCGCGCCTTCTTGATTGCCACGCTTGGATAGTCTCTAGTAATTTCGTCTGTCATTTCTTGGGTCGAACCCTGAAAGTGCGGTCCAAAAATGACTTCTTTCAGGACTAATACCTCACTGAATTCGCAAAAATAGAGCCCTTCAGGACTCGGATCTTTCAGTGTTGTAAATACCCGATACTCGCCTTCATACGCCCAGTGTCGGAATTTGGTTCGCATCAGAGACAGCATTTGTTTTTCATCAAAACTGCGTTTAGGCCATGGCGACATTTTGTGCTTGTATTGCACAGGAGTTAGGTATGGAAGCCCATT
>JAEUNB010000210.1 GCA_016790625.1 Betaproteobacteria bacterium | reverse complement strand
TTATCCGTCCGTTAAATCGGACCTCGTTCATTTTTTGGTAAGTGCCAGAAAATGGTTAGCTGCACGACAAAGTCATCGTGCACTGGATGACAACGCGCAAGTATGGCGTGGGTACGGCAAGAAGTAGACTCGAGCACATGGAATTTAACCGCACCTTCTCAATGGGTCGATTTGACGCAGAAATATCTGATCTTTGACCACTGTTCATATGAGAGCGAAATTTTTCGTCGATCCGCAATCGAGGAAAGGTCAGCAGACTCAAATACAAAACGAGGCGATGACAATGGTCCGCCCCCCCACTTTATTCTCTCAACCAAAAACAATGTGCCATCTAAGTTCACCATCGCCGGCAGAATATGCGCATGGAATGATTTGACCCTTTGTTCGAATTCTTTTCGAGACAACGCTTCAATTCGGTGCCAGTCGGTCGAGTTGGCGTTAGACGGGTGAAAACGCTTGAGTGCCGAATTGATTTCGTAAGCATCGAGCTTCGCAAGGTCTGGAAGGCCTGCGTTTTGCCGTCCGCCAAGATTGCTGTTGGATGCCTTTGTTTCATCGTTTATTAACAACCCCAACCCAAACAGGAAAAGCTGATTGAAATTTGCCGGCTTACCGGCGAGGAAAATATCCTCATCCGGTATTTTCCAGCTTATTGCGCAGTAACTCACTTGATTGCCCACAGGATTCTCGCATCTGACTTGCGGGGCAGCGCAAAAAGCAGTTGCTGGATAGAGCGCCAACAAGCCTAGAAAAATGCGTCTTATCATGATATTGGGTTCATTCTGTAGATAGGGAATGATGTCGCCGAGAAATACAAACTAAAGCAATGTATACATTCGTGCTTACTTACTCAGGATCAATGGAGTATCAAAGTAAGCACACAGCTAAATTCAATAGTGCCGAACTCTTCAGTACTCGCTGTTCAAATTTAAACCGTCTAACATATTTTGATCCTGTCGGACTAGTACCGAGCCCGAAGGTTGCAAGAGTCTCAAATATTTGTTTGATTGGTACGTAGCGTCAATCGTGTAGCTGACAGTGGCAAGATGATCAATCTATCTGCCATTTCCAGAGTCGATTGTCGATGCGCGACTGTGATCCGCGTCATGCTAAGCCGCTTGATCGCCTGATTCACCGTCAACTCTGTATTGGTATCCAGATTGCTCGTCGCCTCATCCAGAAACAAGATTCGCGGACGCTTGTACAGCGCTCTCGCCAGAATCACCCGCTGCCTCTGCCCGCCCGATAGTCCGGTGCCCATATCGCCCGACAGCGTGTTGTAGCCCATCGGCATCTTGACGATCGCCTCATGTATGGCCGCCAGCTTGGCTGCAGCCTCCACCCGCTCCTGGCTGGTTTGCGGATCGAAGAACGCAATATTCTCCGCAAGCGAGCCCGCAAATAGCTGATCGTCCTGCATCACCACGCCGATCTGGTCGCGGTAATATTTGAGCCCCAATTGTTTCAACGGCAGCCCGCCAACCAACACTTCGCCTTCTTCGGGCTGCAACTGGCCGAGCATGATTTTTAGCAGCGTCGTTTTGCCGCAGCCTGACGGCCCCGCAATCGCCACCGATTCACCTGCCTCGATCGTCATGTTCACATCGCGCAGCACCCAAGGCTCGCCGGGAGAGTAGCGGAAGCTGACATTGCGAACTTCGATGCTGGCCTCGATGGCGTCTTGCGAGAGATAACCGTCGCGGGCCGCTTCCTCGGGCAGGGTCAACACAATATCTGCCAAGCGCTCTGCTTGGATACCCAGCATGCGAAACGAGATGGCGGTATCGATCAGCGCCGAAATGCGGGTAATGAACTGGTCCTTGTAGGAAATAAAGGCGACCAACATGCCCACCGAGAATTGGTTGGACATCACCAGCTTGGCGCCAAGGTAAAGAATGGCGGCATTCTCAAGCGCGACCAGAAAGCTATTTACAGCACCAAAGGCCATGTTCTGTTTCTGTATCGACAAGCCGTTGTTGGTGGTATCGACGGCAAGCTTAAGGTAACGCTGCCGACGATCCTCTTCGCGGTTGAACAGCTTCAGCGCCTGAATGCCGCGAATGCTCTCCATGAAGTGGCTCTGCTGCTTGGCTTGCCGCACCAGTTGTTCTGCGCTGGCGTCACGCAATGCGCCATAGCGCGCGATGCGGACGGCTGCGTAGAGCACCACGGCGGCGATTGCGATGGCCGAGAGGGTGGGGCTGTAGACGAACATCATCGCCAGGGTGATCACGGCCATGATGCCGTCCAGCACCGCGCCGATCAGCCCCCCTGTCATTGCCTGCTGAATACTGCCCAGGCTGCCGAAGCGGGAAACCACGTCGCCCAAATGGCGCTTCTCAAACCACGGCACCGGCAGCTTCAGCAGGTGCGCGAACACGTTGGCAAACCACTCCAGACTCAATGTAGTGGAGAGATGCATCACCACCCAAGAACGGATCAGGCCCACGGCCATCCGTATCAATGCCACGAACAACACGCCGATGGCGAGCATGGTCAGCAAGTCCTGATCGCCCGAGACCAGCGCGTCGTCAATGATCCATTGCGAGAAGAACGGAGCGACGATGCCGAACACTTCCAGTGCACCCGCCAGCAGGAATACTTGAAGCAGCGAGGTTTTTAGCCCCGTGACTTTGCCGAACAGCGTCCGTAGCTTAAGCTGCTGCTTCTCTTCTTTCTTCTCGAACTGGATGTCCGGCGTCAGTTCGAGTGCGACGCCGGTGAAGTGCTTGCTGGCCTCGGCGTACTTTAGAGTTCGCTTGCCCTGCGCCGGGTCGTGAATTTCGATGCCGTTGGCCGTAGCGTTGGCAAGTACAACAAAGTGACTCAAGTCCCAATGCAGTAAGCATGGTGTCTTAAGCTCACGAAGCTCGTCCAATTCCAGACGCAGTGGCCGCGTCTGGAAATTTAGTGCTGTGGCGATTTTGATCAGTTCGGTGAGGGTGGTGCCCTTTAGCGAGATCGAATGCCGGCTGCGGAGTGTGCCCAAGTCGGTCACGTAGCCGTGATAGCAGGCGACCATTGCCAGGGACGCCAGTCCGCACTCCGCCGCTTCGGTCTGCAAAATCACCGGCAGCTTCTTTCGGAAGCCGAGATTCAACCCCTCAAATGCCATCAGGCGCCCCAGCGACCGGAGATGGAGTAGAGCGGCTCGAACACCCATTCGAGCAACGTTCTACGGTCGAGCAGGATGCTGGCATCGACCAGCATGCCCGATTGCAGATGTTCTTCCTTGCCGTACGCTGTCACCGATTGCTTCATGAGTTCAACGGTGGCAACGTAAAACAACTCGTTTTGTTGTGCCGGAAAGGGCAACTCGTTTGAGGCTACCGCCGTGCGTGAGATCTTCGCGATGCGGCCTTCGTGGCTGCCGAACTTTTGATACGGATACGCTTGATATTGCAGCAGCGCCTTCGAGCCGACGCGAATAAAGCCGGCGGCGCGAGAGGGCACATACACGTCCGCCTGCATTTTTGCGCCGCCGGGAATCAGGTTCAACAAGGGCTGTCCGGCGACGGCCAGTTTGCCGCGATCGGCGAAGATTGCCGTTACTGTTCCCGCCTGCGGCGCGGTTAGATAGGTTTCGCGTCGCGATTCGTTCTCGATGCTGTCCTGCTCCAGCAGAGCCAGGTTTCGGCTGACTGTCGAGAGTTCGTTCTGCTCTTTCATCGGCAGCGACTTGAGATCGGATTCCAAAGAAGCCAGATCTCGTTGCAGTGCGGTTCGGCTGCGCTTCAGGTTCTCCAGCGCGCCAAGGTCGGCCAGACGTTCCTGTTCCTTTTGCTGTAAGGCCAGGTCGGAGATGAATTTCTCGGCATGTAGACGACGTTGTTTATCGAGCATCAGCTCGGTGATGCGCACGCGTTCCTGTTGCAGAGTGAGGCCCTGCTGGACTTGGCCCAGTTCCGCACGTACGCCGGCGATTCGCTCGCGTAGCGCGCGGGTTTGTTGTTCGTAGAGCGCGGAAATCTTCTCGCGATCCTGCACCAGTAATTCCCGCCGCACGCCAAGCTGTTTGCCGGTCTCAGCCTGTGCGCCACCATTGGCGGTGGCTCTTTCCGCATTTAGCACCGCGAGGATTTCTCCTTGCGCAACTTGCTGGCCTTCCTTGACGCGAAGATCGACGATCAGGCCGTTTTGTTGTGATGCAATCTTGATTAGCCCTTGGCTGGGAACGATGTAGCCCGAGACCTTGGCCTTGCGTGTGTATTCACCCCAGAACAGAAATCCCAATACGGTTACGGCCAACGCAACAACGGCAATCGTGAGGAAAGTGAACGAGATCGGGCGAATCAGGACGACCTGTCCCAACCAGGTGTC
>JAEUNB010000186.1 GCA_016790625.1 Betaproteobacteria bacterium | reverse complement strand
GCGAGATAAGGCAGATGTTCCACCACCTCCACCCGCTTCGGGTGGCCCAGACAGGTGATGCGGGCGTTGGGGAAAAATGCCGCCAGCGCACGCAGCGCCGGTGTCGCCAGCAAGGTATCGCCGATGCGGGTGACGTTGATCGCCAGCACACGCTTAGCGGCAGCCGCCTGCTCGCGACTGATTTTAGGCACGGCTCGCGGCGCCACGCCCGGCGGCGGCACGCTGGAACACATCGAGCATGCGATCGAGCATGATGTCGATGCCGAAGTTGGCGCGGGCATAAGCGAGGCTGGCCGCGCCCATGCGTTCGCGCAATGTGTTGTCGCCCATCAGCGTGGCCAGCGTAGCCGCCAGCGCCGCAGGGTTGCGCGGCTCGGTCATGAGGCCAGTCTGTTTGTCCTGCACCGCCTCACCGACCGCACCGACTGGCGTGGCCACCACCGGCAGGCCGCAGGCCATGGCCTGCATGATGCCCTGCGGCACGCCTTCGCTGCCGTAGGAGGGCAATACAAAAAGATCGAGTGTGGACAACCATTCCGGCACATTTTCTTGATTGCCGACCAGTTTCACACGGTCCCCAAGTCCAAGTTTCTCAACACTGGCCGTGAGCCGCTCACGTTCGGGGCCATCACCAATGATGATCAATCTCCAATCCGGAAAAGTATTCCGCAACACCACGAACGCTTCGAGCAAATGCTGGTGCCCTTTCCAGTCGCGCAGCGTGGCAAGGATGCCGAGCGTGGGCGCATCCTCCACACCGAGCTTGGCGCGCATCGCCCGTTTGTCCAACGGAAGAAAACGGTTGAGGTCAATGCCGGTGCGTACCGAAGTCATGCGGTCCAGCGCATAGCCATTGTCACGATGCAACTGCTGGCGCAGCGATTCGCCGGTGGTGACAATATGCGCGGTCGCATCGCGATAGAGCCAGCGTGTTGAAAACTTGTTGTTGATCGGTGTCGACACGTGGCGGGTGCGCACCAACGGTGGCGCGTGCTTCAACGTTGCCGAGGCGATCGCCACCAGCCAGCTGTCGGTCGAGCTATGTGTATTGACGACATCGTAGTCGCGGCCATGTCGCGATATCCAGGCACGCAGCTTGAGCAGCGATCCGACGCGTTTGCGCTCGATGTCGATCGCTTCCACCGGTACGCCCATGCGCTGCGCGGCCGGCAGGATCTCGGCATTGGCCGGTGTCAGCAGCATCACCCGATGGCCGCGATCCAGCATGCCGCGCGCTTCGGTGAGGATGCGAATCTCCTGCCCGCCCCAGCCAGTGGAGGATTCGGTGTGCAGGATGGAAAGCGGGCGATGGGAAGAAGTCATGACGACGATAATGGGGCAGCCGGAGTGTGCTCGCAAATGCCGCTTACACGCTTTCCGAGCCAGCGATCATTGTACCGAAAGCACCGTGATATCCTCCGCCGATGATTGGCGACCCCTCTGTCAACAACCCTCCCACCATCGCCGTGTCGGTCGTGATTTTTCAGCCCGACGTGGTATGGCTGGAACGAACGTTGCGTTCATTGGCGAAGGCGCTTTCGTTCGCGCATGAGGCAGAGGAGATCGGCGCGGCGCGTATCTATCTGGTCGACAACGGCGCAGCAACCCGGGTATCGGATTCACAGTCTCTGCTCGACGGCATTTTTCAGTCATCGCCTCCGTGGCTATCCATCACCACCATCGCAGGACAAGGCAACCGCGGTTACGGTGCCGGCAACAATCTTGCCTTTGCACGCGATGCCGACGCTGATTTTCTACTGGTGCTCAACCCCGACGTGGATATGGATTCTGCCGCCATTGCAAACGGTGTTCGCTTTCTTCGTGCCGACGAAAACTGTGCCATGGTGACGCCGGTGGCGGCGGCAACCGATGGTTCGCCGCTTTATCTGGTGAAGCGCGAACCACGGGTGACCACGCTGCTATTGCGCGGATTTGCACCGGCGTTTGTACAGTCGTGGTTTGCCGGACGAATGGCAGACTACGAGCGACGCAGCGAGGGGTGGGACACGGCTCTGGATGATGTTCGTCACGCCAGCGGTTGTTTCATGCTGATGCGCCGCCCCGCGTTTGATCTGGCTGGCGGTTTTGACGAAGAATTTTTTCTTTACTTTGAAGACTTCGACTTAAGCCTTCGCATCAGCCAATCGTCTCGAATCGCGCGCTGTCCGGACTGCCGCATCTTGCATGATGGCGGTGGAGCATCCGCCAAGGGGTTGGGGCACGTCTGGATGTTTGCTCGGTCGGCTGTGCGCTTTTTCAACAAACATGGTTGGCGCTGGTAGTACCAATCCAGCGAAGCCGCCCAGGCAAAGGGCATCAGGCAATTCGAACGACAACGCCGTCCTGCCCTTCCCAGAACGCACAGGGCCGATAGACCTGTACCGGCGAGCCCAGTGCACTGACGACGGCCTGCTCGACAAAAGCCCGGGTGGTAAATGTGGTGCCATACACGGCGCCATCGAGCGATGGGGATTCACTGCTGGCCACAAAGTGGCTGCCATCGTCACCGAAATTCACCCCAAGCTGTGTTGCCGCCGCCTCGTTGTGAACGCTGAACACTAAAAGGCCGCCGGGCCTGATACCCCGCGCCAGGTTTTGCAGCCACGGCGTCCACATGTTTACCGGCAGGTGCGTAAACAGCGACAGCACAAACACCATGTCGTACTGTTTCGGATACTCGATTTCGCGCGGGTTGTGGCTGGAATAAAAAGCGTTGACCGCGAACTGCTCGCGCAGGAATTCCGCTGTACCGGGCAGTACATCTGAGCAATCCACCCGTCCGGGAATCGCCTTGACTAGATGCCGCGTAAAGCGGCCATAACCAGAGGCAAACTCCAAAACTTGCTGCATATCCGTCAGCGAAACACCCGCCTCCTCCAGCAGCAGCATGAGCTCCGACAAGGTACGCCAACCATCAGAGAGGTATTCGCGAATCGGGTTGCCGGCAAGGGGATGCCGTGAGAAGAAATGGAAAATATCATCGCGGGGATCAATGCGGCAATTGATCCGCATCCAACGACCATAGCAATCCGGCGCGTTGAGTTGTTCGAGCATATTGTGCGCCACGAGGTTGGCGGGAGCTAGCGCCCTCACCTTCGTGCAGATTTGCATTGTGCGAGCTGGATCTCGCTCGACTAGCGCCATTGCGTCGTTCAGCAGGATTGAAATTTCGGTGTCGTTTGTTGGCATGGAGGCTATTTTAAAGATTGCGTCGGCGAAGCCGTGGTGGAAGCAATCACGCGACGGAAGAAGTCCTGTAACACCAACACGGGCTCGCCATCGTCAAAGAGGCGATGATGATTATCGATGATTTGCTGCGAAATCCGGGCGCGGTAAGCTGCATCATTCCCCAACGCTACCGCTCGGGCCACGTACTCGTCGGCATTGCCGGCAATCAATTCCGACAGGCCGAGACGGCGCAACATCGCCATCGACTGTCGCCCGCGCATGTATTCACCGGGAAGCGTGACAATGGGAAGTCCTACAGACAGCGCATCGAGCGATGTGTTACCACCCGACCAATGCATGGTATCGAGCATAACGTCGCACAGTTGGTTGATTCGCAAATATTCAGGGTGTGGGACATCCGGCAGGAACAACACTCGATCCGGCAGCGCCATGCCGGCTGCGGCCAGCGCCGCTTTCAGACGAGCTTCGAAAAGACTTCGCACCAAAGCGGCTTGGCCGGAAAAGAACACCAGCCGGGCGCCGGCGTCGGCGGCAAGTACCGAGATAAAAAGCGCGTCATTGTCCGGGTGAATCTTGAATAGCGATTGCGGTACCAGGTATAGCGTTGCATCTTCGGGCAGGCCGAAGTGGCGACGATCAAATTGGCGACACTTTTCATCCAACTTGGGCAACGCATAGCAAGTGCCCAAGCCTGGCAACGTGGCCAGCGTTTCGCGGTAATGACTCGCCGCATCCACAGGCTCCATCTCGCCGCATGACAGGTAGTAGTCGATGTTCGCCTGACCGGTGGTCACCGGATGTCCCCAGCCCACAACCTGTACTGGTGCCAGTCGAAAAACGGCCAGCGTGGTACATATCGCATCCATGCCGACCTCCGGATAGACCAGTACGTCGAGCTGATCACCTGCAATTTGATCGGCCCAAGCTTCGACCGTGGGCCGATAGATGGCAAAGTGATCGACTACGGAACGAATCCGCCCGGTAAGCCCATCGTGGTGGGTATTTGTGTAATAGACGAATATCTCGAATTGATCGCGATCCAGGCCGGTAACCCAGCTTTGAAAATAATTTCCTACCGTGGACTCGTAAAAAAATCGGCTGGCAAAGCCGATTCGTATGCGACGGCCAGTGGCAGGATTCAGTGCTCGATCGACAAATTTTTCCGGCCGCGCGCGCTTTAGTATCGACGACACGAATCCCGCGTAACTTCGCTGCAATTCCAGATCATTGCGCCCCTGGTACGCGAGGAAGAAGTTGCTGACGGTCAGCTGTTTCATTGTCTCGGCGGGCTGTGTGCCGAACGTATCGGCTTTCGCCGATAGTTCCTGCAATTCGGAAGCGTAGCGTTCGCGCGCGGCATCGATGGCGCCGGTGCTCTCGTACACCATTGGAAGCGCTTGCACACGACGCAACGCCGCCTCCAAATGGTCGGGCTTCATTTCCAGTACACGCGCCCACTGGGCACGAGCGCCCTCGTGATCACCCGCGAGAAACAGCGCATCGGCAAGCTGGCAGATCGCGTCTATCCGGTTTGGCGACAATGTCAGCACGCGCCTGATTCTGTCGATGGCCTTATCGATGGCGCGCAGCTGGCGGTCGATTGTTGTTCGCATCAACAGGCAGTCGATGTGATCCGGGTTTGCCGCCAAGACCGTATCCAGCGCGTTTGCCGCAGTCGCGTGAGCGCCTGACTGAAGCGCCGCCATGGCAATAATTACGTGGCCCTGAAGGTAATCCGGCTGCAGCGTCGTTGCCTCACGTGCCCATCGCATGGCATCGTCCGCATCGCCTTGCTTGAGGCGAATCGCTGCCAGATTGCAGATAGCTCGCACCATGGAGGGATCAGCCGCCACCGCGTCGCGGCAAGCAGCTTCCGCTTCATCCAATCGCTGCAGGTCAGCCAGCAAGATTGCCATCTGGTTCCGCGCCCTCGCATAACCGGGGTGGTCACGCGGCACCCGTTGTGCATATTCCAGCGCATCCTGAAGACGGCCCGCATCCTGATACAGATTTGCCGCCAGCAGCCAGAGGCCTGGGTGAGGCTGCGGCAGCAACAACGCCCTTTCGATAGCGGCACAGGCAGACGAAAAATCTCCGAGCTGCGCAGATGCCATTGCGAGTCCTGCCCAAGCATCCGCGCGATCGGGTTGTTGACTGCACAATTGCCGCAAATGCGCGCGTGCCGTCGCGGCGTCGCCTTGCCGCAACAACAAGCCCGCCTGCGCGACCGGGTCACTTCCAGGGTGCATAGTCACGCAGCGCTGACGGATTGGCCCGCATTTTCAAGCAGTTGTTGCAGCGCAGCCTCGTAATCGCGCATATAACCTGCGTAGTCAGTCAGAGGCGAACTCGCTACTGCCGTCTTCATGCGGGCAACCAGGTCTTCACGCCACGCAATATCCTTGGCCAGCTTTTCTGCGATCTCAGCGTATTCTGCGCCGCTGCCGACGACGGTATCTTTGACCCCCAGTGTTGCCAACAGCGACAGGCCCGTTCGCTCCACCGGCATGCCTCCGGCCAGTGTAATAACAGGCAACGAGCTGCGTATCGCATCCATGACCGAGCCGGGGTCGTTGGCCGGGAAGGTATCAAGAACGACATCCGCTATGGTGGAGAGATCACACTCACGAATCCCGGACGCCTCGGCATCAACCATCATCAAACGCGATGATTCAAAACCTGCGCTCTGAAACACCCGCAACCAGGCGGACGCTGAATGGCGATTCGGCACAACAAGCAGCAGGAAAATGTGCGCATTGGCCTCGACCACCGCTTTCCAGGCGGACAGGCACCTCAGGGAAATTCGTTCGAGCGGCGCGAGAACCGCCAGCACCGCCCGGTCTTCCGGGACTCCCATGGCTTGGCGACTGAAACGGTTGTCGGACTGCCGTGAGGCTGCAGGCAGGGGCCATATCGATCGGGCCAGCATTACCGGCCGAGCTGGCAACAAAGCGCTAGCCTTTGGTAGTTCCGTTTCAGTCCCGGCCAGGCGAAAGTCCACCGGTTTAACAGGGTGGTGGCAAACCCACGGTGCACAAAGCGATGTTCGTGCAACTCGCTGCGATAGCACCGCAGCCGCCTTTTCATCGATAAGCGCGGTTGTGTCGATGATGACATCAAGGTCGCACCCGGCAATGAACCCGGTAATTCGCGACACACTCCATCCCGCCATGTTTGTCACTTGCACGGAATCTCCCGCAAACGGCGTCGCCCCGTCAATTTGGGTCAGCAAATAAACAAACACGTCGAAGCGCGAACGATCGTGTCGCCCGAAAATTTCCCGGACAGGATCGGCGCCTGTCCTTTTCGGTACGTCATTCACCAGGTAGCCCAGGCGAATCCGGCCCTCGCGACGCGATGCAGGTTTGCCGGGGCTTCCCGCATACAACAATGCCGTCGCATTGATGCTTTGTTGCTGCAACAGTCGCATCAAATCGGTGTCGAAGTCAATTTGAGCCGCTAACTCAAGCAGAGCACGCAAAGGCTCCTCGACCTCCGCAGGATTTTCGCTGGACAGCAAACCATCGGCCACCAATCGCAACTGCTTTGATTCATCGGCGAGATCCCCGGCGTAGCGTCTGGAAACGGCCAGGCGCAACCTTGCGCGCAAACTGTCAGAACAGGCTTTCGCGAACGAACCCGCTGCCAGGAGAAAATCTTCCGGGCGATTCCTGTCAAGAAGCAGCGCCGTTAGCCGCCAGTGCGCGAACTCGTGCCGGGGGTCAACTTCCAACACGCGCCGGTACAACATTTCAGCGGTCCCACTGTTTCCTCCCTCGTGCATCAGGATGGCCGCGTTGTATGCCGCCTCGACATGGGTGCCTTGCAGTCCCAGGGTGCGATTGAACATTGCAAGTGCCTCGGCGCTTCGGCCGAGATGGGAGAGTGCCAGGCCGTGCATGAAGGTTGCCTTGGGGTCAGAGGGTGCCGCGCGGACTACGCGCGCTGCGGCAGACTCTGCGGCATCGTATTGGCCCGCGTCCAACAGTGCCCGGGCCAGCAACTGATTGACTGCGCCGGCGTTCGACGTCGCTTCAGCAACCGGCATCAAAAGCGCGACGACTTCGGACATGCGATTGGCTTCGGCGAACAATGAAGCAAGTGCCAGGCGCGCAATGTCATGATCAGGCGCGACTTCCACTGCGTGCCCCAGTAACTTAATCGCTTCCGCCGCCAGCCCCGACTCCTGCGAGAGCATACCGCGCGCATACAGCAGCGGTGCAAAATCCGGCTGTTCCGCGAGCAGGTCTGCATAGATCTTGTCAATTTGCGCGCGTTTCTCGGCGACATCTTTCGCCGTGGAAATACCCTGATGCTCTCTAAGTGCGCCCTGGAATTGTCGAAAAAAATCCCGCGCCGGCTGCTTGCCTGTCGGCATCCGGCCTATTTGCGAGATATCGGCGAAGGCGCGCTCAAGTGCGCGCGCGTGCGACACAATCGTCAATCCCGAAGGCTTACGCCGAAGCGCGCGGATTTTCTCCCTGAGTACGCCACACAAGATCGGATCCTTCGACAGCCGAACGGCGATCTCCACAAATTGTGCTCGGTCAAATGCAATCGTCTCGTTGAGACCCAGATGACTGAGAATGCTGTATCCGGCGCGCGACGGCGTTTCCCGACCGGACAGCGTCACCACCGGCACGTCGCGATCCAGTGCCGCCAGTGTCGTGTCTCCGCCCGCATAGGGAAAGGTGTCCAGCACAGCGTCAACCGCTAGATAGCGATCCCGCAATTCCGCTTCGCTGGAAGATGGCGCCACATCGATAAACATAACTTGCGACGGATTAAATCCGGCCTTTGCCGCAATTCGCTGTATCAGGACACGATCTTCATCGTCAAATGGCGAGAATGCCAGGACCGCATTGGGGGACAATTGCAATATTTCCCGCCACACCGCGAGACATGCAGGCGACAACTTGACTGTACTGACGAATGTCGCGAAAACAAACTTGCCATCGAAGCCCCACTTCTCACGCAGAATTTTTCGCTGTTCTTCCGCCGAATCGGCGGCGTCCATGGGAACTGATGACAAGGGTATGAAGCAGGCGTCAAGAAAGTAGGGCTTTTCGATCTGGTACCGTGCCGAGTCTTCCGCCTCCACAAAGCGATCGGTAAGCTTGTATTCGACCTGGCGTAGTCCAATACTGCCGTGGTAGCCGAGATGCGTGACGATATGCCTGGCGGGTTGCCATGAGTAGAGCCCAGGCCTGGCACCCTGTGTATGCGCGGCAAGATCAACCAGCACGTCGATGTCGGCTTCGACGATCACCTGTGCCGCCTGCCGATCATCGAGTTGGCTCACATCGGCGAACCCATTCGCCAACGCGCGGAACTGCGCCGTAACATCGTCATGAAATCGTTCAGCACAAAGGGAAATCAGATATATATCGACGGATTCGCGATCATGAGCCGATATGACGTCGAACAGAATGCGGCCCATGACGTGACGGCGGAAGTCCGCCGAGACATAGCCGATTCGCAACCGCCCGGGAGAGCGGCGTGGCAACAAAGGTACCATTTCTCCGCGCGCCCTCTGCAAGGCCCGATCCAGCCGGCGATAACAGGCGAGATGCGCCTGTCTGTCCATGTCGAAGTAGACAAGATTCCCCAAAAGTGTCGTCAACTGTTCGGCATCCGCATCGCCAAATGGCCATTGCTCCACTTCAAACAGATACCGTCGTTCGCGCACCTCGTCCCCAGTCATGCGCGAGACTATCAGCCCGGCTGAAGCCAACGACAAGCTTTGCGGGACATTCGCCTCCCATTGATTGAATGCCTCGATCGCCTCCTGCTTGCGCTTGAGGCCGATCAACACACCAAACAGCTGACTCCAGATTGTGTCGTTTCGTGGGTCAAGCTGTGCTGCATGGCGCAGGGAAGCAACTGCTGGTGTGAGCCGGCCTAGCGCTAGCTCCATCGCCGCTTTGTTGTGCCTGGCCTGGGCAAGGGCGGCGTCCAGCTCAAGCGCTTTGCTATAGCTGGTCAGCGCGTCCTCGGTACGTCCCAGCACTCGCAGGCTATTGCCCATGTTGTTGTGTGCTTGCGCCAAGTCTGGCTTGGCCATGATCGCGCGCCGGTAGGCATCAAGTGCCTCCTCATGCCGATTTAGGCCTTGATAGACCATGCCGAGGTTGTAGAGTACTGCCGCATTATTCGGCGCATGCTGCAACAGCGTGACGTAGGCCTGCGACGCCTCAATCAACTGACCGGCGGCATCCAATGCACGTGCGTTCTGCCACAACTGCTGCAGCAAAGCTGTATTGCTGGCCGTATTCATTTGCCGCGATTGCCGTGGCGCAGATGACCGTCAACCCATTCGTGCTCGATGCGCACAAGTCCATGCTCTCGCGTTCTGCCGCGCACGGACAACTCGATCTGCAGCGTGTCGAATAAGCGCAGACCGTGGACATCCAGTGTGTGCGCTTTGAAATGATACTTGCCCGGCAACAACGGATGACTGCGCAACCGCAAGCAGAATCCGAACCTGCCCGGAGCAAGCCGGTTGGTGACGAACTGACCTTCATTGGAGAACGTGCCGAACACTGGCGTTCCATCGATTCGTGCAGCACCGGCCATCACTACGGTAGGCTGATCGTCGGGAGCGGTGTAGACGCCGTGGAGCAGGATGTCTGTTCCCATATCGATTTCGTGGCACTCCTCGCCAGCCGGGCTCTCGATCCATAGCGATTCCATGCACGCATACGTTGCCTGAAACTCGGCTCCCGGTCTCTGTGGCGATTCAGCGAGGCTCTTCTGCTCGTGATAGGCGAGATAGGCTTGCGTCACCGCAAACGCTTCACCACAGGCACGCGTGCGGCCATGGTGTATCCAGATGGCGTTATCGCAAAGGCTCTGTACGTGGTACATGCTGTGCGAGCACAACAGAAGTGCACCACCGTCGGCTCGATAGTTCTCCATCCAGCGCAGGCATTTTTTTTGGAAAGACTCATCGCCCACCGCGAGCACTTCATCCGTTACCAGTAAGTCTGGTTTCAACGCCGTGGCCACGGCAAAGCCCAGCCGCACGATCATGCCCGATGAGTAGGTCTTCACCGCATGATCTATGTGTTCACCTATATCCGCGAAGGCGAGTATGTCCTCCAGGCGCTCGGAAGTTTCTGCGCGTGTCCAACCCATCAGTGCGGAGGCAAGAAAAACGTTCTCCCTGCCAGAGTATTCGGGATGGAAACCCGTACCCAATTCGAGCAAGGCGGATATGCGGCCATTCACCGACTTCTCACCACTTGAATGCTTTACAACTCCCGCAATGATTTTTAGCAGTGTTGACTTGCCAGCGCCGTTTTCGCCGATGATCCCCCATGACTCGCCTCGACCGATGGAAATATCAATGTCTGAAAGCGCCGTATATTTGTGCGAGACCGCCCGCCCGAGAAGCAGGTCAAATACGGTCTTGATATGGCTGCCAGTGGTGCTGACGGTTGCGTAGTCCTTGCCCACGCCTTGCAGGTGAACAAGCGGCACGCTGGTGCCATGATTGGGGGACGTCATCGGAGTATTGGAAGCGCGGCCCGCGACATGCGGCCGTAATCGGTATCTGTCCCGCAATTATAGTGGACGTTGTCCAACCCCTTGGGCGCCACGGCACTCCGCTGCGCTAGAGGAAATCCTCGAAGTAGGGAGACAACCGCTGGAACACGGCCAAGCCAAATATGCAAACAGCGATGGCTAACGCCAATGTAGCCAGGTCGATGGGGCTTACGAGTACGCCCCCCAGCAAGCTTTCACGTATACGTCCAACAATGTGCGCGATCGGATTCCATGCGAAGTACCCGCGATAGTCTGCAGGAATCATGCTCAACGGATAGAGCACTGGAGTGAGATAGTGAAGCATCATCATTCCCGCATTTGTCACCTGCTCAACATCACGCAATATGGTTTGCAGCGATGCAAGCAGACTGGCTATTCCGACCGTGATCAGCAGAAGCACGGCAAGGCAGAAAAAGACCGTCGGGATGGCGGCAAGGTGTAGTGACGCACCCGTCATGATAAATACAGCAAGTACGGCCAGATATCCGGCGGAATGCTGGATGAAAGCCGCAGTGACGGCGGATACTACCAGCAATGCGTGCGGGAAAGCGGCCTTCTTGACTAGACTGCCGTTGGCTTGAACCGCCATCATGCCTCGTGTTACGCCGTCGGAAAACATCAGCCACGGCCATAGCGCTAGCGCAACGAAAAGCAGATAACTTTCAGTACCAAGATCGGTGGCACGCGGCTTGAAAATGTGACCAAACACCAACGCATAAATGCCCAGCAACAACAGCGGCGCAATCAGCGCCCACATCCATCCCGCCACACTGCCTGCGAACCTTGTTTTTAGCTCGCGCTCCGTGAATCGAAAGCCGAGAGTCAGTAGTTGTTGCCGAGCGTTGGCGTGCACGCTATTGCCAGTTTATTTTCTTGGGGTGCTGGGTAGCGGCGGCAGTTCCGGCATTTTTGGACGAATTTTCTCAAGTGCGTCTGTGTTGACTTTGAGTGATGCGTCTTCGCGAATATTGACGACGTGGGCGTCCCAGACCGCTTGTTGGTAGATATGTTCCGCTTCGCGCAGCAGGAAGGGCTTCGCCTCTTCATATGAGAATTTGCGTTCGGGCACCATGCCGAGTAGCTTCAATACATGAAACCCAAACTGGCTTTCGACGACTCCACTGATTTCGCCGACCTTGAGCTTTTTTGTGGCCTCCGCGAACGCTGGATCAAATGAAGACAGCTTCAGGTACCCCAGATTGCCTTTGTTGTTTCGCTTGGAAATGTCATCGGAGTAGGCCCTCACCAAATCTTCGGGCGGCTCTCCGCTGATGAGTTTTTGTCGAACCTCCGATATGCGCGCCAGAGCTTCTGCGCGTGTGCGGCCCTTCAGATCGACCAGCACATGCCACACTTCGTACTGCGCGGGAGAGGTCAGACCCTCCGGTTTCGTCAGATAAAGCTCTCTCGCCTTGGGCTCGAGGTTGATTTTCGGTGCGTTTTTTTGCACATCCTGACCGCGATATTTGGCCAGTACTTTGTCAACCTGATTGCGGATCTCCGCTTGAATTGCGGGTGCAGCATCGAGCTTGCGCTCTCGCGCCTCTGCGGCCAGCGTCTTGTTAATGAGAATGTTCTCAACCACTGTTGCCAGCCTATTACGGTTCATCAGGAACTCAAGACGGTCCTTTTCGGGTATGCGAGCCATCTCCGCTTGCAGATCTTCATACGTTACCGTCATTTTGGCGGTTTGTGCCAATACGGTAGCGGGGTCAATTTGTGCGTCTTGCGCGATTGCTGGTGTTGCCATCAGGAACGAGCAGACCAGCAGCGTAAACGTAGTGCGTGTAGTGCGAATGTTCATATTATTTGCGGAGTAAACAGTAAAAAGCGGATAGCCAAAGGCTATCCGCTTTGTTGGTTAGGACGAAGGAAGGTTCAACGAACCTGCAGGATACCGCCGCAGTTGAATCCTCCGGCCGGAGAGGTCGCGCATGCATCCACTGGCACGCCACCCACCTTATCCCAGAAACGCAAGTTCAGGTAGTAAGTCTGGCCAGGCGTCATTTGGCAGGCACTTATATCCACCGGGCTGCTGCCGCCGGTAACTTGATACGTTATGTCATTGTTACCGCCGTTTCCTGGCTTGTAGCAGGCGCGCATATTGTTCGCTGGGGCTTCATTGAAGTCGCATGGCGTGCTCGTAATTGACAGGAAGTTTGCGACATAACGAGCATGGGTAGCCGAGTTGAAGGTGATAAAGCGATACCCCGATGCAGGAGCAACAAACTTATAGCTAAGCGCTTCGCCGGCGTTCATGGCGATGTACTCGATATCGGAGGCTGCCATGTAGGCACCGAAATCGATATTGTGTTGCCACGAACGTGTGAGTGCCGGCGTGCTCTTGCCTGCACAGCGCGCGACATCGACCGCGTATGCATTAATTTCGCCGCCAGCGCCATTCAGTTGGCCACTGCGGAATGCTGCGGGGATACCGGGCTGCTTGGATGGCGTCGGGATCACGACACCTTCAACCGAGGTATCGCCTGTTGGTCCACCGGTAATGGTGCAGCTAAACGAAGCAGACGGTTGTCCGCTGACGGTAACGATGAGCGGACGACTTCCGTTTGTTGTAATGCTTGCCGGCACCGTTGAGGCAATGGTGGTACTGGTTACCGTACCGAGTGTCAGCGCCAAGGCGTTCAATGTCGCGCTGGTGGAGCCGCTGACAAAGTTCGTTCCGGTGATGGTGAGCGCGCCACCGACTACACCGCTGCAGGCAGTTACGGTCGGGGTTACTACCGGTGCGGATACAGTGATTGTGTATACGGCGTTTGCGTCAGGCAATGTGCCATTGGCTGCAGTCACCGATATCGTTGAGGAGCCAACCACTGTAGGGGTACCACTCAGCACACCGCCTGCGTGGGAGATGCCCGTCGGTAGGCCAGTAACGGTCCATGTGATCGGTTGCGCACCACCTGCGGTAAACGTGAAGTTGTATGGAACCCCGGTTGTTGCGGCTGGCGGCGCGCTTGAGCTAATGGTTGGTGGGCCAACTGCTGCATTGACGACGAGCGTCACAGACTGCGGAGTACTGCCGGCGCTGTTGGTCGCATTAATTGTAAAAGTCGTGCTGCCAGCGGCCGTCGGTGTGCCGGACAAAACACCGGTTGAGGAGTTAAATGTCATGCCTGCTGGAGCAGAACCAGTAATGCTCCAAGCAGGACTATTGGTGGCCGTGAACGAATGCGAGTAGGCGACGCCAACCGTAGCAGCGGCAGGCGTAGACGAGGTAAAGCTGGGGGGCGTTACTACCGATCCGCCGCACCCATTGGTGTTGATGGCGATACCCGCGCTTGAAAGCATTACGCTGGCGCCCGCACAGGCGGCACCGTTGACGGTGACCGGCGTCTGTGCAAGCGCGCTGGTCGTCCAGGCAGCGAAGCCCAGCATCGAGCCGATGCAAAACTTCTTAAGTGAAGAAAGGTTCATGTATTTTTCCTTAACGGGTAAGAGGAGTTTGCTGGTCCCTGATCTTGGGTGCACCTTTTTGGACCGGATTTTAACAGGCATCTTAGTGCCTCTTGATTTTCACTTCAGTGACGAACGGCACATAACCATCGACGACGCCCTAATCTGGATACATTGGTTTACAAAATCGTCGCCGAAAAAGAAAAAAGGGGTGGAAGCCACCCCTTTTTTCTTGTTTCTTGAACCATTGTTTTGGTTCTGCTACACCGCCAAGATTACAGAATTTGGCGAGTGTACTTGTGACCAACCACACCACCGTAGGACGATACAACACCCGCACGATTGTAGTTGTGGAACATGGCGCCGATAACCGGCAGACCAACGTGAACACCCGTGGTAACTGCAACCGGACCAGTGAACGCCGTCGGAGCGATAGTGCGCTGAATCGACGGAGCGGTGTTCGCCTGGAACGACATCAGGAACCAGCCGTTAGGACCTTGCGTGGTACGCAATGCCGGGGTCGTCAGAGCAGCACCCGTGGTCGTTGCGCCGAGCACGAAGGTGTTAAACGGCGATACCAAGGCGTTGGTGTTGGTCGAGCCCAGCAGGCTGGATGCACCGAACGGAACTACGTTTGCTTCCCAGCACAGGGTGGAACCCGCAGCGGTTACAACCGGAGGACGCGGCGACGGCAGGATCACGTTGGGAGCAGCACCAGGTGCGCCTTCTTCGCGGTTATATACCGCTACACCGTACGGATCACACGAACCAGCGGTCGACGAGAACGGCGAGGTGAACGGCTGTGCAGCAGCAACAGTCGTCACGTAGTCGCGCTTGGTCGGGAAGGTGATAACCCAATCCGTCAGGGATGCAGTACCTGCGTCGAGGATGAACTCGTTCATGAGGGTATCGCGCATCATGATGGCCGACATCGCGTCACGGCCAGCTGCCCAAGTTGCCTGGACAACACCGCCATTGGTGAACACGTTGGAAATACGCGGGAACACTTCAGACAACGAAGGTGTTTCCAAGCCGCTTCGCGTGTAGTTCACAGCGTTGGTCCACTGATCCACAGCCGTCGGCTCGTAGGTATAGTTCACGCCGGTTGCAGCATTGATAATGCTGGCACGACCAGCCAAACCGCCCGTGGGAATCGTCAGGTGGTTGGTGTTGGAGAAGAAGCCGGAAGCCGGAGCAACCAGTGCACCCGGATCAAAAGCATCCAGAGCCGGGCAGTTGGCCGGAACACCGTTGGTGCCGTGCTTGATGAACGTTTGCAGAGCAGCCGTGGTAACGACGCCCATCTCGATAACTTCAAAATAGCCTTCGCGGGTACGATCCAGCGAATTCAACGCGGCTACGTCAACGTTTGCGCCAGTGTAGGCATAGTTCTTGAACGAGTTGATCAACTGGCCGTTGTCCGAACGGGACTCAGCAAACAAGTCGCTCGGGGTTACGCAAGAGTTGTCGCCCGAAACCACGCGACCACCGGTACCGGCAGCGGATTCGGCAACACCACCAGTCCACACGTCAAACGGGGACAGGAACAAGTTAAAGTCAAGTACTTCGCGGCTGTTCTTGCCTTCCAGGAAACGGACTTTAACCGCTTTGAACTGGCTGGTTGTATTAACCAAGGAGATCGCGGTGATTTGCGATGCGCGCGAGGTGTAGTACGGATAAATCAATACTTGGCCTTGGCCATCAGGATTGATGTGTACGGCTTCGGCAGTACCGACAGCGCCGATTGCGCCCAAGCCCGCCAGAACGGCTGCGTGCAAAGACTTCTTTTTGAAGGTATTCATTTTATAAAAAACTCCTTTTAGAGAATAAAGTGATCACTTTAGAAGCTACAACACTACGAGTTTATACCAGGCAAAGTCATTTTTCAAACACTTTTATTGGTATGTTTCACATCAAAACAACTGCTTACTAAGACTAACCCTTGTACACAATCCACCATTTTCCGCTGTCGAAAATCCAAGTCTCGTTAACTAGCGTTTTAAGTGCTATGCCTTCAAACGAGTAGTCAAGGTCCATAACCACTTCGCATACGTCAGGCTTGCAGGAAACCTCTTTCACCTTAATCTTGCGCCAGTACTGCGGATTGACCCTGCCACGGTAGACCTCAAGCGACATGGATATTCTGCCGGCCGGACTAATGAAGCCATAAGCCTTTTCCATATCGCGCGCAAGCAAAGCATCCCATCTCTCTTGCGCCCGAGTCGCCACCGCATCCTCTGGCGTCACCGCTGGGGGTGCTGAAACTGTTGATGCACAGCCGACAATAAAATGTACCAGAAACACCCAAACTAAAACACTAAATCGCACAACAAATCCAATTCTTCGGTGAAATACTTAAAGTGACTTCTAACATACTAAATGATGACTTAGAGTAGAGAATTCCCCC
>JAEUNB010000169.1 GCA_016790625.1 Betaproteobacteria bacterium | reverse complement strand
TGCCCGATGGTGAGAAGTTCTATCAGTATCAGGTCGAGGCCAACACTACCACCAAGATGAAGGCCGACGAATTGCATCAGCTCGGCCTGAAGGAAGTGATGCGCATTGGTGCCGAAATGGACAGGATCCTCGATGACGCGGGATACAAGCAGACTACGCGCGCGGCGCGATTGAATGCATTGTCGAAAGCGCCGTCGCAGGTTTACCCGGACAGCGATGCCGGTCGCGCACAGGTGTTGAAGGACTATCAGGCGCATATCGACGAAATCATCGCCGGGCTCGGTCCCATGTTCTTCAGCCCGCCGAAAGCGAAAGTGGTGGTGGAGCGTGTGCCGGCGATATCGGAAAAGACCTCCGCCTTCGCTTACTACAATCCGCCGACGTTCGACGGTTCGCGGCCCGGCACGTTCTACGCCAATTTGCGCAAGGTCGATGAGATCGCCAAATTCGGCATGCGCACGCTGGCCTATCACGAGGCCGTGCCCGGCCATCACTTGCAAGTGGCGACCGCGATCGAACTCAAAGGCCTGCCGATTTTCCGCAAACTGGTCCCGTTCACAGCCTACGGCGAAGGCTGGGCGCTATATGCCGAGCAGCTGGCGTGGGAGTACGGCTTCCAGAAAGACCCGCTGGACAATCTCGGCCGCCTGCAGGCGGAAATGTTCCGTGCCGTGCGCCTGGTGGTCGATACCGGCATCCACGCAAAAAAATGGACGCGCGAACAAGCGATCGACTACATGATCGCCAACACCGGCATGGCGGAAATCGAAGTTATCGCTGAGATCGAGCGCTACTTCGTCATGCCGGGGCAGGCGCTGGCGTACAAGGTCGGCATGATCAAGATTCTTCAGCTGCGCGAAAAAGCCAAGGCTGCGCTAGGTGCCAAATTCGATATTCGCGAATTCCACGACGCGGTGCTGAAGAATGGTGGCATGCCGCTGGATATTCTGGAGCGAGTTGTGGATGCGTATGTGGCGGGGAAGAAGGCGGAGTGAGTGATGTCAATATCATTGATGTCAAGCTGCGTCGTTTCATTCTGACTGCTTTGATTTTGGTTTTCTTTTGGTTGAATGCTGAACCCGTCTAAGTAGTGCCGTGCTGTAACAGGGGACAACAGAGGGATGCGCCCTGACGTCCTGCCATGCCTTCTCAGCGGCTTTCCTCACGCTGATACGGCCTGTGTCCGGCGAATCGCGATCTTTTATACGATTCCTGATGTTAGTATGTACGGGATCTTTGCTTGCCACTTGTTTTAATTGCATCAGCGCGTGCGGCCGCAGCTTTTGTTAACTCTCATAAACAATCCCAAGACATGACACGATTTCTTGATCGAGTTTTTAAGCTACGTTTTGCTCTCGCCGCGCAATTTACTATTTGCGTATTGTGGAGCCCGCTGGTAGCAGCGCAATCGGCGCCACCTGAAAACGCCTGTGTGCAGAACGGGGGAAGAAAACTCTGCGTTCCCGGCTTGGTCAAGGGCAACTGGAAATATCTTTACCAGTATGGCAGTTGCCAAATTGGCCAAGGCCTTGTTGGTGCGTACTACAATCTTGACCAGCCTTACGGCGATGAAAACACTGCAACGCTCGAAGGCGTGGCGTACAACGCCCAGCAGAACCTGTGTAATAACCCGTCAGTGATTGATTATGGTGCTTGGGCAACGCCTCAAGCACCTCTGGCTGCTTGCTCTTCGCCGTCACCGAGTTTTTTCGCCTTGACGGAAGACTCCAACGTCAAGAAAACCACGATAAGTTGCAGCCCCAATCCGAATGTGTCTTTTCAGGTGTATCGATATCGTCCGGTGCAATGCCCGGACGGCTATTTTCTGGGGCAGTCGTCTCTGTGCGAGCCAATAGTTCCACCCAAGTGCGATGACTGCAAGTCCAGGACCAATTTCGGCAATCCAGTCAATCTGAGCAACGGCAACAAGCGGCAGGTCGAAACCGACTACGCCTCGCCGATTACGTCGTTGAAATTTGTAAGGACATACAGCAGCCTTCAGGACAATGCTTCCGGAAGGCTCGGACGCAAGTGGACACATAACTACGACAAGCGGCTGTTGCTTACGCCGGGTAATGCCAATGTTGTGTTCGCCTATCGCGGCGATGGTTCGATACTCACCCACTGGAAAGAAAGCGGTGTCTGGAAAGCCGACGGCGACATCAATGATCGCGTTACACCGATTGTAGGTGCAGGAAACGTAATAACCGGTTGGTTGGTCACAGTTGGAGGAGGCGATTCAGTCGAAACATACGATGCAACGGGCACACTCCTATCGATCAACGATAGAAGCGGCGCGTCGATCACATTCAGCTACAGCACGGCCAGTACGCCGGTAGCAATTGCGCCGGTGCCAGGTTTGCTCATTGGTGCCGTGGACCATTTCGGTCGATCCCTGTCTTGGAAATACGACACGAATAGCTACCTTCGCCGCATGGACCTGCCATCGGGAGAATTTATTGTTTATGACCCGACATTTGATGGCACAAACAATCTGCAATACGCCACACATTCATCCGGTGGCGCGCGGCATTATCTTTACAACGAAACGCCTTACGTGCCATCGAATGCGCCCAAGAATCTCTTGACCGGCATTATCTTCGAAGACGGCTCGCGATCCATATACACCTACGACAGTGCGGGCAAACCGCTCAGTACGGAAAGTGCTTCTCCAGCGGGCGCTGGAAAATACCTGACCACACCCAATGCCGGCAGCAACACGGGCGCTGCAACGGATCCCCTGGGTACCGCGCGGTCTTACACATTCACCACGGTGCAGGGTATTTCTCTTCTGCAGCAAGTCACGCAGCCCTGTCCCGGGTGCCAAACGTCAACGGTCAGCAGCACTTACGGCTACGACGCGAACGGCAACACAACATCGATTGTCGATTTCAATGGCAATCTGACCTGCTACGCGTTTGATGCGGGCGGCAGGAATCTCGAAATCCGCCGTACGGAAGGCTTGGGCGGAAGCAATTGCGCTTCCCCCACCTATAAGACCGAATCGCGCCGCATCGAGACCGATTGGCACACGTCATTGCGTATCCCGATTGCGATACGCGAGTACAAACATAACAACGCGACTTCGGCGACGACGTTGCTTCGCACAACGACTTATGTTTATGACGGTAACAACGCCGCGGCAAATCCCAAGGGAAATGTCACATCAAAGTCGGTGAAGGACGAAGTCAACAATGTCACGCGGACATGGACCTATAGTAACTACGATACATACGGTCGGGTTGGCACCATTGATGGTCCACGCACGGATGTCACCGACACAACCACCTACACGTATTACGCGAACGACGTGGCGCAAGGCAACAAGCGCGGCATGCTGTGGAAAGTGACGAACGCAGCCAATCACGTCACCGAAATCACCGACTATGATGCCGAAGGCCGCCCGCTTTCGATGACCGATGCCAATGGCTTGGTGACGACGATGGCTTACTGGCCTCGAGGCTGGCTGAAGCAGCGTAACGTTGGCGGCGAATTGACGCAGTACGCCTATGACAACTACGGCCAGCTGCTGAAAATCACCATGCCCGACAGTTCCGTCATCAACTACGGCTACGACGGTGCACATCGCCTCTGGAAAATTTCAGATGGCGTCGATATCAACA
>JAEUNB010000142.1 GCA_016790625.1 Betaproteobacteria bacterium | reverse complement strand
GGGCCGGCGCCATGGCGGCCAATCAGGTTGCCCTTGGTGTCATACAAATCCGCTTCCGGCGCCATGAACACCCATTCGTGGCCGCTCTTGTCTTTGCGCGCACGGCATTCGTAGATCTGCACGCCTTTGGCAGGCACGATCAGCGCCAGCGTCTCATTCGCGCCGGACTTGATGTTGGCCGGTACTTCCACCGGCGTGGTGGTTGCACAGGCACTCATCAGCAGTGCCGCGCTGGTCAATATTGATACGTTCTTCATTGCTTCTTTCCTTAGTTGATTTAATTTGTTCGACGGCGCCGTAACGACTACGCCTTGGTGATGACGATTTCCAGGTACTCGCTGGGGGCGACAAAACCTTCGCGGCCGGCTTTGTTGCAGCCGTTGGCCAGCTCGATCAGGTCGCGCTCGAGGTCTGCAGCTTTTTCCGGCGTTAGTGCGGCGAATGCCTTGTGCACCGGGCCGTACCAGGTGCGCATGACTTCGATGAAATGCGCGGCCGAGCGATAGCGGAAATTGAAATACTTGCGGGTGATATCGACCTTGGCGCCCTGAGAGCCGAACTGCGCTTTCAGGAACAACTCGGTGCCCCACAGCGAAGGCGGCTGCACACCAGCGGGCGGAGGCGGCAAGTGACGGCCCAGCACCTTGAACATCTGGCCGATCATGCTTTCCGGCGTCCAGTTGGCCATGCCGATCTTGCCGCCCGAGCGGCACACGCGCAGCAACTCGGATGCGGACTTCACCTGGTCCGGTGCGAACATCACACCGAAGGTGGAAAGCACCGCGTCGAACTGTCCGGCCTGGAACGGCAGCGCCTCAGCATCGGCGACCTGGAAAACGACATTGAGGCCTTCGGCGCGTGCACGCTCCGAGCCCTGATCGAGCAGGCCTTTGACATAGTCGGTCGAGGTGACGATGCAACCGCGACGCGCGGCAGCCAGCGTGGCATTGCCGTTGCCGGCGGCGACGTCGAGGACTTGCGAGTCCCAGCGCAGGTCGCAGGCTTCGGCCAGTTGTTCACCGACAATCTGCAGGGTGGTGCCGATGACGGCATAGTCGCCGCTCGCCCACGCGGTTTGCTGGCGGGACTTGAGGGCGCTGAAATCGATTGGAGCATTCATGATGGATCTTTCCTTTATGGGTTGGTGGTTTATTGCTGATTGAATTAACTAATTGAGAATCGGGGCCAGCGCCTTGCCGATACGCTCGCCCTGCTGGGCGTCGATCATTGCGCCGAGCACTTTCTGGAAGCGCTCTTCCGCCACGCCGGTGACGATGTATTGGTGGCGATACGCGCACAGGAAGGTGTCGCGAATGCTGGCTTGTTCTTCGGCTGAGAAAGCTCTGCCAGCCGTTGCCAGGAAGTAACCGGCGTCGGCATCGGCCTGGACATGCAGGATGTTGTCCACGGCGCCGACCAAACCGATGAGATCGTCGACCGCGAGATCGCGCTCAGCCGTGGTCAGCTTGGCGTTCTCGCGCTGCCATTCGATTTCATCAAGGATGGCGTGCTGCGATTCTTCGCGCCAGTGATAAAGGAACACGTCCTTCCACAGCGGCGAGAGATTCGTGTCCGGCTCAATGCTGGAACGGTAATGTGCCTGCGAAAACAGCTCGATATTGCAGGTCAGGCCCAGCACCGCCCAGGTCGAGGAGGCCAATACGGCATTGGCGACATCGTTCGGCTGCGGCACGAATTGATAACCAGCCGGCATGCCTTGCTCCAACATCGCATCCAGACGGCGAAACAGTTCCTGATGTTTCAATTCCTCATCGGTAAGCCGCACCAATGCTTCCAGCGCAATCTGATCGCCCAACCAGTGATCCTTGCTGATGTCGAGAATCTTGGCGCCGATAAAGCGCTCGACCAGCGCGAACATATTGGCGTAGGTACGGCCCTGCACCTGGCTGAAATGGCGCTTCTCGTTGTCATTGAGAAACGGCAGGCGATCAACCATCGACAGACCGTCCGGCAAAAATTTCTGCGTGTAATCGAACTGGCGTCCGCGAATCACATCCTTGTCGATATCCCAGCGAATGCGCTTGGAGATCTCGATGCATTTGGCATAACGTTCGGTATTGAGGGGAATACTCATGTCCATCTTGCAGCTCCTGATTGGTGTTGGAAAAAGTTCAGTTGAAAAATGCCAGCATTGGTTTGGTGCCGATGGGGTGACGGCGGTCTATGGCCCAGGCGTTCACCAGGGGAAGACGCGCCAGCGGTCTTGCCTGCGGCGTGTCGACACGAAGCTCGCCGGCTTTCAGCGTCTGGATCAGCGTGAGGCCGTGACGGTCCAGCGTGAAATGCTGTCCAGCTTCGAGAACGATGTCGCGACTGTCGTCTTGCTGGGTAATCCAGACACAGCCGCTCCACACCGAGATACGCGTCCCCGCCGCATGCTCAAGGCGTAGCACGCTGCCTTCGGTCAGGTCGAGAAAGTGGGATGAAGATTTACTTGCGTTCATGTTTGAATTCCGTGGTGTCATTGCGAAAAAAATTCCTGATACCCGGTTTAACGCAAGGTCAGCGCGAACTCAGTCACGAAAATTTGGATTTCGGCGGAATTCGCGCGGCGCAAAAATTACGATTGAAATAAAAAGGCCGCATGCGTTGCGCGATGCGGCCTTTTATTGGCGATGAATCAGGAATGCGCTAAGTCAGCGGACGACTATGCAGTTGCCGCAGCAGCGGAAGATTCGACTTCACCAGCAGATTTCGCGCGCGCACCAGCGTGTCGCCCGCTTCGCGCGCCTGGCCCATTTGCGCTTGTGCCTGCGCGAGCCAATAGAGCGTTTCGCCATGCCATTCGCTGTTGGCGTTGACCAGCTTCCAGTCGTCGGCAAGCGCCTGCAATAGCTTCGCTGCCGGTTCCGGTTGATTGTTTCTCATCATCACGCGCGCCGCGCCGACCACGCAGGTCGCCACCCGCGCGGACAGTTTCACCTGTGCTTCTTCGTAGTATTTGCGGCAATCCGTGAATGCACGCTCGGCATCGTCGAAGCGGCCGAGTTCAAGCGCCACCGAGCCGGCTTCGGCGGAAAGGTCAGACAGCAGGCGCTTGGTCACCGTCTTTTTCTGTTTCTGCTGCTGCATGCTCTCCACATACTTTGCGGCTTTGTCCGGCATGCCCTGCAACCGCGCATTCATTGCCGCCACGCGCCACGCATCGGCGCGCTGCACGGCAAACTCTTCCTCGGTTTTTGCTGTGACTGTCATGGTCAGGCGTTGCGCCTCAGCATGCTCTCCACGCAGCGCGAGCAGCGTCGCATGCCGAACTGCATCAATCAATACGAATCTGGGCGCCTGCTCGCCGAGCCGCGCCTGCAAAGCCGCCAACCGCTCACGCTCCGCAGACGCTTCACCAATACGCCGTGCAGCCAGCAGGCTTGCCAGCAGCGGTTCGCCGGCAATCACGCGATTGCCTGACTCGTATTGGTTCTGCACTGCCTCCATCGCGACCACTTTGCGCTGCACCTCGATGGCTTCGGCGAGTTGGCCGGAAACCGACAGCGCGAGCCCCAGTTCGTGCATCGCATAGCGCACACGGCCGGTATCCACCGTATCCAGCTTGCGCTG
>JAEUNB010000108.1 GCA_016790625.1 Betaproteobacteria bacterium | reverse complement strand
GGCAAGGCGGCGAAGATCGATCCGGTGAACAAGGATGAGGTGATGAGTGTGGACGAATGCGCGCGCATCATCGAAGACGCCATCGTCTCGCGCAAACGCGAGGAAATCATGACGCTCAAGGGCAAGATCGGGCAGTGGATCAAGCTGATCGCGCCGGGCGTTGTCGATGGACTCGCTAAAAAGGCGGTGGCGGGCAACCTCAAGTATGTCGAGAAAAAATAGGTTTTATCCGCATAACCAAGCAAAACTCAAG
This sequence comes from Betaproteobacteria bacterium, assembly GCA_016790625.1. GTDB lineage: Bacteria > Pseudomonadota > Gammaproteobacteria > Burkholderiales > Usitatibacteraceae > UKL13-2. The sequence goes on along the minus strand of JAEUNB010000108.1, from coordinate 2,990 downwards.
CACTGGAGCGGCTTCCGGACCGAAAAAGGCTGGAAACGCGCGCCAATTCTTGAGTTTTAAATCTGGCCAGCCACACCTTCCTGCACCGCCGCCACCTCTGAAAAACGCTTCGCCACATCGGCAAGATAGGTTTCCATCGTCCGATGGTGGCCAAAAACAAATTTAGCCATGAAACGAAACACCGGGTTATAGACTTCGCCGCGCTCGTTAATGGTGAGCCGCGTGCCGCCGCCTTCCTCGACCAGATAGAAGATCCAGCTGCCGCCGAACGGCGCATCTTTGTCGGCAATCGTCGTCACGAATTTTTGCGGCGCTTCGCGCTTGACGACGCGATAAGTGAGCAGCCCGTGATTGCTCTTTTCGCGATACAGCGTCTCGCCGAACTCGCCCTTCACCTCTTCGACCGCTTCGATGTCCTTGCGCCATGCCGGCGCGTTCTTCATCTCGCTGATCAAGGCATAAATGTCCTCGCGCTTTTGTTTGAGCACCATCGAGCGCGCCACCACGTGCGATTGCGGCAGCAGCATGCCTATGCCGACTACCAGCAGAATCGACAGCAGGAATACCGCCAAAACAATCAGCAGCACTTTGATCATTTCTTCTTCCCCTTGGTCGCCTTTGCACCCTTCGCCGACTGCCGAATTTGCACGCGCTTCGCCGCTTCGGCCAGCAATTGCAGCCCGGCGATGGCGCGCGCACGTTCGTCCGCATCCAGCTCTTTCAGCATCGCGGCTACACGAGCCGCATCCAGCACCGAGGTTGCCGCCATCGCCTTTGCGCCGCGCGGGCTCAATGTCAGCTGCGTTTCACGCCGATCCGCAGGATTTGCCCGACGGATCACATAACCCAAGGCAATCAGACGATTGATCGCCGCCGAAAATGTCGATGGCCGCACCCCCATGTGTGCCGCCAGCACGCCGGCGATCTGCGGCCTGTCCGCATCCAGGTGTGAGAGGATGCTCGAATCGCGTGCCGACAAACGGAACTCGGTCGATTTCGCCTTCACATGGTCGGCGTGACAGGCAAGATAGATTTGCGGATAGCCGCGCTGCACGGCCTCGACAGCGGCATCAATTTGTTTTTTCATGCGCCGAGTGTGAACGACAGGATTTATTTCGTCAAAAACGAAGCAACCGATAGAATCAGCGCTGTCGACTACGCCGCACCAAAAAAAGACTCCATGACCCTCACCACCTGGCTCGCCTTCCTGCTCGCCGTCGTCCTACTGTGCTTTTCGCCCGGCCCCGGCGCGCTGTCGTCCATGTCCTCGGGGATGAAATACGGCTGGCGGCGCGGCATGTGGAACTGCCTCGGCATGCAGGCCTCGATCATCGTCAACAGCACCATCATCGCGCTGGGGCTGGGCGCGATCCTGATGGCCTCCAGCACCGCATTCGAAATCATGAAATGGGGCGGCGCGCTTTATCTCGTGTGGCTGGGCATACAGAAATTCCGTGAGGAACCGGTGCCATTCGAAGAAATCGCAGCGAAGACTGAGTTCAAAGACACGTCGATTCGCGGCATTTTCCTGCAAGGCTTCCTCGTCAGCCAGACCAATCCGAAAGGTTTGATCTTCCTGCTGGCCGTGCTGCCGCAATTCGTCGACCCCTCGCAACCGACGGCGATGCAGTACGTCATCCTCACCGCCACGCTGGTGTGCGTGGATATCATCGCGATGGGTTGCTACACCGCGTTCGCGGCGAAGGTGCTGACGATGCTGAAAGACCCGGGGCACATTCGGTGGACGAATCGGGTGATTGGCAGTTTGTTTGTCGCGGCGGGCGGGGCGTTGGCGGTGTTTAAGCGGAGTTGATGGCTATGATTGGCGAGTCGTTTCTGACCGCGATCAGGCAGCTACTTTGGCCGCAAAAGAATCTATTCAATCCAATCGTTGCGACAACGATTGACGTTGGTCAGTCGAGTAGGTCTTCCGGTGTACTTTCCGCAAAGTACGCCGGCCGTTATGAGATCAACATCGATTTATCGAGGATCGTGCTGCCGTATCAGAAGGCAGAACTCGCCTGCAAATTGCGATTGCAAATTATCAGCGAAGACCATGTCCTTGTAGACGTCGATGGGGATATCGCCAACAACCAGCGACTGGGTTATTTCTCCGCACCGGATGAGGTGCCGCTCGGCAAAGAAGTTCGCTACGCGATTACGGTAGTTGCACCGAATCCAAAGTTGCAAACCTTACATGCGCCGGTAAGACTCTCTATCCGGCATGCAAGTACAAAGTGAAGGCGTTCACGCCCCTCATTGTAGTTTCGACGGCTTCACGAATTCTCCTGACATCACTTATTTATAGACCGAGGTCGGGAGTTGCCCGACGGCAACCTACTTTCTTTGCTTCTGCAAAGAAAGTAGGCAAAGAAAGCAACCCCAGGTTCGTCGCCCTTCGGGTTCCCTGCGCTGCTCACAAACGCGGGCCGCTGCGTAACTCGGGCTCGTAAATGGGCTAGTGCAAAAGGTTGTGGACTGTGCTCGCCCTCAAACAGTCCTCGCGGACGACTCCCGCGTTTGCTCCGCTGCTCGGCGACTCTCATGGGAATTTTGTCGTAGCGCGACGACCGCAACAAAAGACACCTTTCCCCGCGAAGGCGGGGACCCAAGTTATCAACATCAACTTGGATCCCGGCCTCCGCCGGGGAGGGACTGGTGAAACATCGACCGGGTCCCCATGAGAGTCGCTGAGCAACGCAGGCACGACCGGGGAAGTCCGCGAGCACTGTCTGAGGGCGACTACCCATACCAACCTCACGCGCCAGATTCATTTCGCCCGAGTTGCGCAGCGGCCGGTCGTGACGAGTAGCGCAAGGAACCCGAAGGGCGACGAACCTGGGGCTGCTTTTCTTTGCTTACTTTCTTTGGCGAAGCAAAGAAAGTGAGTAGCCGCCGGGCTACCCCCGGCATCGGTTGCAACTAAGTAAGCGAATCAGCTCTTTGCGAAAAAACTATAGCTAGAGGTACCCGCCTGCGCGGGTACGACA
>JAEUNB010000096.1 GCA_016790625.1 Betaproteobacteria bacterium | reverse complement strand
GTTGTCAGTGAGCCCACGCGCGGAACGGCGGCGGTCAACGGCACCAAGGTAACCTATTCCCCGAACGCGGATTATTTTGGTACCGACACATTTACTTACTCCGCATTTGGCAACGCCGGTGTCTCGCCAGCCGCAATCGTGCGGGTCACCATCGTCGGGGAACGCCCCAACCCAGCCAAGAACGCTGAAGTGACCGGCCTGCTCACCGCACAGGCTGACACAACGCGCCGCTTCGCTCAGGCGCAGATCAACAATTTCCAAAGCCGTCTGGAGTCGCTGCACCGCAGCGGCAGCATCGGCGTTGCGCCGGTTCCCGGCAACGAGCCGCCAGCAACCCCCGCTGCCGCCCCGGCTCCCAGCCAGGGAGCGGCGGGATTGCCTGCCCGTGCCGATAGCGGCAGCACCAGCAAACCAGGTTCGTATCTGCACTCCTCTGTTGCCGATGCTTCTGGCAGAGGAGCGGCTTCCATCCCCTACGCCGGTGAATTGATCGCGCTGGTTACGTCTCGCTCGTTCAATGTTGCCAGCCTGATTGACGCCAGCGCAGATACGTCCTCCACCGGCAGCTCTGATGGCGCAGGCCCACCCGCGTTCTGGATTTCCGGCATCGCCAACTTCGGCAAGCGCCAGGCAAACAGTCAGCGCAACGAGCTCGATTTCTCCACCGACGGTATCAGTCTGGGGGTCGATCGCCGCTTCAACAGCAAGTTCGCAGCAGGTGCGGGCGTAGGCTTTGCCCGCGACCATACGGATATCGGCACCAATGGATCGCGCAGCCGCGCACGCGGTGTTTCAGTAGCGCTGTATGGCAGCTATCACCCAAGCGCGAATACGTTTGTCGATGGATTGATCGGCGCCGGCAACCTCACCTTCAAGACTCGCCGCTACGTTGCGCCAATCAATGATTACGCCAACGCGGAACGCAAAGGCAATCAGTATTTTGCTTCTCTTGCAGCCGGCTACGAGTTCCGTGAATCAGGCAAATTGCTGTCTCCGTATTTGCGTCTCGATTACACCTCGGATCGCCTGAAGCAGGTTTCCGAAACCGGTGCCGGCCAATACGCGCTCACCTATTTCAGCCAGACTATGCCGTCGTTGCAAGGTGTAGCCGGCATACGTGCCGAATCGTTCAACCAGACCAACTACGGTTGGGCGACCCCGCGTGCACGCATCGAGTTGCGCCACGAATTCCAGAAGGCGCGCGATAGTTCGATCGCTTACGCGGACCTGTCCGGTGGACCGCGATTTACCTTCTCCACGGGGGCCGTTTCGCGCAATTCGCTGTTGGCCGGGATCGGCGCAGACTTCGTTCGCCGCAGCGGATTGACCATCGGCATTGACTATCAGGTTCTGCACAATTTCTCGCACGACACCGCCCAAGGCATCCGCCTGAACTTTACTCAGGATCTGGACAAGCTCGGCACACCGAATGTGGTGCGCGGATTCTTCGTCATTCCGCAAAAGCCTGAGAAGATCCAGCTGGACGTCGGCTACATGTTCGACAGCAACGTCACGCGCGCCAAGGAGCGACCGGACAAGCGTTACGACCGTGCTTACAGCGTGAACGTCGGCAAGGGCTTCGTATTCAAGCCGTTTGATGAGCGCGAAGACGTACGTGCGTTGGTCACCTACACATTGGGCGGTGAGAAATTCCAGAATTACGACGGTCTGAGCCGTGCCATGGCTGGTGTCGAAGCCGAAGCCCAATACCGCACTTCAGCCGACTTCGATGCGGTCACGCTGGCTCTGTTCGGTCGCCTCAATGCCGAAAGTTATCGCTCGACGCTGCGTCGCGGCTACCGCTCCTCGTTCGGCTTCTCTGCCCGCCAATCGGTGACCGACAAGATCGATATTTTTGGTGCTATCGCCCACAACGAGCGCATAGGTCGCAGTGGCGTATTTAACGGCCGCGACAATTCGGTTCGCTTCAACATTGACTATTCGCTGAGCGACCGTGAAACGATTTACGCGACTGGTGAATTCCGCAAGGGTCATGTGGTATCGACCGGCTCACCGTCACTGGAAAACCTCGCTGTAGCCGACGTCTTCGTGCTCGATGATGCGTATCCGGGCAGCCTGTTTAGCTACCGCTTCGATGGCCGTACCGTCATTTCCACGATTGGCTACAACCTCGGCTTTGGGCCGCGCCACTCGCTGGACATGTCATGGCGCCGCGCGCAATCGACGCCTGACTCCCGCCCTGCCTTTGCGACGTCGCCGAAGAGTTACATCGCCGACCAGTACAGCATTGTCTATCTCGTACGCTTCTAAGGATCCGATCGTGCGCTCCGAAAATATCCGACTTCTGCCCCTCTCCGCCATTGCGCTCTCCGTGCTGCTGTCCGCCTGCGGCGGTGGGGGCGGGTCCAGCTCCGGCGACACAAAACCCTCCAACGCCGCGCCGCCATTGGCGGCGGTCTCCGGTCCGGACAATTTCCTGTTGTTCCCCAATCCACAAGTTCAAGCGGACGGCACCAAGCAAACCGACACAGCGGCGTACGCCAACGCTTATTACCAGGCGATCGACCCAACCAATGCCCGCGACACACTCGCCAAGTTCAAAGCCTTCAACGGTTTCGACAATGGTACTGGCGAGCAGATCACGGTCGTATTCGGTGACCAAAAGGATTTGGGCTACGGCCGGCGCATGAATGCGCGCCGCAATCCCGACGGCACGCTGGCTTTTTTCGTTGAAAACTACCTGATCAAAAACAACGGTGCCTATGCGTATTCACCGCTGAACCTAGACGCTGCTATCGTGCGCGACATGGCATGGCTGGTCGGCGTGAATGCAATCGAGTTCAGCCCTGGCCCCAATGGCGGCCCCAGCTTCCCCAAGTTCTACAACTACAAAGCGGGTACGTTCGAACGTGCCACGGCAGTTGATCTCGATGGCCGCGGTGAGAAGGCAATGCCTGGCCCGTGCATCACCTGTCACGGCGGTCGCGGCGACGCACTGACGCCGGCGGATTCGACCGGGCGCCAACGATTCAATCTGGTGCAGAACGGCGTTTCGCTGACGCGCGGCGATGTTCAGGCGCGGCTGCATGCCTTCGAAGTCGACTCGTTTGAATTCTCGACAACGAGGCCAGGTTTTTCGCGTGCCGAGCAGGAAGCCGCGATAAAAACCATCAATAAGTGGATTCTCTGCAGCTATCCGATTGTCGGTACCTCGACGTTCCCCGAAGACGCCTGCCGCCGTCAGGCCGGCCCCAGCGAGTGGGCCGGTACCGCCGCGCCTTTCATCAAGGCGGTGTACGGCGGTGATGGCATGCCCAATGCCACCTTTGCCGACAACTACGTGCCGCCAGATTGGGCAGCCGCAGGGCAAACAACGCTGTATCGCAATGTCGTCGCACCTGCCTGCCGCACCTGTCATTTGCTGCGCGGCACCGCGCTGCAGAACGATCTCGATTTCATGAGCTACGCCAAGTTCCAGGCATATTCGGATCGCATCAAGGCGCACATTGTCGATCGCGGCAATATGCCCTTGGCCAAGATCGTTTATGACGCTTTTTACAGCGGCACCGGTCCCGAATCGGTCGCGACGTTCCTGCAAGGCGCCGGCTTCACAGCACGTGATAGTGTTGGTGCCGCGCTGAAACCCGGACGCCCCATTGCCGACCCCGGCCCAAGCCGCGTTGTAAGACAGGGCGCGACCACATTATCGGCATCGAACAGCCTGTACTCCAACACCTACGCTTGGAGCCTGGTTTCCGGCCCCGCCGGCGGCGCGACATTGACGAACACCAGCGCTGCGCAGGCAACATTTACCGCCACCCTCGACGGCACCTATGTCGTGCAGTTGATAACGGGCAACGGCACTGCGTCCAGCACGCCGGTGCAAATCTCGGTGGTGGTAAACAATACGCTCTCGCCTGCCCCCTCGGCGATCCGCTTTGCCGACATCAAGGCCATCCTGCAATCGACGCAAGCAGGCTGCACTGGCTCAGGCTGTCACTCATCGGGCGGCGCGATTTCTGCTCCGGTCTATTACACCGAGGTCGATCGCAATGGCGATGGCGTGATCAACGCCACCGACGACGCATGGTTCTATGCCGAGGTGCGTAGCCGGATCAACTTTACCGATATTGCCGCCAGCCCACTATTGAGAAAGCCGTCAGGCAATCATCACAACGGCCTGCTGCGCCCTGGCTTCACCGAAAGCAATACGGCGCCCGGCCAGTCTGCCCGCGCCAGTTACGACACGTTCCTGAACTGGATCCTGAACGGCGCACCGCAGTAGACAGCCAGCAAACAAAAACGGCGGGCTCATTTCTGAGCCCGCCGTTTTCTTTTTGTGTACTGCGATTTAGTGTGCTGCGATTGGCGCCTAATAATTTCTGCGCGGCGCCGTATACGACTCGTTCGGGAAAATGAACGGTGGCGTGCGGCCCACCAGCGTCTCGATCAGCGCCAGCTCCAGATCGGTGTGATTGATGAACGGTGCATTGCGAATGTTCTTGCCCTTGGCACCATCCTTGACGATATACACCGGCCGGTCGTGCTGTTTCGCGACGATGTTCTCCTTGCTTTCCGGATCCGTACTGGACGCCACCTCGGTCGCGCCATAACAGGTGCAGAAATAGGTTTGGTCCTCCTCGGCTTCCATGTAGAAGCCGGTACCGCGGATACCCACCGTCGCGGTTGGGCTGCGTACACGCATCGGCGTATTGCGCGAAACTGAGAGCAGCGCACCGGTCAGCATGCGCAGGCCGGAAATGACCAGCGAGGTATCTTTCTTTTCCGCTTCGATGATGACGTTGCTGTTGCCGCGCAGGATCATCGCGTTGGTATTCACCACCATCACCAGCTCGCTGTCCTTCGCCGTCTTGACCGTATCGCCCGGAACGATCTTGGTTTGCAGCGTCGCCGGCTTGTCGTTCACCGTAGCGCTTCCTGAAATGCGGTAGATCGATTGGCTCGGAGGCAAGCGGGCGGGCCGGCTGCCGAAGATATTCGCAACCTGAGCATTGGCGCCTGGAATCCCCGCAGCAAACATACCGGCGGACAGCGCTTGAATCAGCAGCCGGCGGCGCGGATCGTCGGCTTCGTTGGAGTGGCTCATGTAGGCTCCTGAGTTATTGATGTGCTTGTTTACGAACAATGCCTAGCGGCGGATTCACTAGGATGTTATCACGCCGACAAAATTCGCAGTACCTGTTCGGTCGGCTTCGGGAAGGAATACTCCATAGGGGAAAACAATAAAACACAAGCACTGGCGCGGCTCACAGGGCATTTTTGCCATGAGAACCGCGCCGATACTTGAGTTTAGTACGAGAAATGTTATCACCGCCCTCCCCTGAACACGGGACGGCTGGTCAGCCAATATGGGCTTTGGAGTAAACTCGAAAAAGAAGAAGCCCCGTCAAACCACAATCGCGCAAGAGGAGGCACGGTTGATGTTCAAGAACTACGGCACTCAGATTTTCACGCACATCGCGTCGCCTTGCGATTGTGCTTCAACCCTGTGCGAAATGTCACACTCGTTGCGGACAGACTGACACCATGGAAAAACTCTCCGCACTCTGGACCAAATATTTCTCATCCATCAACGCTATCATCCGCGCCAGCCTCGGCTTGGCCATCGTCGCGTTGTTTGTCATCTACTACATCATCAGTTACAGCTTCGAGGACAAGGCCAAGGACAGGATCACGTTCCTGCAGCGCCTCGAGGAACAAGCATACGATATCCGCCTGCGCGCAACCATGCCGGAGAAAATGGATCCGCGCATCGTCATCATCGACGTCGATGAGAAGACACTGGCTGCCGAGGGCCGCTGGCCCCTTTCGCGTGATCGATGGGTATTGCTCTTAAAGCAATTGTTTGACAACTACAAAATCAAGGTTGTTGGCTTCGACGTACTGTTTACCGAGCCGGATACGAGCTCCGGCCTGGACAAACTCGAGTCGCTCGGCCAAACGGTTTTCAAGTCGAGTCCCGAGTTTCAGGAAAAGCTGAATGAGTTGCGGCCTGCCCTCGACTACGATACGCAATTCGCACAAACCATAAAGAAGTATCCGGTGGTACTCGCCATTGCGGGCTCGAATGAGCGTAAGGGCTTGGAGTCGTTACAATTGGGCGCATTGCCCGCACCGACATTCGATGTGGCATCCATCAAGAAACCTGTTCTCGCCTCTGAAATCGATGGTTACAGCGGCAATTTGAAAGAGTTGCAATCTGCTGCTTCCGCTGCGGGCCACATCCTTCCCCAAGTCGACTTCGATGGCGTGCTACGGCGCATTCCGCTGTTTATCCGGTTCAAGGACGGCTACTACGAGTCACTGGCACTTGCCACCTATCGAACTTACTTGGATAACGAGCCAGTCAAGATCGTCTTGCGCGAAGATGAAGGCGATCGCATCCCCAAGTTAAAAAACGCACAAGTACGCGACACCATCATCCCCGTGGATGGGACCGGAGCCTCATATATTCCGTATCGCGGCAAGAGTCCTATGTTTCGCTACATTTCTGCCACCGACGTCATGCGCGGCAAGCTGTCCCCCGGCGAGCTCGAAGGCAAGATCGCATTTGTGGGTAGCTCCGCGCAAGGCTTGTTCGACCTTCGCAACACGCCCGTCGGCGAGGTCTATCCCGGTGTGGAGACGCACGCCAACATGGTGTCGGGCTTTCTAGACAATAACCTCAAGCAAAAGCCGCGCTTTGAATTCGCCATAAGCGGCTACATTATTTTGTTTCTCGGCATTCCGTTGGCACTCGCCCTGGTTAAGCTAAACCCGCTTTGGGCCACGGTAACCGCAGCCGGTACAGCCGTGTTGTATGCCGCCTTCAACATGTATTGGTGGTACGGAAATGTCGTCCTGCCGCTTGCAATGCCGCTGTTGATGATCGGCATACTGTACATACTCAACATGACCTACGGCTTCTTCATTGAGGCTCGATCCAAACGCCAGATTACCGGCATCTTTGGCACCTACGTGCCCAAGGAACTGGTGGAGGAAATGGCCAAGGATCCCGGCACCTACACCACCAAGGGCGAAAGCCGCGACATGACGGTACTGTTCTCCGACGTGCGCAACTTCACCTCGATTTCAGAAGGCCTGTCGGCGACCGAGCTCACGGCGATGATGAACGCCTACCTGACCGCGATGACCGAAACCATCCAGCAGGATCGCGGAACCATCGACAAGTACATCGGCGACGCAATCATGGCGTTCTGGGGTGCGCCGGTAAAGGATGAAAAACACGCTGAGGCCGCGCTACACTCTGCGTTGGCAATGCAGAAGAAGATCAAAGACATTGCGCCCGATTTCGTCAGCCGTGGCTGGCCCAAGCTGGAAATTGGCGTAGGTCTCAACTGCGGCGTGATGAACGTGGGCGACATGGGCTCGACATTCCGGCGCGCATACACCGTAATGGGTGACGCGGTAAACCTGGCCTCTCGTCTGGAAGGACTGACCAAGGAATACGGTGTCGGCATTCTGGTATCGGAAAATATCGTCAACACCGTGCCCAGCGTGATCTACCGCGAACTGGATCGTGTT
>JAEUNB010000066.1 GCA_016790625.1 Betaproteobacteria bacterium | reverse complement strand
GCATGCGCCTCACGACTTTTCACCGCTAGGGCGGTGAACGTCCAAGCGATGTCCACTGGACATCGCCTAGTCGAACCGGAGTGACGGGGCTCAACCGGCTCCCGGCACCAGAAAAAACAAAAGCCCACCAATCGGTGGGCTTTTGTTTTTTCTGGTGCCGGGAGCCGGAATCGAACCGGCACGATATCGCTACCGCTGGATTTTGAGTCCAGTGCGTCTACCAGTTCCGCCATCCCGGCTTAAGATTTGACGCTGCATCTACGCATCGTCGCGAGGTGGTAGCCCCGCAAATTCACTTATTACTACCAAGAGCGTCAGCCCTCAACCGCACCCACTGAAAGCCCTGCAGGGCTTTCCGGTTCACGGCGCGCGGACCATGGTCCGCGAAACCCGCCGTTCACCCATCCCGGCAAATGCCGCGCTGTTTAGGCCCGGCAAGGTAGACTTTTTGAAGAGCGCGAATTATAGCGTAATCTTCGCCGCATTTCTAAGCCTTCCAACCATGCAACTTGCCGACTTTGACTACCACCTGCCCGAAGAGCTGATTGCCCAGCACCCGGCTACCGAGCGTACCGCCAGCCGTCTGCTGCATCTGGATGGCGACACGGGCGCGCTGACTGATCGCCAGTTCCGCGATTTGCCCGGCCTGATCCGCGAAAATGATGTGCTGGTATTCAACAACACCCAGGTGATCAAAGCGCGGCTGCACGGGCAGAAGGAATCCGGCGGCAAGGTGGAGGCGCTGGTGGAACGGATTCTGACCGACGGCGTGCGTGCGCTGGCGCATGTACGTGCGTCGAAATCGCCGCAGCCGGGTTCGAAGATTCTGTTTGCCGACGGTGTGATGGCGACGATGGTGCGGCGCGTCGATGATTTGTTTGAGCTCGATTTCGGCGCCAGCGTGCACGAAATTCTCCAGCGCATCGGCGAGGTGCCATTGCCGCCGTACATCGCACACGATGCCGACAACGATGACGAGTCGCGCTATCAGACGGTGTATGCGCGCCATCCCGGTTCCGTCGCTGCGCCAACAGCCGGTCTGCATTTTGATGAAGCGATGCTGGGGACTTTGCGCAATAGAGGTGCCGCATTGGCGTATGTCACGCTGCATGTGGGTGCTGGCACTTTCCGACCGGTGCGCGATGACGACATCAGCAAGCACGTGATGCACAGCGAGCGTTACGAAGTGCCGGCAGAAACAGTGGCCGCGGTTGCCGAGGCGAAATCCAGAGGCGGGCGCGTGATCGCCGTCGGCACCACCAGCATGCGCACGCTGGAGGCCGCGTCGCGCAACGGCACGCTACAGGCGGAGTCGGGTGAGACCAGCATCTTCATCACGCCCGGCTATTCATTCCGGACAGTGGATCGCCTCGTTACAAATTTCCATTTGCCGAAATCGACGCTGCTGATGCTGGTGGCGGCGTTTGCCGGATTGGAAAATATCCAGCGCGCATATGCACACGCGGTGGCGCAGCGCTATCGTTTTTTCAGCTACGGCGACGCGATGTTGCTGGAGAAGCGTACGCCGAATTGAAAACTAAAACGCTAGCACTGGAGCGGGTTTCCAGCCATTTTCTGCCTGAAGTCCGCACCAGTGCTAGAGTTTTGTCAGATGATTCGGGCGCTGCTTATTTGTCAGCGGGCAGCACATCGAATGCCGCCATCTTCCAGCCGCGTCCCTGCTTTTTGATGCGGGTCAGCGAGACGGCAAATTTGTCCTCACCGATTTGCACCTGAAAGCGATTGTTGGGCCGATAGACCGATTCGCTGGCGACGATGGAATCGCCGCGTCCGGATTCGTCCTCGCCCGGCACGTAGATGGCTGATGCCGGCGGCCGCGCGGTTTCGCCGTCATCGGCATATTCCAGCAGTAGCGGCTTGGCGCGTTTGGAAATGAAATTGATGCCGATGACATGGCGTGTGCCACCGGGCAGCAGTGCTTTGCGGCTCACCATGCCGAGCAGCACCGGCATCGCAAGATCAAGCCGGATGGCGGCGAGATCGCCGACCTGCACGTGCTCTGCTTCGGGCGTAGACATCGCCAGTCCCAATCCGGATTCGCTCACGTCGAGTACCTGCAAAACTTTCTTGGACGGATCGAACGGCGCAAACTCGGATGTCTCGACGAATCGCTTGGCGCGGCCGTCCTGGCGGCCGAAGTAGTAGTCGCGCGCAGCCGGCACCGCGAGTGGCTGCACGGTGTTGACACCGATGGCGCGGCTGGCGATGTCGTTCATGCCGAAGTAAACCTCGACATCGATCCCTTGCTTGACCGGATGGCGCGCGCTCTTTTCGGTGGCGTCGTGTTCCAGCAGCGAGAATTCGCGCGACAGATAATCGATAACACCCAGATGTTCTTCGATGCGGAACGCCATGCCGAGGCCGAAGCCGGGAAAGATCAAACCCTGATGGAAATACTCGATGGCGCGATCCAGCTGTCGCAGCAGCGGTGCGATCGGCAGGTAAATGTGGCGGTGCCCACGGGTGCGCGGGTCGCGCATGTGAGCCAGCGTGGAAATTCGTAGTCCCTGCGTGTCATCGAGATCAGCGCAGAGGCAGGCTTCGCCTTCCAGTGCGTCCTGCGAGATCATCAGTGCTGGCATCCATGCGGCCAGCCAGTTGTCGAGGATTTCGATCTGGCGTGGACTCAGGTTGCCGCTGGCTAAGCGATCAAGCAGCAGGGCGCGCGCATAGAGTGATTCAACCGTGGTTTCGATCGCCTCGCCTTCGATACGCACGTTGACAATCACGTCGGACAAACCGGCTGCCAGCGCACGCGACAGCAGCGCGTGATGCTGGCTGGCGGAGCCCTGGCCGCGGCCGGCGATTTGCCGCCACTTTGCATCGTGTCCGGTCAGCAGAATGGCGTAGGCGATGACGTGCGCGCGCTTATCGCGGTCAATGGCGTCATCATCGACCACGCGCTCGCCGATTTGTCGTCCGATCAGCGCGAGACGCTCGAATTGATCGGCGATCCAATCGTACTCGCCGCGTTCGGACTCGCTGCGGAACAGGGTGGTGTTGAGCGCGCTGTCGCAGGCACCTCGCGACAGTGCATCGAACGCATCTACGCCCCAGATCAATCCGTCGGATAAGGACACGCCGGATTGCTGGCGCGACGCGACGCGCAAATCGGAAATGATATTTTCCAGTCCGGCGCGTTGGGCGTCGGAGGGATCGCCGGACTTGAATGGCCCGACCGCGCTCATGTGCCGGCTGTCCCCAGCATCGCGTTGCGAAAATCGGTACGCAGTTGGTCATCGCCGGATTCGGAGCCGGCCAGACTCCAGCCTGGAATGCAGTAGGCGGCTTCCATGGTCGAAACCGATTTGGTACGACCGAAAAACTGACCGCTGCGCGGTGCTATCTGCGAACCCATGCGCGCAATCGCCGTGTTTTCCGTAGCGTCGGGAAACTTGTCCTCGAAATAGCGCGCAACGCCGCTGAACAGCGTGTCCTCCTGCGACAGGTAGGCCAGCTCAAGCAATGCCAGCGGCAGCGATTTATCCTGCGGCGACTCCTGCACCGCCAGAATCAGTGCCTCGGTCCCCAGGCGTCGTTCGCCCTCGTCGAACAGCTCGCGTGCCAGGCGGATCACCAAAGCCGATTTGCCGCGTACGGCGGCCAAGTCCGGAAACTGTACGGCAATGTAGCGATCGCGCAAGCGTTTGCGCCGCAGGTCCGAGTGAAGCTGCGAAGCGCGAAAAGACAATGCGGTCTCGGCCCGGGTAAGCGTCATGGTTCAACAGGGTAAGTAATCCACCGGCAAAAAACGACAATTTACCGGATTGACCCGACAAACGGCGGGCCGGTGGACGCTGGCGGCTAGCTTAAGTGAACCCGGCTTTGCGCGCTGACGTGCTGCTTCAGGAATTCCATCTGGTCGGCCAGAATGCGGCGATTGGCGAGAATCAGGAATTCGGCGCGATTCGGCACATAAGGAGCATAAATCAACTCCATGTGCGCTTCTTCCGGCAGCCGGCTGCCCTTGCGCTCATTGCACGGGCGGCAGGCGGTAACCACATTCATCCAGGTATCAATGCCGCGGCGCGAATAAGGAATGATGTGGTCCCGCGTCAGCTTGGAATGGGAAAAGATGCCGCCGCAATAGCCGCAGACGTGGCGGTCGCGGTGAAACAGTTCACGGTTGTTTAACGGCGGAACCTGATTGAAGCTTTTCATCGCCATCGCCTTGCCGCGAATAGCGATGATGGAGGCAGCTGTGACGGTGGAGACTTCGCCGGTATCGCGGCACTTGCCCCCGGAAACGGTAAAGGCGTCGCTGCCAGTTTCCCATGCCACACGCTCCTTGGCGTAGTACCAGACGGCGTGCTGCCATGTGATCCAGCGGTGCGGAATGCCGTTCTGGTCCAGCGTGAGAATCAGGGGGAAGCGCTTGGCCTCCGGTGAGAACAGCGAAAAGGCCGGCTCCATCGGCTCGCGTTCGCGCGTCACCGTGTTTGCCATGATTATTTTTCCCTGCCGGGCACTATGCTTCTGGCTTTGCTTGTTGTGCTGGGCGGCTTTGCTTCTATGCTGCACGTTTTCTCCTTCTGGTTCGCGCTTGGCGAAATGAGGTACCAACGGCGATAATTGCGAAAGCGAAACAAATGCAAAACAAATACTTGCCTGCGGTCTGACCACGATTGCGCAGAAACCGCGTGGAGGCATGCTCCACGGCAAGAGGCTAACCGAAAACCCCCTTATTGAGAAGCCCCATGAATCTAGACCGAGTTGACTCAGGCCGCGACGTACCGAACGACATAAACGTGGTCATCGAAATCCCCATGAACGGCGATCCGATCAAGTTCGAACTGGACAAGGCCACCGGCGCCCTTTTCGTCGATCGTTTCATGTCGACCAGCATGCATTACCCCTGCAACTATGGATACGTGCCAAACACGCTTTCCGATGACGGTGACCCGGTCGATGTGCTGGTGGTGACGCCGTTTCCGCTGATTCCCGGCGTGGTGGTGCGCTGCCGTCCGATTGGCATGCTGAAAATGACCGATGAGGCCGGTGGCGATGAAAAGCTGCTCGCCGTACCGATCGACAAGCTGACGCCGATTTATCGCAAGGTGCAGAGTCCGCGCGACCTGCCTGAACTGACTATCAACCAGATTTCCCACTTTTTCGAGCATTACAAAGATCTCGAAGCGGGTAAGTGGGTAAAAATCCAGGGCTGGGTGGGAGCTGAAGAGGCGAAGAAAGCCATTCTCGACGGCATCAAAAAATTCAAGGCGCCGCGCCGCAAGACCAAGTAACTGCCCGCGCGTCTTCCAAGCATGTAAGTCGCAGCCCCAGATAACGACCAACGCCGCATTACTCATGAATTGAGGCAATCGTGCGTTGGCTATTCGCTGCGGCAATCGTGTTGGCGATGTCTGAAGCTGGATCTGCGTTTGGCGCTACCTGCGATGCAACCGTGCAAGGCCGCAGTGGTAGCCGTGTGCTGCCAGTGGTCGAGCTTTACACTTCTGAAGGGTGCGACAGCTGCCCGCCAGCCGACCGCTGGTTTTCGTCGTTGTCGATGGAGAAACACGGTGTAGTGCCGCTCGCGTTTCACGTCGATTATTGGGACTACATCGGCTGGAAGGATAAATTTGCCCGCGCAGATTTTGCTGCACGCCAGCGCGACGTTGTAAGGCGCCGAGGCGGGCGCACGGTCTACACACCCCAAGTGATGTTGAATGGTCAGGATCTTCGTGCTACTTCAAACGCGAGCCTGGAAACTGCGGCGCGTGCCTCTTCAGCTCGAGTGGCGACAGTTGAACTTGGACTGGAAGCGAAAGTCGGCAACGGTCGCCTTGAGGTTGATTTGCGAGCCGCCTCTTTGCAAGGCACTATCCCGCCGACTGCAAAACTGTTCCTGGCGGTGACCGAAAGCAATCTTTCCAGCCGAGTGACTGCTGGCGAAAACAAGGGTGCGACGCTGCGGCACGATCACGTGGTGCGGGAGTTTATCGGTCCGCTCGTTGTGCCAGCGTTGCCGTTGCGGCGCGGCGTGGCACTAAAGCCTGACTGGAATCGTGACCAGCTGACGTTGGTGGCTTTTGTTGAAGACACGGCAACCGGCGAGGTTCTGCAGGCGCTGCACTTGCCACTTTGCCGCAGCTGATTTACGCGCCAAACGGGCGAGGTTTGTGGCGGAATGTAACCGCCGTATGTGCAGCCGGCAGTTGAACGTCATTCGCAGGTATGATGCGCCTGCCATGATTTTTCACGACCCGATATGATCCTGCCGGAACCGTTTACTGTTGAAATCTGCGAGTGGTCGCAGCAGCGCGACGAGTTGGCCAAAGTCCGCTATGAAGTCTTCGTCGAGGAACAGAAGGTCCCGGTCGAAATCGAGCAGGACGAACTGGACGCGACCTCGGTGCATGTTATTGCGCGAGACGCCAGCGGTCAGGTGGTTGGAACCGGGCGCCTGATTCAGCAGGAGCTCCCACGCATCGGTCGCATGGCGGTGCTGAAAGCCTGGCGGCGTGCCGGTGTGGGCGCGGCGATGTTGAATGCCCTATGCGACGAAGCACGCCGGCGCGGTTACGAAGAGGTCATGCTCAACGCGCAGACTCACGCAACGCCGTTCTATTTCAAACACGGCTTTCTGTCGCACGGACCGGAGTTTTCCGAAGCCGGTATTCCGCATCAGGAAATGCGCAAACAGATTTAGCTGATTTCGGGGACGGCGTAGGGTAGCGGTTGAATAGCCGCCGCTGGACCATCCAGCGCGCCGAGTCGCAGAGAGTTTGTTTTCAGGCCTTCGATTTGCGCGACGACGAGCGCGTCAAAACCGCATTTACTCGATGGTGCAGCCGCCGCAACGGTACCTGCTGCCTGATCGCCGAACTCTGCGGAAAACAGCGAGTCGCCAACGTTCACAGTGGGTGCATCTATGTGGACGCGCGCGAGGCGGCGCTTGAGAATACCGCGGTACTGCGTGCGTGCAACGATCTCCTGCCCCGGATAGCAGCCTTTCTTGAAGCTGAGGCCGCCGATCAACTCGAAGTTGGCCATCTGCGGCACAAACGCGTCCTGGGTTGCGGGAACGACCGTCAATACGCCATCGCGAATCGCCAATGCATCCCATACCGGTGCGCCGACCGGTTTTGCACGGGGCGTCAATTGGCGCCACAGCTTCAGCGCATCGTCGGCGGCTGCGACAAACTCGAATCGTTGCGGAGACATACGAATCAAGCGGCCGTCCTGGGTATGAACGGTTGCCATTGGCATTGCAGGCACTTCGCCCAATACTTCGGTCAGTAGCGCATCGGCGTCATGGCCACCGATACCAAAACGCACCCAATCGCCACTAACGTCGGCCAGTGTCACCTTGGATCGAAGTACGAACATCTGCAGCCGTTTCTGAATGGCCGCTTGCAGCGTACGCGGCAATTGCAGGAAGTATCCCTGGCGTCCGCGCCAGAGAAGGAAAGTAGCCAGCAGTCGTCCCTTGGGCGAGCACCAGCCGTTCCAATGCGCCTGCCCTTCGCTGAGCGCTTGCACGTCATTGCAAAGCTGGGCGTGCAGGAATGCCGCAGCGTCCTCGCCGCTAACCAGGATCAGGCCATCGTGCGACAGGTCGCAGATGACGGGCTGCGTATCAACCGCTGCCAGTTCGGCGGGGCTATCGCCAAAACCGGCAATGCGTCCATCGGCAAATCGCGCCCCTTGGTCGGTGAGTTCGGAAATCCAGCGTTCGCTCATGGGAAACTTGGGTAAATATAATCTTAAGCATTGTAGTTTTATTCCGATGGCCGAACTTCAAGACCCTGCAAACATTTCGACCGATCCGCGCTGGATTGCGATTCGCGTGTCACGCATCAACCTCGCCATCAGTGCGGCGGGGGTGCTACTGGCCTTCCCGATCATGTGGCTGCTGGTGGGGATACCGCTGGCATTCAGGCTGGCGATTCTCGTCCTGTTTGTCCTGGCAATGGCATGGGACCTGCACCTGATTCTGCTTAAGGGACGGCAGTCTGTACGGTCCTTCTATTTGTTTGACCGCGATCCCGCGAAACAACCCGATGCTGCCTCCGCTACAACATCGAAGCTGGGCATTCGTCTGCGGTTTGCACGCGCGGCGCTGCTTGACGGAGATTCGGGCCGTGAAGGCGAGGTGTTACCGGGTGCATTTGTGTCCCCTTGGTTCACCACCTTACGTTACCGCCTGCCCGACGATCCGTCGTGGCGGCGTTACTGGCCGCATATCATCCCGCTTTGGCGGGACAGTCTGGATGCGGAGGAATTCCGCAAAGTTCGCATCGCACTGAAGTGGAAATAAGCCGGCGGAAGCGCCAATAGCTGAGGTCAATCCGCGCACTGCTCCGGTATAATTCGGGCTCGGCCCCACCTCTCTCCGGCCCCGCCCAATGAACACCCCCGTCGTTGCATCTCCCGGCACGCCAACCCTGTTGACGCTGCCCGGCCCCGAAGCCGTCTCGCCGTTCCGACTCGAAAAAATGCTGCGATCGCTGCGGGAAACGCAGCCGGCGATTCAGCACGTTTCGACGGCGTTCATGCATTTTGTGCAGTGTGCCCAGCCTTTGACATCCGATGAGCGGCAGGTTCTGGACAAGCTGCTGACTTACGGCCGCGCGTCGAGCATCGGGCGGTTGGGTGAGCAATTCCTGGTCATTCCGCGTATTGGCACGATTTCCCCGTGGGCATCCAAGGCCACCAACATTGCGCACAACTGCGGTCTCGCCGCAATTCGTCGCATTGAGCGCGGTACCGTTTACTGCATTGAAGCCGATGGTGAGCTGACCGCCGCAGCTCGGGAAGCGGTGCTGCAGGCCATACACGATCCAATGACCGAAACCGTGCAGGCTATCGCCGACGGCGGTGCCGCGCTGTTCGTCGATCAGCCACCCGCACATATGGCTTTCGTTGCCGTGATGGCCAACGGAAAGTCCGCGCTTGAAAAGGCGAACGTTGAGATGGGACTGGCAATGTCGCCGGACGAGGTCGACTATCTTTTCGAGTACTACCATCGCATCCAGCGCGATCCGACCGATGCCGAATTGATGATGTTCGCGCAGGCCAATTCGGAACATTGCCGGCACAAGATTTTCAACGCCTCGTGGACCATCGATGGGCAGACACGTGACAAGAGTCTGTTCGGCATGATCCGCAATACGCATCAACTGGCACCGCAAGGCACGGTGGTGGCGTACTCGGACAATTCCGCCGTGATGGAGGGTGCCGAGGTAGATCGTTTTTTCCCGGCCAACGACGGCCGCTTCGCTTTCCATCGCGATGAGACTCACATTCTGATGAAAGTGGAAACCCACAATCATCCAACGGCGATCGCGCCATGGCCGGGCGCGGCTACCGGCTCGGGCGGCGAAATACGGGATGAGGGTGCCACCGGCATCGGCGCCAAGCCGAAAGCGGGCCTGACCGGTTTCTCGGTGTCGAACCTTAATATCCCCGGACACATTCAACCTTGGGAGTCGGGTTACGGCAAGCCGGCGCGCATTGCCTCCGCTTTGTCGATCATGATCGAGGGGCCGATCGGCGGTGCCGCATTCAATAACGAATTTGGCCGCATCAACCTGAACGGTTACTTCCGTACTTACGAGCAATTGTCCGGCGCTGCCGTGCGCGGATATCACAAGCCGATCATGATCGCGGGCGGGCTGGGCAATATCTCGGCCGCGCACACGCACAAAAAATCGCTGGCCCCGGGTACATTGTTCATTCAACTGGGTGGTCCTGGCATGCGCATTGGTTTGGG
The DNA here is from genome assembly GCA_016790625.1 of Betaproteobacteria bacterium. Taxonomy (GTDB): domain Bacteria; phylum Pseudomonadota; class Gammaproteobacteria; order Burkholderiales; family Usitatibacteraceae; genus UKL13-2. The sequence continues at coordinate 18,660 of JAEUNB010000066.1, read as the reverse complement.
CGGGGGTGCAGCATCGTCGATGACCTCCGGCAGCAACACCGAGGCGCTGGATTTTGATTCGGTGCAGCGCGCCAATGCCGAAATGGAGCGTCGTTGTCAGGAAGTGATCGACAGGTGCTGGCAAATGCGTGATGGCAATCTGATCCTGAGCATTCACGACGTCGGCGCCGGCGGCATTTCAAACGCATTGCCGGAGCTTGCGCACGGTGGTGGCGTCGGCGCGCGCTTTGACCTGCGCGCGGTGCCCTCGGAAGAGCCCGGCATGAGCCCGCGCGAAATCTGGAGCAACGAGTCGCAGGAACGTTATGTGCTGGCGATCGCCCCCGAATCGCTGACGCAGTTTCGCGCCATTTGTGAGCGCGAGCGCTGCCCGTTTGCAGTATTGGGAACGGCGACGGCTGAGCAGCAGCTGGTGGTTGCCGATCCGTTGTTCGGCAACCAGCCGGTCAACATGGAAATGGAAGTCTTGCTGGGCAAGCCGCCGCGCATGCATCGCGATGTCGCCACCTTGCCAGTAGATTTGCCGGCATTGGACACGTCGTCGATGGCATTGAAGGATGCGGTGTATCGCGTGTTGCGTTTGCCGACCGTAGCAGACAAGTCTTTTCTCATCACCATCGGCGATCGCTCCGTGGGCGGCCTCACGGTGCGCGACCAGTTTGTCGGCCCGTGGCAGGTTCCGGTGGCGGATTGCGCCGTCACGCTGATGGGATACGACACACTGCAGGGTGAAGCGATGGCCATGGGCGAGCGTACACCGCTAGCCATTATCGATTCGCCGGCCTCTGGGCGCATGGCGGTGGGCGAGGCTATCACCAACATTTCTTCCGCCGATATCGATGCGATCAGCGACATCAAACTCTCGGCCAACTGGATGGCGGCAGCCGGTTATCCGGGCGAAGATGCGCGGCTTTACGAAACAGTGAAAGCCGTCGGCATGGAGTTGTGTCCGGCGCTGGGCATTTCTATCCCGGTCGGAAAAGACTCGCTGTCGATGAAAACCGTCTGGAACGATGATGGTGCAAAGAAAGAAGTGGTCGCACCGGTATCGTTGATCATCTCCGCCTTTGCCCGCGTCGCAGATGCCGGCAGGACGCTTACGCCGCAACTTGATGCAACCATCGCCGCCGCCGAAAGTGAATTGCTGTTGATCGATCTCGGGCAGGGGCGCAATCGGCTGGGTGGCTCGGCGCTGGCGCAGGTGTATGCGCAGGTCGGTAACGTGGCACCGGATGTCGATGACGCTGGGTCGCTGCGCGCCTTTTTTGCCGCAGTACGGAAGCTGTCGCGCGATGGAAAAATCCTCGCCTATCACGATCGTTCTGATGGCGGATTGCTGGCGACGCTGGTGGAAATGATGTTCGCGTCACACAAGGGCGTCACGATTTACCTCGATACGCTGACGTACGCTGAGCGTGAGGCGGATATCGATGACTACGATGTCACGGCCGGCACGCGCAAACTTGGCGAAAACGATGCTGTATTGGCCGCGCTGTTCAATGAAGAACTCGGCGCAGTGCTGCAGATCCGGAAATCCGAGCGTACGCAGGTGATGCAGGTGTTGCGCGATGCCGGGCTTTCGGCATGCTCGCACATCATCGGCCACCCCAACGAGCACGACGAACTGCGCTTCATTCGCGCGACCCATTCGCTGCTGGCGGAAAAGCGTGTTGATCTTCAGCGCGCGTGGAGCGAAACCAGTTACCTGATCCAGGCTATGCGCGACAATCCGGCGACCGCAAAGCAGGAATATGACCGCCTGCTTGTTGCCAGGGACCCCGGCCTGAATGCGCGGCTGACCTTCGATGCCGCGGAGGATATCGCCGCGCCGTTTATCGCCAAAGGTGTTCAGCCAAAAATCGCTATCCTGCGCGAGCAGGGCGTGAACGGCCAGCTGGAAATGGCGCACGCCTTTACTCGCGCCGGGTTTGACGCCTATGACGTTCATATGAGCGACATCATTGCCGGACGTATTTCGCTGGCCGATTTCAAAGGTTTCGCTGCCTGCGGCGGATTCTCGTATGGCGATGTGTTGGGCGCCGGCGAAGGCTGGGCCAAATCGGTACTGTTCAATGCGCGTGCGCGCGACGAATTCGAAACATTCTTCAAGCGCAGCGATTCGTTCGCGCTGGGCGTGTGTAATGGCTGCCAGATGATGTCGAACCTGCACGAAATCATTCCCGGAGCGGAAAACTGGCCGCATCTGGAGCGCAACGCCAGCGAGCAATACGAGGCGCGTACGGTGCTGGTGGAAATCCGCGAGTCGCCATCCATCCTGTTTGCCGGCATGGCAGGTTCGCGTCTACCAGTGGCCACGGCGCATGGCGAGGGCCAGGCGGTGTTCCGCGACCGTGCGCAGCAGGACGCTGCACGCTGGTTGTGCGCTGCCTCTTACGTCGATAACGCCGGCAAGGAAACCGAGCAGTTCCCGGCCAACCCCAACGGTTCGCCGTTGGGCATGACGGCATTCACCACGCCGGATGGCCGCTTTACCATCATGATGCCGCATCCCGAACGGGTGGCCTTGAACCTGAACCTATCGTGGCACCCGGCCGATTGGCCGAACTCAGCAAATGGAAAACCCGCATTCAGTCCGTGGCTGCGACTGTTCCGCAACGCGCGTCGCTGGGTGGCTTAGCCGGCGAAATCGCACAAAAATCCAGCATTGGCGCGGTTCTCAGGCCAATAATGGTCTGGAAGCTGCGCCAGTGCTTGAGTTTCTCGTCAGGAATTTTTCGTCGGGCGACGGCTAGTTTTCGAATCGCGCGCCGAACGCTTCCGCGTAAGCACTCTCGCCATACTCGAAATGCGCATCGTGCGATTCGCCGAGATAGGTCGCTTCCACCGTCACTTTCACGTAGCGATCCAGCTTCTGCCAGATGGCGTAGGTGAGGGTGCGGGCGATGTCGGCGGGCCGTTCGCCGGCGCGAATTTCATGATCGGCCGAAAGCGTAATGGCTGTTGCGTCATGGACTTTCGCGCGTTCGACTTCTTCCGGCTTGGTCCAGTGGGTGGTGAAGACTTCCACCACGGTTGGCAATTCGCGCGGTAGAAGCGGCGAAATGCTCACGTCGAGCCGGTAGAGGTTTCCGGCTTTGGCAAACTGGACGCGAACGGGTGTATTCATGAGTCCACGTTAATCCAAGCCCCCATCTCGCGCAATCTAGGCAAAGCAAAAAGTTTGGTTTAGCATCCAAATCTCATGTCGCCAATTTAAGGCAACAAAAAAGGCAGCCAAAGCTGCCTTTTTTGCTTTCAAGCCAAGAGCGAATCGACTTATTTGTCGTCGATCTTTGCCTTGCTCTTCAGGTCCTGCACCAGCTTGGCAACCTGTTCCTGCTGAGCGCGTTGGCGGAAATTGTCCTTCACTTCGTCGTACGTCGGCACTTTCATTGCGCGCGAATCGTCGAGGCGGATGACGTGATAGCCGAAAGGCGACTTCACCGGGGTTTCGGTGGTTTGACCCTTGGCCAGCGCCTTCATGGCGTTGCCGAATTCCGGAACGTAACGGCCGGCCGGACCCCAATCGAGATCGCCACCGTTGTCCTTGGAGCCGGTGTCCTTGGATTTTTCCTTTGCGACCTTCTCAAACGACTCGCCGCGCTTCAGCGAAGCGATGATGGCCTTGGCTTCGTCTTCCTTGTCGACCAGGATGTGGCGTGCCTTGTATTCCTTGTCGCCCATCTGTGCAACGAACTGGTCGTAGTTGGCCTTCAGCGATGCGTCGCTGATCGGATTCGCTTTGACGTAGTCGTCGAAGTAGGCGCGGATCAGCACGGCTTGGCGGGCCATGTCCATTTGCGCGGCGATGGTCGGATCCTTGTCCAGGCCCTTCTTCTTCGCGGCTTGCGACAGCACTTCGCGGCTGATCAGTTCCTGCTTGATCGCGTCGTTGACTTCCGGCGATGCCGGCTGTCCGGACTGCTCCCGCTCACGGTTCATGGCGGCGAAATGCGCGGCCGGGATAACCACGCCATTGACGCTGACCTTACCTTCACCCGCGGGCGCGGCTTTGGCGGCCTTGGATGTCTTGGTGGCGGCCTTTTCGGCTTTGTCCTGCGCCATGGCAACCGGTGCGGCAACTGCCACGGCCAGTGCAACTACCAGGGATTTCATTTTCACTTGCATGAGTCTTCCTTCGGTGAGTAAGTAAAACAAACTATTGCGGACGCGCGTCGATCTTCAACGCGTGAATGCGGGTTTTCATCAGGTCGCCCAACAGGTCATAGATCATGCGGTGGCGGGCGACCAACGGTTGCCCCGCAAAAATCGGTGAAACGATCTTCAATTCGAAATGGGTGCCGTCAATCGCACCAGTGCGCTCGGCGTGGTCATGCGCACCGGCATGGCCGGCATGACTGGCCGAATCGTCGACGATTTCCAGCAATACCGGATTCAACGACGCCAGGCGCTCACGGATGACGGCGGTGACGTTGGCGGCGGTCACGCGGGCAGCACTTTCTTGAATGGTTTGACTGTCACGGCCGAGAACACACCGGCCAGGCAATACGGATCTTCCGACGCCCAGGCGATCGCCGCTTCGCGCGAGGCAAATTCGGCGACGATGAGCGAACCTGAAAAGCCGGCCGGTCCGGGATCTTCGCTGTCGATCAACGGATGCGGTCCAGCCAGAATCAGGCGGCCTTCGGCCTGCAGCGCTTTCAATCGTTCGACGTGCGCCGGACGGTTGGCCATGCGTCGTTCCAGTGCCCCGGACATCTCTTCGCAAATAATGGCGTACAGCATCAGACTTCCTTGGCCTCAACTTTGACGGCGGCGTCCTGCGGTTTTTTCTGTTCGGGCTCGTCCGGCAGGTACTTGGCCAGCCAGAACGCCTGAACGAATACGAATACGACGCTCAACGCCGTGCCGCCGAACACCTTCACTTTCACCCAGGCATCGAGTGAGAGTGTCATGGCGAAATATTGGTTCAGCGCAGCCAGCACCAGAAAGAAGGCACCCCAGCTGATGGAAAGCTTTTGCCACGCTTCGGGCGGCAGTTCGATTTCATTGCCCAAAATGCTTTTGAGCGGGTTTTTGCCAAACGCGATCGCACCGAGAATCAATAGGCCCATCAAACCGTAGAACAACGTCCACTTGATCTTGATGTAGAACTCGTCCTGCAACAGGATGGTGGCGCTGCCGAAGATCAGGATAAATCCCAGTCCGATCCACTGAACCGGCTTCACTTTTTCCTTACGGACCAGCGACCAGACGATCTGTGCAATGGCCGCCACGATGGCGACACCGGTCGCCACATATATGTCGGCGAGCTTGTAGGCCGCAAAAAACAGTACGACCGGCAAAAAATCGAACAGCAGCTTCATCAAATGCAATATAAGACGCGGAAAATGGTCAGTAGTTGCTAAAAATCAGTAACTTGGCATTTTCGCATGTTTAATGCGGTCGCGTCCAACGTGTGTACTCCGCTTCAATCAGCGCTCGCGTCTCTGTAGGAAAGCCGGGCTGACAGGCCAGCGCGTGCGCCTCCTCATAGAAACCGGCGCACTCGTCCGGCAGATGGGCGTTCAACCGGTCAAAGGCGTAGCGCATCATGGCCGCGTCGCCAGTACGAATGGCGGTAATGGCAAAATTCAGGTTCAACAGACGCCAGGGGCGTTCGGGATTGGAGCGTTCCAGATCGGCCTGCAGGCCTGGGGCCAGATGCTGAATAAAGCCTTGCATCATGGCAAACACAGCCGCCGTTTCCTGCCGGGTTTCTGCCGCATTGGCCTGCTCGGCAAGCGCATTGACGACCGGGGCCACCGTTTCGAAGGCTAGCTCGTGTTGCATCGCCCAGTACGCAATTCCCAGTTGAATATTGAATAATTGCGCGCGCGCGCCAGCGAGGTTGAGGCGCGACAGCCATGTTTCCAATTCTGCCGTTGCGCGTAACGCGTCGTCTACCGCCTCACCGGCATCCGTCAAAGGCAAAGTGGCATTTGCACCATATTGCTGGTCCAGCGTCTGCATCAAGGTCAGGAAATCTTCCGTCACATCCAGCAGGCCGGCAACATTGGCGGTGTTTTCGCCTTGCGCGCGAGTGGCATCATTGATTGTCGCGGACAACGATGCAAATTGCTGGGTCAGGGAGTTGGCAATACTGCTGTCATCTGTGGCGCTCTCGGTGCCTTTGAGGGCGAAACTGATGGGCTTGATTTCAAACGTATTGGCGGACATGAAGTACTGGTGGTAAGAGGTTGCGCGGGGTTAGTTCATACCGAGACGGTTTGCTATGATGGTCGATTGCCGGAAAAGTTTTGATGACTCAACCATTGCCATCGCAAAATTTCGATCTGCACAACCACAGCATTGCCTCGGACGGGCTGCTTGCGCCACGCGACTTGATCGCGCTGGCAGCGGAAAATGGTTGCGATGCCATTGCATTGACGGATCACGATACCACGGACGGGCTGGCTGAGGCCGGCCAGACCGCGCGTGAGTTAGCGCTGCGTTTTATTCCCGGTGTGGAAATTTCGGTGACGTGGCCGGGTTTGGAGCAGGACGATCTGCGCGATCTAAAGCCGGTAACGGTGCATATCGTCGGCTTGGGAATCGATCCTGTTCATCCACTGCTGGCTGCAGGACTGGCCTCGATCCGCGATGGCCGCGTCGAACGCGCGCGGCGCATTTCGGCCGATTTTGACCGTATCGGCATTCAAGACCTGTTCGATGATGCCTACGCGTTGGCCGAGAACAAGACCATGTTGGGACGCACTCACTTCGCCCGTGCGATGGTGCAGCGGGGGTTGGTGACAAATGTCGGCAAGGCGTTTGAACGCTATCTGACTGCGGGCCGGCCGGGCTATGTGCCACATAGGTGGTCGCGACTTGAGGAGGCCGTTTTATGGATAAACGCCGCGGGTGGCGTAGCGGTCATCGCGCACCCCGGACGCTATCGTTTGCAATCGGACGACATGCGTACCCTGCTGGCGCAGTTCAAGGATGCAGGTGGCCGGGCGATCGAAGTGGTCACCGGCAGTCATCAGACCAGGCATTTCCGCGAGTATGCGGTGCTGGCCAAAGAGTTTGGCCTGCTGGCATCGCGCGGCTCGGACTACCACGGGCCGAGTGAAAGCCCTTATCGACCCGGCACTTTGCCGCCTTTGCCTGCGGGTCTCACCCCGGTTTGGTCGTTGTTGTAACGGGCGCGCCAAAATGTCCCAGTTTTTTACGCTGCATCCGACGCATCCCGAGCCGCGACTGATCAAGCGCGCCGTGGAAATCGTGCGCAAGGGCGGCGTCATCGCCTATCCCACCGACTCCTGTTATGCCATCGGCTGCCATATCGGCGACAAGGACGCGATGGAGCGTATTCGCCGCATTCGCGGCGTGGATGAGCGCCATCATTTCACACTGGTTTGCCGGGACCTTTCAGAGATCGGTACCTTTGCCAAGGTGGATAACGCGCAGTACCGTCTGCTGAAAGCGCATACCCCAGGCACATACACCTTCATTCTGAAAGCAACACGGGAACTTCCACGGCGACTGGCGCATCCCAAACGTTCAACCGTGGGGGTGCGGGTGCCCGATCATCCGGCTACGCATGCATTGCTGGCCGAACTGAACGAGCCGTTACTGTCGTCAACGCTGATCATGCCCGGCGAGGATGAGCCGCTTAACGACGCCGAAGCCATTCGCGAGCGGCTGGAACATCAACTGGACCTGATTCTCGACGGCGGCGCCTGCGGTGTGGAGCCGACTACGGTGATTGATTTGTCCGGTGACGTCCCGATCTTGGTAAGAGAAGGTAGAGGCGATATCGCCAGTTTTGGCTTCACCGAGTAGCCGCGCACTCGTCAACTATTTGCAGAAACCATGGACGCCAACCTGATTCAGAAAATCACTGTATTCGCGATTCCTCTCATTTTCGCGATTACGCTGCATGAGGCTGCACATGCTTTCGCGGCACGATTTTTTGGCGATTCAACAGCTTATATGCTGGGTCGGATGACCCTGAATCCCATCAAGCACATCGATCCGATTTGGACCATTGCCATCCCATTGCTGACGATGTTGACGGCTGGGTTTCCGTTTGGCGCCGCGAAGCCAGTACCGGTGAATTTCGGCGGCCTTCAAAATCCAAAGCGCGACATGATTTGGGTGGCTGCTGCAGGCCCGTTTGCCAATTTGTTGATGATGATTGCATGGGCAGTTCTCGGCAAAATTGTTATAGCTGTACCGGATTCCGGACCAGCTAATTTCTTGGCATTAGTTGCGGGTGCGGGTATTTTCGTTAATGCGCTGTTGATGGTATTCAATCTGCTTCCACTGCTCCCGCTCGACGGAGGGCGCATTCTCACCGGTTTATTGCCTAATCGTCTGGCCTACTCGTTTTCACGCACCGAACCTTACGGCATGTTTGTGCTGATCGGCTTGATTTTTCTGGACTCGGTCGGGATAACCAATTTTTTTGGCTTGATTGTCCGGCCGCTGGTCCAATTCAGCACCAATTCGATATACGCTATAATAGGGTTATCTTGATAGCTGCCTAGCGCGCATCGCCTCCCGGCGATCGCTGACAGTTCATCGTTGAACGCGGCACCGAAATCCCAATAAAGCCGCCGGTTCCAGCACCAGTACGGAAGCGAGTTTGACGGTTTCTTAACCTTTCACGGGTTTACTGCTTTGCGTTTTTGCCTTTGCACGTTGACGTGCAAACACAATTTCCTGTTATCCAGAGGCCAGATCCTTTGATCCCTCACTATGTTTCCTGATCGAGTACTTTCCGGCATGCGTCCGACCGGGCGCCTGCATCTGGGCCACTACCACGGCGCACTGAAGAACTGGGCAAAGCTGCAGCACGAACACCCGTGCTACTTCTTTGTTGCCGATTGGCATGCACTGACCACGCACTACGAAACGCCGCACGTGATCGAGGAATACACCTACGACACGGTGATCGACTGGATCGCTGCGGGTATTGACCCTGCGCAGGCGACGCTGTTCGCGCAATCGAAAGTACCGCAGCATGCCGAGCTGACGCTCCTGCTGTCGTTTTTCACGCCGCTGTCGTGGCTGGAGCGGGTGCCGACCTACAAGGATCAGATCGAAAAGCTGGGTGAGCGGGGGCACGATCTGGCGACCTATGGTTTTCTCGGCTATCCCTTAATGCAGGCGGCCGACATCCTGATCTACCGCGCCAACCAAGTTCCTGTTGGTGAGGATCAGGTCTCGCACATCGAGCTAACGCGCGAGGTGGCGCGCCGCTTCAATCATTTGTTTGGTCGCGAAAAAGGCTTTGAGGAAAAGGCCGAGGCCGCAATCAAGAAGCTGGGTTCAAAGAAGGCCAAGTTGTACAACGTGCTGCGCACTCGCTTTCAGCAGGATGGAGATGAGGCTGCATTGATCGAAGCGCGTGATCTGCTGGCCGATGTACAGAACCTGTCGATGGGCGATCGCGAGCGCCTGTTCGGCTATCTTGAGGGCGGCGGCAAGGTGATATTGCCTGAGCCTCAGGCGCTGCTCACACCGACCTCACGCCTGGTCGGACTCGACGGCGAAAAGATGTCGAAGAGCTACGGCAATACCATCGACTTGCGCGATGCGCCGGAGGATGTCACCACCAAAGTGCGAAAGATGCCGACCGATCCGGCACGCATCCGCCGCACCGATCCGGGTGACCCGGAGAAATGTCCCGTATGGAACCTGCATCAGGTCTATACCGACGATGCAACACGCAAGTGGGTGGTGGAAGGTTGCAAGAGTGCGGGCATTGGTTGTCTCGAATGCAAGCAGCCGGTGATCGATGCCATCGTCAAGGAATTGAAACCGATGCGCGAGCGCGCGGCGCCGTTTGAAGAAGATCCTACGCTGGTGCGCAATATCCTCGCCGATGGCTGCGAGAAGGCGCGCGACCAGGCCGAAGAAACCATGCGCGACGTGCGCGATGCCATGGGGCTGAATTTCTCGTGAAGTGCGGTGAGATCCATCGGACGATAAAGAGAGCGGAATAAAAAATGAGCGTAGAACTCGTCGTCGACAATACCCAGCCTTCACTCGACATGGTCATGCCCGTTGCCCGCATCAAGGGCGAACTGATGACCGATTTGCCGGCCGATCTGTTTATTCCGCCTGATGCGCTTTCCATCATCCTCGATCAATTCGAGGGGCCGCTGGATCTGTTGCTGTACCTGATCCGCAAGCACTCGCTGGATATTCTCGATATACCAATGGCCGACCTCACGCGGCAGTACATGACTTACGTCGAGGCGATGCGCGAAGGCCAGCTGGAGCTGGCGGCTGAATATCTGTTGATGGCCGCGCTGCTGATTGAAATCAAGTCACGCATGCTGTTGCCGCGGCCGCCGCGAACCGACGAATCTGAGCCGGAGGATCCGCGCGCAGAGCTGGTTCGTCGTTTGCTGGAGTATGAGCAGATGAAGGCGGCGGCGCAGGCTTTGGACGAGCATCCGCGCAAGGACCGCGATTTCTCCACGCTGGATGTGTTGATCGAGCAGTCACTGGTCTCGCGTGTGCCGACAGTGTTGGTGGCGGATTTGACCGAAGCATGGCGCGTCATCCTCAATCGCGCCAAGGCAACCCGCAAGCACAGTGTGACACGCGAAGAGCTGTCGGTGCGGTCGCACATGTCCCGCATTCTGAGACAACTGAATGGCGTGGGGTTTATCCGTTTCGATGATCTGTTCCAGCCCGAAGAAGGTGTTGCCGTGGTTGTCGTGAGTTTCCTCGCTGTTCTCGAACTGGCGCGCGAGTCGCTGATAGATATCGCCCAGAGCGCTGCATTCGAACCCATCTACGTAAAAATTCGCGAGGCAACGGTGCCGTTGCTTGAACCATCCGTTTAACTCAAGTCGCAAGAATCAGGTAGCCGCAATATGTCCAACGAACAAGCAAACCCGAACCCGGAACTGGCCGACGTCGCCGAGCCGGCCGAGATCTCCACCGACACCGCACTGGTCGCTACCGAGGGAGAGGCATCCACCGAGTTGGCCGAGAGTGCGCCGCAAACCATCGATGTGGCAGAAGCCAAGCTGGCACTGGAAGCTGTGTTGATGGCCGCATCCGAGCCAATGGCGGTCAACGAGTTAAAGCGTATTTTCGACGGCGAGCTTTCAGGCGACACGGTTCGTAACCTGCTCGAAGAAATGCGCGCGGAGTGGGTGGGCCGTAGCGTGGAGTTGTCGGTGGTTGCGAGCGGCTACCGGTTTCGCATCAAGCCCGGTTTTCAGAAGTATCTGGATCGGCTTTCCAGTGAAAAGCCGCCGCGCTACTCGCGTGCTGTGCTGGAAACACTGGCGATCATCGCCTATCGCCAGCCGGTTACCCGTGGTGATATCGAAGACATTCGTGGTGTGCAGGTCTCACCACATATCCTCAAGACGCTGCAGGATCGCGGCTGGATAGATGAAATTGGCCACAAGGAAGTGGTCGGCCGGCCGTCGCTGTTCGCCACCACCAAGCACTTTCTCGACGACCTGAATCTTCGCTCGCTGGAAGAGTTGCCGCCGCTGCATGAATTGCAGGCAACGCTGGACATGACACAAGCTGGAGCGGCGCTGACTGCGGCGGAGACGCCATCTTTGCCTGGTGTCAGCACGTGGCGTTCGGAAGAGGGGGACGCGGGCTTGCCTGTTGAGCCGCAGGCCGAAAGCAGTCCAGATGCGGCAGACGAAATGGAATTGCAACTCGATACGGACGCAGAGTCCGCTGCTGACACGACGATCGATCCGGCAAACCCGGCTGAGGAGCCGAAGCCATGATCAAGCGCATCGTCGTCACCACGGGATTGAAGGCGCGCGGTTATGTTGATGGCCGCTATGTTGGTGAGGACAAGAAAGATCCGGAGCGTACTGATGTACTAGGTCGCGGCAAGCGCCGTGGCAAGTCAGGAGCAGGTGCCGGGGCGGGTGCAAAAGGGCGCGGCAAGAAGCGTGGCGCTGGGGCAGGCCAGGCAGACAATATCGGCAATACAGTTGGTGGCAAGCGCGGTCGGCGTGGGCAACAAGGGAAAGGTCAAGGTCAGGGACAAGGTCAAGGCAGGGGGCAAGGCCGGCGCGGATCGGTAGCCAACGCTGACGGCGTATTAGCCAATGCGATTGGGCCAGTCGCTGGCGGGCGTGGTCAGCCACGCGGACAACAGCGAAAATCACGGTCCGGCGGCAAGAAAACACCATTCCGCCCACCGATGGGCAATCAGCATGGAATGGCATCGCCATCCGAAGCCGCACAGCTGCGCCGCTCTGGCGAGGAAGCCAAATCAGGTCAGTTTGCAGAGGCGCTGGCTGCGCAGGCAAACGTCAAGCGCGAGCGCCTGCACAAGGTGATGGCGCAGTCCGGCATCGGTTCGCGCCGCGATATGGAGATCATGATTGCCGGCGGCCGCGTCATGGTCAACGGAATTGTCGCCACTACCGGCACCCAAGTCTCGCCCGGTGACAATGTGATGGTCGACCATCGTCCGGTGAAACTGAAGTTCAACGAAGACCTGCCGCGCGTGCTGCTGTATCACAAGCCCGAGGGTGAAATTGTCACCACTGATGATCCGGGCAATCGCATTACGGTATTCGACAACCTGCCAAGGGTCGAGAATGGCAAATGGATTGCCATCGGCCGGCTCGATATCAATACCTCCGGCTTGCTGATTTTCACCACCAGCGGCGAGCTGGCCAATCGTTTTATGCATCCGCGCTACGAGGTTGAGCGCGAGTACGCCGTCCGCATACTTGGCGAGCTGAATGACGATCAAACGCAGGCGCTGCTGTCGGGCGTGAACATCGATTTCGACCGCGATGAGGATGAGGGCGACGGCGAAGACAATCCCGTCGTGCCGGCAAAATTCGACACCATCGAAAAGCGTGGCGGGGAGGGCGTCAACCAGTGGTACCACGTCACCATACGCGAAGGCCGCAACCGCGAAGTGCGCAAGATGTTCGAGTCGCAAGGGCTGACGGTTTCGCGCCTGATCCGCATCCGTTTTGGAAAGATTGAACTGCCGCAGCGTCTGGTGCGCGGCAAGATGGTTGAGCTGACGCCCGAGCAGGTTCGCAGCGTGCTTGTGGCGGCAGGCTTGGCCGAGGAGTTTGGTGCCAGTGGTCCGCGTGCGCCGCTGCCGTCACGCCAGCGCGGCGAAGGCGGACAGCAGCAGGGGCGACAGGGTCAACCGGGCCAAGGCAAGTCGCGGCGTGGTCCGCCCAAGCGTGTGGCGGAGGAGGGCGCTGCCATTTCGTCCGATGCGAATGGCGAGATGCCCGCGCCGGGTAATGAGCAGGAAGCGGGCGAACGTCCGCCACGCGCTCGCCGCAATCGACGCGGTGGTAAAGGGCGCAGGCAGAACGCCGGTGCTGTGACCGGCGGCAATGGTCAGCAGCCGGCCGACAATGCCGGCAATCAGACGGAAGCTGGCGGCAATGTAGCTGTAGCGAGCGAAGCCAGCGGCAGCGGTGCCGATGGCAATGCAGGTCAGCCCGGCAAGGCACCCGGCCGCAACAATCGCAATCGTCAGCGCCGCAATTTCCGCGGCCGCAACAATCGCAATCGTCCGCGCGACGGAAACACGGCCGAGGGTGGCGAAAAGAATGGCAATGTGGCTACCGGTTCGGGCGGCAATACGGGAGGTGAAAACAGCGGCGGTGGAGACCGCGAAGGTAACTTCTAGCTGGCAGCAACCAATTCTTCGCGCGTGATCAGGAATACGACCTCGTCGCCCGCACTGACTTCAGCCCACGTAAACGGGATATGCGGAAAAGCTGCTTCCACGCCGTCACGGTTGAAACCCACTTCCACCACCAGCAGGCCGCCATAATTCAGGTGCTGCGGCGCTTCGCGCAAAATGGTGCGCACATGATCAAGGCCATCGTTGCCGCTGGCCAGTGCCATCTGCGGTTCGCGCAGATATTCCTCCGGTAGCGCTGCCATTGATTCGCCGGTGACATAGGGCGGATTGGAAATGATCAGGTCGTAACGCTTGTCTTTCAGTGCATCGAACATGTCCGATGCGATCAATGACATCCGGTCGTTCAATTCGTAATCACTGACATTGCGCGCGGCGACGGCCAGCGCATCCTTCGACAAATCGACCGCATCAATTTTTGCGTTTTCAAAAGTAAGTGCCGCGACGATGGCCAGGCAGCCCGAGCCCGTGCAAAGGTCCAGCACCGAGTTCACTTCCTCCGCATCACCCACCCACGGCGACATCTCGTCGTACAACAACTCGGCAATGAATGATCGCGGCACGATCACCCGCTCGTCTACATAGAAACGATACGGCCCCAGCCAGGCTTCATGGGTGAGATATGCAGCCGGCACACGCTCGTCGATCCTGCGCTTGATGATGGCGGCCAGCGTTTGCTGCTCGCCAGTGCTTAGCGGCCGCTCCCACACGGAGTCGAGGTCGTCCAGCGGCAGATTGAGGGTATGCAGCACCAGATACGCAGCCTCATCATAGGCATTGCTGCTGCCGTGGCCAAAGTACAAGTCGGCGTCGATGAACTGCTGTTCAACTGATTCGACCGCCGCGCCCAGCGTGGCATAGGAAATCATTGCTGGCACTAACTTCTGCCGAGCAGCAGTTTTTCCAGCGTGCGGAAATAGACCTCATGCACGCGATCAATATCGGCAATTTCCACTTGTTCGTCGATCTTGTGAATTGTCGCGTTGATTGGGCCAAATTCGGCCACCTGATCGCAAATCTCGGCGATGAAGCGGCCATCTGAAGTACCGCCGGCGGTGGAGAGTTCCGGCGTCACGCCACTGACGGCTTGGATAGCAGAGGTCAGTGCTTCGACCAGCGACCCACGCTGCGTGAGGAAGGGCTTGCCGCCCAGCGTCCATTTGATGCTGAAGTCGAGTCCATGCTTCTTGAGAATTGCCTCGGTGCGCTCGCGCAGACTCCGCTCGGTGCTGGCAGTGGCGAAGCGGAAATTGAAATAGATCTCGACTGTGCCGGGAATAACGTTGAACGCGCCGGTGCCGCCATTGATATTGGAAATCTGGAACGAGGTTGGCGGGAAGAATTCATTGCCGCGGTCCCATTCGGTGGCGGCAAGTTCGGCCAGCGCGGGCGCGGCGAGATGAATCGGATTTTTTGCCAAGTGCGGATAGGCGATGTGGCCCTGCACGCCATTGACCACCAGCCGCGCCGAAAGCGAGCCCCGGCGGCCGTTGCGTATGGTGTCGCCGAATTTTTCGGTGGAGGAAGGCTCGCCGACGATGGCGAAGTCGATGCGCTCGCCCTTGGCTTGCAGCCATTCGATGACGCGTACCGTGCCATCGACGGCATCTCCTTCTTCGTCGCTGGTGATGAGCAGCGCAACGGAACCGGGATGATCGGGATGCGCTCGCACGAAGCGCTCGGCGGCAGTGACGAACGCCGCCACACCGGTCTTCATGTCTGCAGCACCGCGGCCGAATAGCTTGCCGTCGCGCTCGGTTGGCGCGAACGGATCGGTGTGCCACTTGTCGACCGGGCCGGTCGGTACCACGTCGGTGTGACCGGCAAAGCACAGCAGTGGCTTGCCGGTGCCGCGCCGCGCCCACAGGTTGTCAACGCCGTTGCGATGGATATGCTCAAAGGTGAAGCCCAGCGGCGCCAGCCGTTCGGCGATCAGTTGCTGGCAGCCGGCATCATCCGGTGTGACCGAGCGGCGTGAAATCAGCTCGCGGGTCAGCGCGAGTGTGCCGTGAATATCGTTCAATATTTTTCCGTTATGCGTTAGATCAGGCGTGCGAGGAACCGGCCGGACCGATGGGCGCGCCATTGCGGGCAGCCAGCGTGGGGCCGACGCGGTCCTCGACATATTTCTTCAGGCCGGCTTTGAGGCCGAGCGCGAAGAACACCTCGGTCATGATGAACAGCGGCCCGATGATGAGGCCCATGATGTCGTCGGTAAAAGCGGGCTTCATGCCCTCGTACTTGTGGCCGATGAACTGGATGATCCAGCCGATCACGAACAGCGCCACCGCCAGTCCCATGACCACGCCGGTGTGGCCGATCTTGGCATTGAGGTAAATCGAAATCAGATAGCAGACAAACAGGAAAATCAGCATTGCCGTGCCGAGCGCGACATCGAGAAAGATGTAGTAAACGGCGGCCATTGCCAGCGCCAGCAGCGCGACATTGACGCCATTGACGGCGAACGGCGACAGCGCCAGCACGACGGAAAACACGATCATCGGCACGCCGAAGAAATGAGTGGCGATATTGCGGCGGTCGCGGTGATAGGCGGCGTACTGGGTGATTTGCTGTTCGAGGTTTCGCATGACGGTGGCCCGGGCTGGAAGGACAAGTGGATTTTATCAGGCGGGGCGATGTGGCATCCAGCCCGCAAACGCAGGAAAAACTCCAGCACTGGTGCGGCATTCAGGCATAAAACAAGCCAGAGGCCGCACCAGTAATGGAGTTTATCTTTCTACTTATTGGCCGCGCGCATCACCAGCGCCACCCCCGCCGCCGTCACCAGCAGACCGCCGATGGCCAGCGCGGATAGCGTCTCGTCGAACAGCAGGAACGCCATCACCGCCGTGACCGAGGGCGTGAGGAAGAACAGGCTGGCGACCTTCGACGCCGCGCCGCGGCGGATCATGAGGTACAGCAGGCTGATGGCACCGATCGACAGCACCACTGCCAGCCAGAGCAGCGCGAATACAAACTGCCCGGTCCACTGCACCACGCGCGTCTCCAGCAGCAGCGCCAGCGCCAGCATCACCAGCCCGGTGGCGGTGAATTGCACCACGCCGCCGGTGCGTAGGTCCATGTGCGCGCAGAAGCGTTTTTGATAGAGCGTGCCGAAGGTGATGCCGATCAGGGCAATGGCTGCACAGACCAGCGCCGGTGCATTGAAGTTGCCGAGCGAAAATTTGCTCAACACCACCATCACCACGCCGGCCAGCCCCAGCGCCATGCCGAACCACTGCCGCGCATTCAGTTTCTCGTGCAGGAACAGGTTGGCGAACACCGCGGTCAGGATGGGCTGCAGCCCGGCGATTAGCGCGACGAAGCCCAGCGGCAGTTTGAGATTGATGGCGTAGAGAACACCGCCCAGGTAGGTCGCATGTGTCAGCAAGCCCGCCATCGCGATGTGTCCCATTTCCGCTTTGGAGGACGGCCATGGCGCGCGCATCACCAACGCCGCCGCTAGCAGCAGCGCCACCACGATCAGCATGCGCCACGCCATGAAGGTGAAGGGTTCTGCGAACGGCGCGCCATATCGCATGCCGATAAAGCCGGTGCTCCATAGGACAACGAAGACAGCTGGGGTGAGGGCGATGAAAGTGGAGGCGGTCGAAGAAGGCGTCGTGCCTGATGTGGTGGTGTTCATGAAGATAGTCGTTGCGCCGTCTGTTTCTGGCAAGGCGCCAGTGATGGCAACAAATTTTGGGTCAATGTCGCCATTCTACCGATAGCAACCGGGGCATCTTGCCTGCTACTGTCTTCGCCTTCATCATCTGGCTCATGAATATCCTGCAATGGTTAAACCGTGCCACGAGAGCGGCGCCAAACTCAGCCGCGCTTTATCTTGGTACCACCCGAGTCGCCACCTACGCGGAACTCGCTGATGCCACTTCGCGCCGCGCCGCTTCACTGAATAAACACTGGAACCTGCAGCCTGGCGACCGCGCCGTAATCCTTTCCCCGAACTGCACTGAATACCTGGAAGCGATGTACGCGGTCTGGTGGGCCGGCGGCGCGGTGGTGCCGGTGAATGCCAAGCTGCATGCGCGCGAGGCGGAGTTCATCCTTGCGCATTCGGGGGCTACGGTGTGTTTCGTCTCCGCAGAATGGAAAGCGGCGTTGGCGGCCGTCGCATTGCCGGCCGGTTGCCGCGTGATCGAATTGGGTGGCGATGAATGGCATCAGCTTGCGCAGCACGACGTGACGCCGATGGCCGAGCCGATGCCACGCGAACCCAACGATCTGGCGTGGCTGTTCTACACCAGTGGTACCACCGGTCGGCCCAAAGGGGCGATGCTGACGCACCGCAATCTGATGGCGATGACTTTCAACTATTTCACCGATGTGGATGAGATCGCGCCGGACGATTGCATCGTGCATGCGGCGCCAATCTCGCATGGTTCGGGCCTCTATAACTTCGCCCACCTGCTGCGCGGCGCAGCACAGGTGGTGCCGGCCTCGGGTGGTTTCGATGCGGCCGAGGTGCTGGACCTGTGCCGTCATTTCTCTGGCGTGACGATGTTCGCCGCACCGACCATCGTCAAGCGTCTGACTGAAGTCACGGCCGCATCCGATGCACGCGTGCCGGGATTGAAGACCATCGTCTATGGCGGCGGGCCGATGTATGTATCGGACCTGAAGCGCGCGATGGAAGTTTTCGGCGACAAGTTTGTGCAGATTTACGGCCAGGGCGAATCGCCGATGACGATTACCGCGCTGCCGCGCTCGCATCACGGCGATGCTGGACATCCGCGCTACGAGCAGCGACTTGCCTCCGTCGGTCGCGCGCACAGTGGCGTGGAGGTACGCGTATGCGACGAAGAGAGTCGCGCGCTGCCTGCAGGCGAGGTCGGTGAAATCTGCGTGCGCGGCGATACCGTGATGGCAGGCTACTGGAACGATGCTGAAGCCAGTGCGCGGGCGTTGCGAGGCGGGTGGCTCTGGACCGGTGATCTCGGTGTGATGGATGAGGATGGTTTTCTCACGCTCAAGGATCGCAGCAAGGATGTGATCATCTCCGGTGGCTC
>JAEUNB010000059.1 GCA_016790625.1 Betaproteobacteria bacterium | reverse complement strand
TACACGCACGCTACGGTGCGGCTGCATTGCTGGCGCGTCACGGCGTGGGAAGGCGAGATGCGCGGCATGGAAGGGCAGCAATTCGAGTGGCAGCGGCTCGGTGCCTTGACCGTTGCGCCGACGCTGCCGGGTTGCGTACCGATCTTCAATGCGCTGGGTTTGCCCCCAGTGTATGCAATCACCAACGCGGGCGAGATGGGTGTCGAGGCGTATCTGCAGCAGCTCGACACGGCTTTGAAGCGGGGATTGAAGCTGGTACAGGTGCGCGAAAAAAACATGGCGCTTGATGCGCTGGCTGACTTCGCGCAACGTGTCGTGGCACTTGCGAGAGAGAATGGCGCACGTGTCCTGATCAACAGCGATGCCGGGCTGGCGGCTAGAGTCAAGGCCGACGGCGTGCACTTGACCGGCGAACAGCTGGCGCGCTGTGAAACACGTCCCGATTTCCCGCTAGTGGCGGCGTCTGTGCATTCTCGCGCCGAGATCGAGCGCGCGGCGGAACTGAAACTCGATTTTGTTGTGCTTGGCGCGGTGAAGCCAACGTTAAGCCATCCCGGCAAGGCGCACCTGGGTTGGCCGCGCTTTGCAGAAATGGTCGCCTCCACGCCGGTGCCGGCCTATGCGCTGGGCGGCCTGGCGGCCGGCGATATGCACGATGCGCAAATTGCCGGTGCGCACGGCATCGCCATGCAACGTGGCGCTTTCACTGCATAATGAAACGCAGATCGCCATTTGGCGGGTGTTTCCGGCCACTTTCGGCCTGGAAACCGCGCCAGTGCTAGAGTTCTACTAAAAGAATATGTCGATTTCGCGTCAATTTCTTCAGTTCGCCGCCGTCGGTTTGTGCGGCACCGCGGTGCATTACGCGACGCTGTGGGCCGGTGTTGAATGGTTCGGTGTTTCGGCAGTGATCGCATCCGCGACCGGCTACGTACTGGGATCGATCGTCAACTATTTGCTCAACTATTTTTTCACTTTCGACAGCAAGAAGTCCCACGTTGAAGCCGCCAGCAAGTACTACGTTGTGATCGGCATCGGCTGGTGCATCAATACCGCGCTGATGGCCTTGTTCGTCAATGCCATGCACCTCAATTACTGGTTGTCGCAAATCATCACCACCGGCATCGGGCTGGTTTGGAATTTCCTCGGCAGCCGCTTCTGGGCGTTTCGGCCGATGGACAAGACGTAGTTTGTGCGTTTCAGGTCACGTAGCGTTGGGCAATCTGCGTGTACAACGGGATGCCAATCAGGATATTGAACGGAAAGGTGAGCCCCAGCGACATGCCGAAATAGATCGACGGATTCGCCTCCGGGATTGCATGCCGGATCACGGCCGGTACGGCGATGTAAGACGCGCTGGCTGCCAGCACCATCAGCAACGCCGTGTCACCCTGCGACATGCCGGTCATCATGCCCAGTGCCAGCGCCAATCCGGCATGTACCAGCGGACCTAGCAACGCATAGGCCAGCAGCCACGGTGACTTGCCCCTCAACTGGCCCATGTTCTTGGCTGCCTGCAAGCCCATGTCGAGCAGGAAAAACGACAACATGCCCTTGAACAGGTCGCCGGTGAAAGGCTGCATCGCGGCCTTGCCCGAATCGCCCGTCACCAATCCGACGACCATCGCGCCCAGCAGCAGCAACTGCGCGCCGTCGGTGAACGATTCCCTGAGGATGCCGCCGATCGAGCCATCGTGCGCAGTCGCGGGTGTTGCCGTTTCGACCTTGCGCGCTGCGGCTCCCTCGTGCTGTCGCGCCAGCTTTGCGAACAGAATGGCCATGATGATCGCGGGCGATTCCATCAGCGCCATTGCTGCGGCCATGTGGCCGCCGTAGACGATGTTTCTTCCATCCAGAAACTGCACCGCCGTGATAAAGGTCACGGCACTCACGGAGCCGTAGGTGGCGGCGATCGCCGCCGCGTCAAAGCCATTGAGAAAACGCCGCAGCAATGCGTAGCCGATGGCTGGAACCGCCATGGCCAGGCCAATTGCGCAGGCAAGGCTTACGCTGACTTCGGCGGTCAGTCCCGATTTGGCCAGTGCGAAACCGCCTTTCAATCCCAGAGCCATCAGCAGATAAAGCGACAGGAAACGCGCAATCTGCGGTGGAATCTCAAGATTGGACTTGAGCAGTCCGGCAAAGATGCCAAAAACGAAAAACAGGATCGCGGGGTCGAGTAGATTCTGCATGTTTCGCGTTACGGATATTGTTCGCGACTAGGCACCGGTTCGCTCCTTGGCGTACCGGTGCCGGGATTTTACTGCGCGAGGCGGTTAGATTGACTTGCCGAGAACGGTCTTTGCTTCCCTTGTTTTCCAAAGTGAAACGATCACGCCACCGGCAATCAAACCAAATGTCACCGTCAGCGACACTGCCGCCGGAATCTTGCCGATGATGCCGACCAGGAAAATCTTGGTGCCGATAAATACCAGTACCAGTGCTAGCGCATATTTCAGATAGGTAAAACGGTGAATCATCGCCGCCAGCGCGAAATAGAGTGCACGCAAGCCAAGTATGGCGAAGATGTTGCTGGTATAGACGATGAACGGATCGCTGGTGATGGCGAAAATGGCGGGCACCGAGTCGACCGCGAACACCAGATCGACGAACTCCACCAGGCAGAGGGCAAGAAACAGCGGCGTCGCAGCGCGCGCCATTTTTCCGCTTGCGGGGTCGGCCTGCTGGACGAAGAAGGCATTGCCATGCAAACCCTGTGTCACGCGCAGGTGTTTGCGCAGGAATTTCAGCAGCGGATTATTGGCGATATCCGGCATGTGGTCGGCGACGATCCACATCTTGATACCGGTGACCACCAGAAACGCACCGAACACGTAAAGAATCCAGCTAAACCCGGTGACCAGCGCGGCACCGAGGCCGATCATGATCGCGCGCAGCACGATCACGCCGAGAATGCCCCAGAACAGGACGCGGTGCTGGTACTCGCGTGGAATGGCGAAGTAACTGAAGATCAGCGCGATGACAAAAACGTTGTCCATCGACAGCGATTTCTCGATCAGGAAGCCGGTGAAATATTCGGTGCCGCTTTGCGCGCCGAGGAACCACCATACCCAGGCGCCGAACAGCAGCGCAACGCCGATATAGCCGGCCGATAGCAGCAGACTTTCCTTCACGCCGATTTCGCGGTCGTCCTTGTGCAGGACGCCCAGATCGAAACTCAGCAGTGTCACCACGACGCCGGCGAACAGCAGCCAGATCCATGCCGGTTTGCCGAGAAATGGGGAATGCAGCAATTCAATAAGTGTTTCCAATGGTCGATCTCAAGTTGATTTCAGGTGCGTCGTTTTGCGTTCAAGCGAAGTGGTCGCCGGCGTTCGTTGTGTTGCCGCAGTCGGGGTTGTTGAGGTGGTGTTCTCAGGCGTGCTGCATATTGCGGGTGATATCGCCGGACTTGAGCAGGTGGCAAGGCTCGCGCCATTGCTCGACTGCGGCCGCCAGTATTCGCGATTCGTTTTCCGTGACTTGCTCGTCGGCAGCGATGACGATCGCGCAAAGGCGCAGCACTTTTGCGCGCAGGTCGGCATCGGTAATCTCGGCCATGACGGCGCTGAATGTCCCGGCGCTGATGCGGCAGGCGCTCTCCCAATCGCCATGCGATGTCGCCAGCAGGTCCTCGCATAGCGTGTGCAGCACGTCGTGCAATTGCTTTGGCGACAACCCCAGCTGACTGTGTGCGCCGACGCGTTCGAGCATGTCCAGCTCGCTCTTGCAAAGGTGGCCGTCGGACAACATCGCCAGCGCAATAATGCGGGCCGCTGCTTCCGGGCTGTTGGTTGGGTAGGTGCGCATATGGCTCTCCTTGATTGATGGCTGCTAATGCCGTTCCGGCGCATGGGCGGCGAAACGCAGGCGAAAGATAGCGCAGCAGACAATTCGGGGAAAGCAGATAATCCGGAATAAATATTTCGTAAAAAGCAGAATATGAGCCATGACTTCAGTTACCGCCACTTGTACTACTTCTGGGTGGTCGCCAAGGAAGGCGGGATGTCGCGCGCGGCCACCCGGCTGGGGATGGCGGTGCAGACGGTCAGCACGCAGGTGCGCGAGCTGGAGCGCTCCCTGGGCTATGCGCTATTGAAGCCCGCCGGTCGCGGATTGGTGTTGACCGAGGCCGGACGCGCGGCGATGCAGCAGGCCGAACAGATTTTTCAGCTCGGCGGGCAGCTGCCGGAAGTGGTGCGCGACGCGGTTAGCTCACCGGGCCTTCGTCTCGCTGTCGGCATATCGGACGGGCTGCCGAAGCTGGTCGTCAGGCGCCTGATGCAGCCGATACTGCATGAGCCGAACCTGCGTCTGCTGTGCCATGAAGATGAATTCCAGGATTTGCTCGGCAATCTCGCGGTGCATCGTCTCGACCTGGTGCTATCCGATCGACCGGTAGCGCCGAATCCCAACCTCAAGGTCTATAGCCACTTGTTGGCGGCTTCGGCGCTCAGCTGGTATGCCGCGCCGTCCCTGCTGACGGCGGCACGCAAGGGTTTTCCGCAGTCGTTGGCGCGGGTTCCGGTGTTGCTGCCGACCACACACGGAGCGGTACGGGTTCATCTCGACCAATGGTTCGAGCGGAACGCCGTCAGACCAAAAATCGCCGGTGAATTCGAAGACAGCGCGTTGCTGAAGACCTTCGGTGCCGGCGGTATGGGCGTTTTTGCCGCACCGGAGATGGTGCATGACGAGCTGGTGAGTCGGTACAAGGTCAGGCGGATTGCGCCCTGCGAAGGTGTCGAGGAACAGTTCTTCATGATCGTCGCGGAGAAAAAGGTGCTGCATCCACTGAGCCGGAAACTGCTGAAGCCGGGTCGATAACGTCGGTGCCATCCCATGGTGCCGTCCCCTGGCGGAGGCTCAAGTAAAAAAGCCCGCAAACTGCGGGCTTTTTCAGTTTCAGCATCGCAGCCGCTACTTTTTCTTCGCCGGTGGATTGGCGGCGGCAAAAGTCGAGTACGTCTGCTCCGCCACGCGGTGCCAGAGGTTGATGTCTTCGCGGAATTTCAACCATGGCTCGTACATTTTCTTGAACGCCGGATTCTTCGCCGACTCTTCCTCGTATAGCTCGAACGCCGCCTTCTGCGCCGCCTTCATGATGTCTGGCGAGAACGAACGCAGTTGCACGCCCTTGCCGACCAGACTGCGCAACGCGATCGGATTCTTGTAGTCGTAGGAGGCCATCATGTCGAGGTTGGCCTCGTAGGCGGCGGCTTCGAATGCGGCCTGGTATTCCTTCGGCAGCTTGTCCCATTCCTTGGTGTTTATATAGAACGAGTACATCGAGTTCGATTCCCACCAGCCGGGATAATAGAAATTCTTCGCGACCTTGTAGAAACCCAGCTTCTCGTCGTCGTATGGCCCCACCCATTCGGCCCCGTCGATGGTGCCTTTTTCCAACGCCGGATAGATATCGCCACCGGGAATCTGCTGCGGCACCACACCCAGCTTGGCCAGCACTTCGCCGCCCAGTCCGGCGATGCGGAACTTGATGCCCTTCAGGTCGGCAACCGTCTTCACCTCCTTGCGCCACCAGCCACCCATTTGCACGCCGGTGTTGCCGCCGGGGAAGGAAATGATGCTGTAGTCGCGCATGAAGTCGCGCACCAGTTGCAGGCCGCCGCCATAGTAGATCCACGCGTTCTGCTGGCGCTGGTTGAGGCCGAATGGCAGCGTGGTCTCGAACGCGAAGGCCTTGTTCTTGCCAACGAAATAGTAGGCGGCGGTGTGCGAGCACTCGACCGTGCCATTCTGCACCGCGTCCACCGTGCTGAATGCCGGCACGATTTCGCCGGCAGCGAAAACCTGGATCTGGAACTTGCTACCGGTGATGGCGTTCAGGCGCCTGGCCAGCACCTCCGCCCCGCCGTAGATCGTGTCCAGGCTTTTTGGAAAACTGGACGCAAGGCGCCACTTGATGGTGGGCAGGGCCGGCGCCTGCGCGATGGCCTGCGAAGCGGCGGCAGCGGAAACCACGCCACCGACGGCGGCATTGGAAAGAAATTTGCGGCGATTCATGGGAGGCTCCTCTTGATCATGTCGTTGGAGTGGGGACGATCGGATGGCAGTTTGCGCCGGATAGTCTGAAGTGACAATTTGATGTAAGCCTGAATGGACTTGCAGAGAGCGTGCCAATCGACGGTAACAACCGCTTTGATGGACTGCTGCTTGAGGAATGGCCGCCAGCGGGTTTGATGGGGAATTGCTGTGTATTAATGAATGCGCTTAACTGGTGCGTGCGAAGTGGTGCGAGGAGCGTTGGCACGAAAATGGTGCTGGTACATCGTTGAAGATTGGCATCAGTACCGGCATGTGTAGAACCAAAATTTCCCCATTCATCAATGCTTGCCTGGCAGTTTTCCGCTGTATTGATAAAAGAGTTCCATCGTGGCCGCTTCGCTAAGTGATCACAAAGTCGACGTGTTTGGCGACCTTGGTATGATCATACGTAGATTAGCTGCGGCTTTCGCTTGTAAATCAGTTTAGTCTACAAGCCCATCGCAATTTATGTGCCGCCCAAGATCGTTGTGCGTTGCGCTAAATGTAAATTGTGTTGAGTCAAAGGTGTTCTATGAGTAATGTCAATCTCGGAAATCAACTGAATCAAATAGTGTCCACTGCAAGGAGCGCAATGTTTGATCAGGGCGAGCTCGCGCAGCTCACTTACGGAGCATTTGATATTGCCGCACGCAGCATGCAAGAAACGGATCAGGATGAGATTGAAATAACGTTTCCTGTGGGGTATAAGGCCGACAAGACTGCAATCCCAAGCACACGGAAGTATCGCAAAGAGCAATTGCTTTCCAAGTACCAGTTTTTGGCATTTAACCAGTTAAGCGTCAACGCGTTAGTGCACTTGGTAACCATTGTCGAAACTATGCTCGGGGACGTGGTTCGCGCTGTTATTGCACGGTACCCACAAAAGCTGAGCGGCAAGCGCACGCTCTCAATTCAAGCTGTGCTGCAATCAACCTCGCTGGAAGAGGTGCACCTACGTGCGACAGATGCTTTGCTCAATGAACTCGCGTACAAATCACCCGCAGAGTTTGCCGAGGCTGTGGAAGCTCTACTGTCGGTTAATCTCCTAGAATGCCCTGCATTCCACTGTTATATAGAGGTGAAGGCAACACGTGACATTTTCGTCCACAATCGCGGCATTTCAAACGACGTTTATGTCCGCAAAGCTGGCTCGCATGCGCGAGTAAAGTCAGGAATGGTTCTGCCTGTAGATATTCAATATTTTCTTGAGTCTTATGAACACTGCTTGCAGATTGCAGACTGGCTCGAAGTTGAATTACACAGTCGCTGGCATAGCTCCGAACACGAGGATCGAGAAAATCCCCAGCTAGACTTGCCTATAGTTGCATCTGAATCGTCGGAAGCTAAGCCAACCGTAGAAGGCGATGATGCTACCTCGGAGGAGTGACATGCACGTTGATTGGTAGAAGCCTGCCCACAATGAAATCTCGCGCCAATATCGAGTCTTATTGACGGCAGATTGGGAGGAAGCGATCCGGGCAGGTTATCGAAGGCGAGAGTGGTACAGACTTATTCAGCTGGCACGGCCAAATGAAACATCTCCTCGACAACATCTTCTGGCACACCCTCACTGGTGCACAAGCCCAGTACGCGACCGGCAGCGGCAATGCGCGCCGATATAGCGCGGGCTTCTCGCCAATCGTAGCCTTTGCGGATGTCGAGCGTCCCGACTTCGACGCGCTGGCTCCTCATTGCGAGGAGGGTGAGCATTTTTATATTGACGGCTGGTCCGGCGCCGCGCCAGCTGGCTGGAAGATCGATGTCGAATCGACCATGTTCAAGATGGTTTGGGAAGCTGAAATGCCGGAGGCGGACGAAGCACCGGAATCAACCCGCATCGGTTCTGAGCACTTGGCGCAGGTGCTTGAGCTGGCTGCGCTCACTCGTCCCGGCCCGTTCGGTCCAAGGACGATTGAATTGGGCGAGTATTTCGGTTGCTTCGAAGGAGATCGCCTGATGGCGATGGCGGGCGAGCGCACTTTTGCCGGCGGGTTTCGCGAGATCAGCGGCGTCTGCGTGCATCCCGACTTTCAGGGCAGGGGGCTGGCGCGGCGCCTGATGAGAAAGCTCATCCATCGCCAGATGCAGCGTGGCGAAACGCCGTTCCTCCATGTAATGCGTGACAACGTCGGCGCGCATCAGCTTTACCAGCGCATGGGCTTTGTCGATTACCGCGAGTCGGTGGTTCGCGTCATTTCGCGAGGCTGAAGGCGAAACAATCCGCGCTGCGGGCTGCTCGATTCAATCAGAAAACTCCAGCACCAGCGCGCTTCTCAGGCAGAAAATGCCTGTAAAGCCGCGCCAGTGCTAGGGTTTTATATTCGAGCCCGATGTGACAGGCAAGTTCGCCATTGTCGATAGCAACTCGGCCGGTGCATGGCAATAACTATCCGCGCCGGACAATTCCTCCGCGCTTCCATAGCCCCAGGTCACGCCGATGGACGCGCAGCCATTCGCCTGCGCGGCATGAATATCGTGAGATCGGTCGCCGATCATCACGCAGGTCCTGGCATTGAGTTGCTCGCGCGCGAGCAGGTAGGCGAGCAGGTCGCGTTTGTCCTGCCGCGTGCCATCGAGTTCGGCGCCGTATTGCCCTTCAAATGGCCGATGCAGATTGAAGTGTTCAAGAATGCGCGTGGCGTAAACGTGCGGCTTGGCGGTCGCCAGGAAAATTCGATAGCCGTTCAATTGGAGATTCGCCAGCATCTCCGGCACGCCGGCATAGACTTCGTTTTCAAATAGTCCGACGGTGGCGAAGCGTTCGCGATACAGCACCATCGCGTGTTCGATGGTGGCTGCGTCCTGTGTATCGAGCAATTGCGCGAACGAATTGCGCAGTGGCGGGCCGATGGCGAACAACAGTTCCTCGGTTGGTGGCGACGCCAGCCCCATGCGTTCCAGCGCATGGGCGATGCAACGGGTGATACCGGGTTTGGGGTCGGTCAGCGTGCCATCGAGGTCGAGCAGAACGGTATCGATCATCGCTTCGCCAATGTCTTAGTGCTTGTGCAAACCCGAATCCTTTTCCTGCGCAACCGCCTCAACCTTTACCACCAGCGGCTTCTTGTCGGCACCTTCGAAGGTCAGTGTCAGTGGCACCTTGTCGCCCTTGCCGATCGGCTTCTTCACCATCATCAGCATCACGTGCATGCCGCCGGGTTTCAGATCGACGATTTTGTTGGCGGGGACATCGACGGCGTCCATCGCCTTCATCTCCATCACGCCGTCCTTCATGCTCATGTTATGCAGCTCGACCAGGCCGGCGACGGGCGATTCGGCCTTGACCAGCTTTACCGGCTGCGCTGATTTGATGTGCATATAGGCGCCGGAAACGGTGGCGCCGGGAACCATCGTTTTCACCCACGCGTCGGTGACGACGGGCACGGCGGCCGCGGCAGCAGCATTCTTCTGCGCGGCGACCGGCAGGGAGATTGATACGGCTGTCAGTACTGCACAAGACAAACGAAAAATAGACATCACGAAGGCTCCTCGGGTTGAATGAGAGGTTGAATGTTCAGCATTTCCGCTGCCTCGGCAGCAGCATCAAATTCATCGGCGGTCGTTATGTGCGCGATTTCGCCTATCAGTGGTGCCGGGATCAGCGATTTCAGCGTGGACAGGTTTTCGGCGTAGGCGTTCATGGTTTCGCCGCAGGTATTGGCGACCCAGCCGGCAAGTGCGAGCCCGCGCGCGCGGATCGCCTCAACCGTCAGCAGCGCATGATTGATGCAGCCCAGCCGCATGCCGACCACCAGTATCACCGGCAGATGCAGCGCCGCCGGAATCAGCGCCATCGATTCGCTGGCCGACATCGGCACCAGGAATCCGCCGGCACCTTCCACCAGAACCACATCGGCGCGCGTCGCCAGTTCTAGGTACGCGGTCTGGATCACGCTGATATCGACATCGACTTTTTCGTTTTGTGCCGCGATGTGCGGTGCGATCGCTTCGCGGAAACAATATGGATTGACCGCGTGCAGTGGATAGTGATGATCGGAGAGATCGCACAACAAGGCCACGTCGTCGTTGATGGGCACGCCGTTGACGTCGATGGTTCCCGCCGCCAGCGGCTTCATTGGCGCCACCGCCAGCCCGCGCTGCTGCAGCGCCAGAATCAGTGCTGCGGTGACAAAAGTCTTGCCGACACCGGTGTCGGTACCGGTGATAAAGAATCCGCTCATGATTTCATCACCATGCGTTTGAATTCCGCCAAGTCGATTTGCTGCTGGCCATCGATGGTCTTGCGCTTGCCGAATTCAGGCTTCCACGCGTGGCCGTAAACCACTTCGTAGGTTGCCGGCAGGCGGCCATCCTTGCGGAAGCGTTCGTAGGCATCAACCATGCGCTGCCAGCGTTGCCGACCCATCAAGCCGGTAGCGCGGCCCGGCATGACGTTATGCGCGCCGATGCCTTTCAGTTCGCGCAACAGGGGTTTCAGTTCGTCATAAGTCAGCGTGATCGTTTCCTGATCCATTACCGGATCGGCAAAGCCGGCGTGAACCAGAATGTCGCCGATGTCGTGCATGTCGGGGAAGGTGTTGACGTGTGGCGCGTCGTCGATGGCCTTGAATGCGGCGCGCAGTTCCTTCAGCGTATCGGGGCCAAAGGTGGTGAACATGAACAGACCCTGCGGTTTCAGGACGCGAACCGCCTCCTTCGCCACCCGCTCGGGATCGGTCCACTGCATGGCCAGATTGGAGAGCGCCAGGTCGATGCTTTCGCTGGCCAGCGGCAAGGCCTCCGCATCGGCGCAAACATAATCTCGGTCGTGCTGTTTGCCGAACAGGCGCTTCAGCAGCGATGTGCTCGTCGCTTTGTCGCGTGCATAACCGAGCATGTCAGGCGCGATATCGAGCGCGATCAATGAAGATTCTGGAAAACGCTCGCGCAGCTTTTGCGTGGCGTATCCAGTGCCGCTGCCGATGTCGAGCACCCTTTCAGGTATGAGCTTGATGTATTGCAGCCGTTCGAACAGGCGGTCGCCGATCTCGCGTTGCAGGAACGCGTGTTCGTCGTAGGTCGTGGCCGACGCGCCGAACGATTGTCGTACTTCGCGCTTGGCGGGCAGTGGCAATGCGCTCATGGGGCGAGGAACGATTGCAGGTGTTCGAGAAAGACTTCGCGATGCGAGAGGAACGGCGCGTGAGCGGCATGCTCGATCAGGCACCAGGTGCTGTTTGGCAGATGCTCGGCCAGCCACTGCGCGGAAGCAGTCGATGTCAGGGCATCGTGATCGCCTTGGACAATCAGTGCGGGTGTTTTAATTTGCGGAATCTTCTCGCGTATATCGCTTACACGAAGAATGTCGAGGCTCGCCGCCAGACTTTCCACCGAGGGCGCACCGTGTGCTCCCACTGCTTCCTGCATCGCGCGAATCACATCGCGCATTTCCGGCTGGCCGAGGGCCTGCAACGCGAGGAAATTGCGGATGGTCGCGGCATAACTGGTGGACAGCCGTTTGGCGAAGTCGGCCAGCACTTCGGGTTTTTTTCCCTGAGGCCAGTCATCGGTGGCGGTGAACCGTGGCGTGGCGCAAACGGTAATGAGCTTATCGACGCGCTCTGGGTAACGGTGCGTCAGCGCCATCGCCGTGTGCCCTCCCAGCGACCATCCCAGCAGGTGGGTGTGCTGCGGCATGGCGTGCGCAACGGCATCGACGAAGGCATCGAGAGTAGTTACTGGCGCACCGGATGAGCGTCCGTGGCCGGGCAGGTCGATGATGTGCAGGGTGTAGTGCTGCGCCAGCGCCTCACGTACACCGTTCCACACCGCGCCATTCAGCCCCCAGCCGTGCAGCAGGGTGAGATTGGGGCCGCGGCCGACGACGTCGACGAACATCGTCATTTGCTATCCCTTGCCGCGCATCAGCACGTTCTCAAGATCGGTGAGCGCAGTGATGAGGTCGAACAGATCGTCGGCTGATTGCGCGGCAGAGAGCGATACGCGCAGACGCGCTGTCCCAGCGGGGACAGTCGGCGGACGAATCGCCGGCACGAACATGTGCCGGTCGCGCAACGCTTCGGCGAACGCCAGCGTGGTCGCGTTGTCGCCGATGATGATGGGCTGAATTGCGGTTTGCGAAAACGGCAGTTTGGCGTATTGCAGTTTTAGCGAATCACCGAAGAAATCGATCAGCGTGCGCAGGTGCTTCAGCCGCTCACGATCCTGCTGCATCAGTTCTAGGCTGGCCAGCATCGCGGCAGCAATCGCGGGCGGCGTGGCGGTGGTGAATATGTAAGTGCGCGCGGATTGCAGGATCCATTCGACGATATCTTCGTGCCCCGCGACAAAAGCACCGTAGCCGCCTGCGGCTTTGCCGAGGGTGGCCATGTAAACGATGCGCTCGCTGATGTCCTTGAACATATTGAAATGTTCCAGCGTGCCTTTGCCGCGATAACCCAGCACGCCAAAGCCGTGCGCGTCGTCCAGCACCAGCAGCGCGTCGTATTTCTCGGCCAGTGCCAGCAGTTCCGGCACCGGCGCGATATCGCCATCCATGCTGAAAACCGCGTCGGTGACAATCAGCTTGCGGCCGCCATCGCTTGCGACGGCCAGCATTGTTTCCAGTTTGGCCAGGTCGCCGTGCGGGTAGCGTTTGAACGTTGCGCGCGACAGCAGCGCGCCGTCATTGAGGCAGGCGTGGTTGAGCTTGTCGGCGAAGATGGTATCGCCACGGCCGGCGAGTGCGGTGAGGATGCCGATATTGGCCGCATAGCCGGATCCGAACAGCAGCGCCTTCGGCATGCCGATGTGATCGGCGAGTTTTTCTTCCAGTTCGTGGTGCGCGCGCATGTGGCCGGACACCATGTGCGACGCGGCGGCGCCGAGGCCGTAACGCTTCAGCGCGCGTGTGGCGGCTTCCACCACTTTCGGATGATTGGCGAGGCCAAGATAGTCATTGCTGCCGTAATTGAGTACCCGCTTGCCATCGACCACCATCGACGCATCCTGTGGACCGTCGACAATGCGCCGCACGCGCAATTGATCGGCCTGCGCGAGTTCGGAGAGCTGGAGGGAAAAATCGGTGAGGGACATTCTTTTTCGTTTAATCAGTCACCGCTCGCCCTGAGCTTGTCGAAGGGCATGAAAAGATCACGACAATTTCTTGCCCTTCGACAAGCTCAGGGCGAACGGAGTGGTTTGGAAACTCCAGCGCTGACGCGGCTTCCAGGCCAAAAGTGCCCCAAACGCCGCGCCAGTGCTGGGGTTTCAAAGTGGACTGATGCCCAGCTTGTCGAACAGCGCGCGGTCGCGCTCCACATCGGGATTACCGGTGGTAAGCAGTTTCTCGCCGTAGAAAATCGAATTGGCGCCGGCGAGAAAGCACATCGCCTGCGTGGCCTCGTTCATTTCCTGGCGTCCGGCGGAGAGGCGCACAAAACTCTTGGGCATCGTGATGCGCGCCACCGCGATGGTGCGTACGAACTCGGTCCAGTCAATCGCTTTCTCACCATGCATTTTTTCATGCAGCGGCGTGCCTTCCACCTGCACCAGGTAATTTATCGGTACCGATTCCGGTTGCGGCTCCATATTCGCCAGTTGCGCAACCAATCCAGCGCGTTCGCGCCGCGATTCGCCGAGGCCGACGATGCCACCACAGCAGACGTTCACACCCGCGTCGCGCACGCGTTGCAGCGTATCGAGCCGGTCCTGATAGTCACGCGTGGTGATGATGTCGCCGTAGAACTCGGGCGAGGTGTCGAGGTTGTGGTTGTAGTAATCGAGTCCCGCGTCCTTCAACTGCTCGGCCTGGCCTTCCTTCAGCATGCCCAGCGTGCAGCAGGCTTCAAGCCCCAATGCCTTCACTTCGCGCACCATGTCCAGCACCGGATCGAGATCGCGCTGCTTGGGGCCGCGCCAGGCGGCGCCCATGCAGAAGCGTGTTGCGCCGTTTTCCTTGGCAAGCTTGGCCGCTTTCACCACTTCCGCCACATCCATGATCGCTTCGTTCTCGACGCCGGTGTGATAACGCGCAGCCTGCGGGCAGTATCCGCAATCTTCCGGGCACCCGCCAGTCTTGATCGATAGCAGGGTGGAGAGCTGCACCTTGTTCGGGTTGTGATGTTCGCGATGGGTGCTTTGCGCGCGATGCATCAGGTCAGCAAACGGCAGCGCGAACAATGCCTCGACTTCAGCGAGCGGCCAGGCCTCTGCCGGTTTGTTTTTCCATGAGGCGGGGATAGCGATCGGTTGTGCGTTAGGCTGGCTGGCGGGCTTGCTGGCGACGACGGGCTGGTCCATGTTGCGGGCTTGATAGGTGGGAACCGTGGCATGATTGCCAAAAGCGCCCGATATGTCAATTTTCGCCGGGATCGATGTCGAACAATAGCT
>JAEUNB010000012.1 GCA_016790625.1 Betaproteobacteria bacterium | reverse complement strand
TCCCCGCGTCCCGAACAGGGACTTCCGTTGGCCGAAGGCGGGGACCTCTAGCCATGCATTGAGCGAAATATAGTTAGAGGTCCCCGCCTTCGCGGGGACGACAAAATTAAGCGGCACGTTTAGTTGCAGCAACGACGAAATCTGCGAAGTTAAACCCTAGCACTGGCGAGCCTCTCCAGCCACTTTCGCCCTAAACGCCGCACCAGTGCTAGAGTTTCACCTACAAATCCAGCACCAATCCCAGCGCCTTCCGCGCTGCATTCCTCGAGAAATTGGCTTCGATATTTGCGAGGCCTGCCTCACGCAGCCGGTTCCACAGCGCTTCATCGGTGTGCAAACGGATCACCGCATCGGCAAACGCTTCTGCGCTATCCGCAACAAGCACGTTTTCTTCCGTCTTGAGATACATGCCCTCGGCGGAAATGCTGGTGGCGACCACCGGCACGCCGTATTGCATCGCCAGATTGACCTTGCCCTTCACGCCCGCGCCGTAGCGCAGCGGTGAGATCGATAGCCGCGCATTCTGGTAGTACGGTTCGACGTCGGCGACGAATCCGGCGATGACGAAATCCTCCGCGGCCAGTTTCTCCAGCGCCGGCGGCGCATTGCTGCCGATGATGGTGGTGACGATGCCGGGATGTTTTTTGCGCACGATGGGCAACACGTTTTCGGCGTACCAGGTGACGGCATCAAGATTCGGCGGATGACGGTAGCCGCCGATAAAGATCAAGCCGCTACGCTCAACAAATGGCTTCGGCCCCGGGCTGGCGACATGCACCAGCGAGACGATGTGCACATGCGCGCGCGGCGCGGCTTTTTCCAGCAGCTCGACTTCGACCGGGCTCACTACCAGCGTGAGGTCGGACTTGGCGATGATGTCCAGCTCCTGCTTGCGCATATTGGCGGCGGCCAGGCGCAACGCGGCGTCGTTGGCCAGCTCGGCCTGCCGCTCCATGCGCAGGTAATGCAGGTCGACGGTATCGAACACGAGCTTGGCGCGTGGGGCCTTGTCTTTCACCAGGTCAACGTACTGCGCCGCGATGCTGGCGCGGCACAGCATGATGACGTCGTAGTGCACAGCTTGCTGTTCGATCAGCGCGCGGATGGAGTGTTGATAAGGGTGATGCAGCACCTCCACACCCATCGCCTGTATCTGCTGCACGTAGGGCTGGCGGAATTCGAGATTGTCGGCAACGAAGGTGACCTTGCAGCCCATCTCGCGCATGATGCCGAGCAGCTCGAACATGCGCAGCGAGCCTGCATCGTGATCCGGCGTGAGCATGCAGGCATCGACCACCAGCACGCGGCGCTTAACGTAACGGTCGCGCTCCAGGTCCGGCGAAAGTCCGTTGACGCGATGTTTGGTCAGTACCTTGCTCCACCGCTCGAAGAAGGTTTTCTGGTTCACCACCTGATACTGTTTCACGCCCTTGCTGGTATCGGTGCCGGAGCTTTGCCCTTCGAAATGCACCACCACTGCATGCGGCTGGTAGATCACGCGACGGCCCTTCTGTCGCACGCGGAAGGCGAGATCGGTGTCTTCGTAATAAGCCGGCGCATAGACTTCATCGAAGCCGCCGAGCTCGTTCCAGAAATCGCGCTTCAGCATCAGGCAAGCGCCGGAACAGTAATCGACTTCGCGAACGTAGCTGTAAGCCGGTTTGTCTGGATCGTCGCCGCGACCGACATTCCACGCGGAGCCATCGCGCCAGACGATACCGCCCGCCTCTTGCAGCTTGCCATCGGGGTAGATCAACTTGGCACCGACCATGCCGGTGTTGTCGAAGCGTTCGAATACCGAGGTCATCTGGTCCAGCCAGTCACCGGTCAGGATCAGGTCGTTATTCAGGATGACGACGAATTCACCCTTCGCCATCGCGGCGGCTTTGTTGCAATTCTTGAGGAAGCCCAAATTGGTTTCATTGCGAACGAAGTTCACGCCGGAGACCACCTTCAACGCTTGGGCGGCGGGCGTGGGTGAGCAATCGTCGATGACTATGACTTCGATATCGCGGCCCGCGCAAGTTTCGGCGATGCTTTTGAGGCAGGTGAAGGTCAGCAAATGCTGTTCGTACACCGGGATGATCAGCGACCAGCGCGGCTTGTCGCTGTGCGGCACGGTCAGCGGCGTGATCGCGGTTTCGAGTGCGAAGTTGCGTGGCGTATGCGGGGCGAAATCGTTGTGTCGCGTGAGCTTGCTGTGTACTCGCTTGCCGAGCGCAACAACACCCTGCTCTTTGAGGATTTGTCCGGCCATTGCCGCATCGCGCGGCAGGCGCTTGATGCCGTGGCGCAAATCGGAAAGGCGATGGCGCAGGTTCCGCCATCGCAATACAGCCGAGCGCAGTGGAGCCGTGATGCGCCAAGAGGTGGTATTCAGGATCCCGTCATAAGCCTCGCGAGCCTGTGCAACGGCTTTTTCCTGCTCGACGTGAGCCGCGTAAAGCTCTTCGATCACCTGATTCAGCTCGGCTTCGCGTGTGTGCAGCGCATCGTGTGCCGCTTCGGCGGAGTCGCGCGCGTGCGCCAGTTCGGCGTCGAATACGCTGACACGACGCTTTAGCTCCATACGCGTGCCGCCATGACCACACTCGATACCGCCGATGTAGAGCTGCTCCAGCGACTTCTCTCGCTCGCCGGCGAGGTGTTTGGCGGGATAGAAGTAGCGCGCTGGCAGAGACGCGTTTGGCGGATCGCCTGCCTTGGTATTCACGGGCGCAAGATAACGCTCGGCCCACGCTTCTGACGTACCCGCTGAGGACGCCTTGGCACTTGAAGGTATCGGACATGCGTCCATAAGCACAGCATTCCACTCCGCCGGTGTGGCATTCCATGCGACAAGCCTGCCAGCAGTGTAGTCCGCCAATCGCTCTGGAAACGACCCCAGCTTCGACGCAATCACCGGCAAACCGGTGCGCATTGCCGCTGTCAGCGTGAAGGAGAAGCTCTCTGGAATCTGTGCCGGAAACAGGAACGCATCGGCACGCTCCAGTTCGATCAGACGCGGCAGGTCGGCTTCGTCATAGCTGCCATGCACGATCAGCGGATGGGCGGGAAATACCGGCAACGCATGCTCGGTATGCCCGAGGATCTTGAATACCAGCGGCAGCTTGCGTTCGTGCGCGTCGATGGCGCATTGGCGCACCACATCCAGTCCCTTTTCAACCGTGAGCCCGCCCAGCACCAGCACCTTGATGGCGGTCGGTGGTGCGTTGGCGGCGGCTTCCGGATGCGGCCAGAATTCGAACTTGACGGTGGGAAAGTAAGGCGTGATTCGGCTTGCAAGATCGCGCGATGGGCAAAGTACACGCTCTGCGGACGCGAAGAAATCCGCCATCGTCCGCCGCCAATCAGTAAGCGATAGTCCCCAGTCGTTCTCCACTTCGGCATCATCAATGACCCCGCCCGGAGAGAGGTGATATTGCGGGCTGAGCGGGAAATAGTCGTGCAGCGTCACATCCAGCGGTACGCCGAGTTTTTGCGCCAGCGAAAGAACGTCGCGGGTATGGCCGTGAATGTGATGTACGTGCACACGCGACACGCCGATACCGCGAAGGAAATCAATCAGCCGCGATTCATCGCTGGGCATGTCGAAACTGGCGCTGAATTCCTCATGCGGATCCAGCCATTCCACTTGCGCACCGCCGTGGCCGACCGGCCGCATGACCAGCACAACTGCGCGACCGGAGAGGAAACTCGCGAGATCGCGGACGTGCTTTTCGGTGCCGCCGCCCCAGTTGTGGGTAACAAACAGGACGCGTGGCAGCGGCGAGGCGCAAAGGCGCGCAATGTCTGCGGCGCGGCGCATCGGTCGCGCCGGATCTTCTTCAAAGTGCGCGGCGATATCACGGGAATACTGTGGATATCGTGCGTCGATGATTGCCTGCGACTGCAGTTTGCCGGGCGAGGCATCGGCACCGAACGAAACTTCGCCGCGGTGATAGACAAACACATTGCCGCACAATAAATGCGTGTGGCCCGCCGCCGTCGCGCGCAGGCACCAGTCGTTTTCCTCTCCGTAACCCCGACCAAACGCGGCTTCGTCCAGCAAGCCGATCAGGTTCAGTACACTGCGCCGCAGATACATGCAGAAACCAACCGTGGTCGGCACCTGAACGCTTTGACCGCGATTGGCCGACTTGAACAGGTTGTCGACAGCCACTAATGACATGCCCGCCGGCAACGGATTCGATTCACCGATGCGCGGATAGCTGCACAGCGTGGCGTTGTTCGAAAACGGTGAAATGCTGGCGGCGTGCGGATTGGCGGCGGCGCAAGCCAGCAGCCGGTCGAGCCAGTCATTGGCGACTTCAGTGTCACTGTTCAGCAGCACCACATCGCGATCCGCATGCAGGGCTAACG
>JAEUNB010000421.1 GCA_016790625.1 Betaproteobacteria bacterium | reverse complement strand
GCGAGCAAATACGCGCACCTTGAAATCGTCATCCGCGTTCTGCACCGTCAATGCGGCCGCATTATCGAGCGTCACCCTGAATGGGCGTCTCCCACTGATAATTTGAAATTCGCCCTGTCCACCAGGAAACAACTGCAACTCGTCGGGAGCCAGTTTGACAGGTTGTTCAGTCGCACTCGACATCCCCGACATGCCCGCGGCATCGCCCCCGCCTCCCGTACAGCCAGCGAGAAACAGCAACAGGCCTCCCGCCAAGGTCGCGAATTTGAAATGCATAGGAAACGCTGCATGTTGAACAGGCATGCATCATATACGGATGATTGCGCGCTTTGGTCAGCGACAGATTGTCCATCGCAGCGATCGTTGCCGGGTCAAACAGCATGATCTTTGCTATGAAACCGCTCAAATTACGAGCGGTACGGTGACTTGAACTGCGTGATCGCAATCGTCCATTTTTACTCCGTTTGGATTACACGAATGCGGTCTTTGAATGAGTTTTTTTGCGCAATGATTTTCATCCTTCCTATTTGTACGGGGGACGCAATCATTGGCGATGAGTAGTGATGTGCGCGCATACGAGCGTGATCGTGACCGCGCAAAAAAAATTCTGATCATTGCGCGCGGTAAACGGTGATGTCGTGTGTAGAATTAACGCATGCTACCAATGACAAGAATCGACTATGACGCCGCATTGAAACAGTGCCGTGCACTGTATGACGCCGGCAGCTACACGGAAGCGTTGTCGATTGCACAGCTCTGCGTTCAATCCACCCGTCGTGATCCTGATCGATACTGGAAGAGCCTGACCGCACTGGGTAATGTCTTGTGCGCAAACGAACAATTCGGAGCAGCACTGGATGCGCATGCAGACGCACTCGAACTCGCGCTATCCCAGGCCGATGCGGCACGCATGGCAATGAGCTGGAACAACCTGGGGACAATATTTTTGACGGCATCGGCATGGGATATCGCCGTCGAGTGCTTCTCGCGCATCACGGAAAACCCGACTTTGGTAAAAGCTTGGCGGCCGTATCAAGCGCATGGCAATCTTGCCCTGTGCCACTTGCATCTCGACTCCATCCGACAAGGGGTCGAATCGATGCGACAAGCCCTGCGGCTTGAGACGCCAGAGCTCATCACGCACAACCCCCGGACATACGTTGCTTTCCGGCTAACCTACATTCAATTGGCTCTACAGGGAAACCGCATATGGCCTCAGGAGATCAAACGCCGTGCGAACGAGGCCCGCGAGTTTGCCGCAGCTCACGCCGATCCGCACATCAGCGTACTGAGTGAACTCATTGCAGCCAATATCGAGTTTGCCTTTGGCGATCGCGAAGCGAGCCTGCGCAAGATGGAGTCATTGCGAATTCGCGCTCGCGTCGTTCCGCAAGTGTTGAGCGATGTATTATTTGCCCTCGTTCAGGCGGGTAAATTGACCGGCAATGCGGAACGAGCGCGCGTTTATCTGGACGAATGGTCGATACATCTTTATGCCGAGGCGGACCAACATGCCAAGGCCAGGCTTGGCATAAGCGGTTGGTTGCCAACCGGTGCGTTTCTATGTGATCACTGGAACGAATTGGGTTCCGGCGCGGAAAGATTGCCGGGGTTACCCGCACGAGTTTTAGAACTGATGAAGGGAAGCCAGGATGGCGCATCCTGAGTTAAGCGCAAGAGAATTGCAATTGCTGCAGTTGCTCGCACGAGGAAAGATAGTCAAGACCATTGCCGCTGAAATGAACTTGACGCCGGGTACCACCAAAGCCAGCCTTGGCGGCATTTACAAGAAACTCGGTGTACGCACCAGCAACGCCGCTGTCGCGTGGTTTGTGGAAAACCAACATTGCGCACCGCGACAACAGGATGATCCCGTTCAACATTATCGCCGCGCACTGTTCGCCAACGAACTCAATGCCGCGACCGTCAAGTGGGAACGCACGGCGCCGGCGGAACGTCCCGCTGGTGCACGCGTTTACGTATGCGTGATGTATCTCTTGCAGGATCGAAGCGAAATTGCACTGGAGGAGGCCAATGCGCTTGTCGGCCAAGAGGCGGGTTTAATCATCTTGCTGCATCAATGGCTGTCGGGGGACGACAATGCGTTGCCCGTGGTGAACAACCTGATTTCGTCGATGCGACCTGGCGCCCGAGCCAAACATGCCGGCTTGCTAGCGGTGTACTTCGATGGCATGAGAAAACAACACCCCAACATCGCTTTCGCAGCGGCGCAAGCGCTGGTCACGGAATTCGGGCACGAGACCGCGTAGCTACTTTGCACTGGCCCATTGTAGCGACCATCCTGGCGAGTCCTATCCGGTATTTACACCTGCGGCGCGTGAGCCAAGCGTGCTCTTCACCCGACCATTCGGCCAGTCCGCTGACAATTTGGCTGGCAGTTAAATTCATTTGTCTGGGGACAGCGTCGAATTGATCTTTTGTCTTGGACAAAAAACTTCTTGCCCCCGACCCAGCCCCTGCGTTGAAATGCAGGGGCTGGTTGTAATCATCGATGCAACTTATACCTGCAGAATTATCCCCAAACCGGTTCAGCCCCGGCGCCGGTTACCGCGTCTAACTGGTCATCGCCGAGTTCGACGATTTCGGCGGGGGCATTGGTTGGGTTGGTGGTTTCTTGTTCGAACAGCATTGTTGGCTCCTTTAGGTTGAAGGCGTAGCTACGCCGGACGGTCCGGGAATCGGACTGCCGGATTTATTATCCCCCCGCCCAAGTGGAGCATTTCCCGTTCCCGAAATGAAAACTATCGCTTTACGCCCCCCCATGAATTGCTACCCCCATCCCTATCGCCATGTCAGCATCTAGTTCGTTGGCAGCTGTCGTCGTCACCGCCAAACGAGGCCATGTTGCGATTGGGCCTGATCACAACGGCAAGCAGTTTGTGGTGGAGTCATTGCCGAGTGGCGATATTCTTTTGCGGCGTCACTCTCTGTTTATCGTAAGGTTGCTTGAAGGCGGAGATACATCGATTGATCGCGTGTTTGTTGACACTATCGGCAATGAAGATGGTTCGGTTCGTCAACCCAGGATCGAGACTGGCGCCGTCTTGAAGATTGGAGCTTAAGACACCGATTACGAAAGCCGCTTAACCGGGAGCCGAACACCTGCTTGACGATTGAGCGTTGCGAACCTTGGCAGGACTGCGCGAGCCATGCAAGTTAGCTTTCCCCCACCTTGTATGTTTACTATCGCTGGTGAGATGCTGATTGGGGGAAACAAATGGACCCGAGCACATCTCCGGCAAGCCTCGCGCCTTCTACCGCTGCCCGTATCCGCATACGGCTGGTTGAAGATGTTCTGACGGGTGTCTTTGTCATCGCCCTGCTGGGAACGCCGGCATCGATGCT
>JAEUNB010000396.1 GCA_016790625.1 Betaproteobacteria bacterium | reverse complement strand
CGGCGGCCTGGAAACGGTATCGGTTAAATTGCCGGCGATCGTCACCACTGACCTGCGTTTGAATACGCCGCGCTATGCAACCCTGCCGAACATCATGAAGGCAAAGAAAAAACCGCTCGATACCGTTACGCCGGAATCGTTGGGCGTCGATGTTGCGCCGCGCCTCACCACACTGAAAGTGGTCGAGCCGCCGAAACGCAAAGGTGGCGTGATGGTTGCCGATGTTGCCGCGCTGGTGGACAAACTCAAGAACGAAGCGAAGGTGATTTAGGGCGCGCGGTTCCGCGCCCTAAATCATCCCCGCGAAGGCGGGGATCTCATCGATAAAGGTGCTTCCGCTATAGCGGAAGCCGGTTCTAGCAGAAGGAACATACATGCCAATCCTTGTAATTGCCGATCACGACAACCAGCATCTGAAGCCGGGTGTCACCAATACCATTGCCGCCGCGCAGAAAATCGGTGGCGATATTCATGTCCTCGTTGCCGGTAGCGGCTGTGCTGCTGCAGCGACCGCTGCCGCCGCTGTTGCCGGGGTCGCGAAAGTGCTGGTCGCCGATGCGGCGCACTATGCCGGTGGATTGCCGGAAAACCTGGCGCCGCTGGTGGTGGGCATCGCGAAGAATTACTCGCATGTACTTGCTTCCGCCAGCGCATCGGGCAAGAACGTATTGCCGCGAGTGGCCGCGCTGCTGGATGTCGCGCAGATTTCCGACATCGTCGGCGTTGAATCTCCTGACACGTTCGTGCGACCGATCTATGCGGGTAACGCATTCGCTACGGTGAAATCGGCCGATGCGATCAAAGTGATCACCGTTCGCTCGACCGGTTTTGATAGTGTGGCTGCAACGGGTGGAAGCGGTGCAGTGGAGAATATTGCCGCTGCAGCCGATGCCGGTACCTCGAAAGTGCTGGGACAGGAACTAACCAAATCGGATCGCCCCGAACTTGCTGCGGCCAAGCGCATCGTCTCTGGCGGGCGCGGCATGGGCGACGGCGATAAGTATCGCGCTGTGCTGGAACCGCTGGCCGATAAGCTCGGTGCCGCATTGGGCGCATCGCGTGCCGCCGTCGATGCAGGTTTCGTGCCCAACGACTATCAGGTCGGTCAGACCGGCAAAATCGTCGCCCCTGAGTTGTACATCGCCGTCGGCATCTCCGGCGCCATCCAGCATCTGGCGGGCATGAAAGACAGCAAAGTGATCGTCGCCATCAACAAGGATCCGGAAGCGCCGATTTTCCAGGTGGCGGATTATGGTTTGGTGGGTGATCTGTTCACGCTGGTGCCTGAACTGACCAACGCTTTGTAATCGTTCGTCGGCGGCGCAAAGACGGCGCCGTTTCCAACATCCTACCTACGCCCTCGAGAGTTTTCCATGAGCGAATACCGCGCACCCCTGAAAGACATGTCCTTCGTGCTCAAGCATGTGGTTGGCCTTGAGCAAATCGGCAAACTGCCGGGCTGCGAAGAAGTTACCCCCGACCTGGTCGATGCGATCTTCGACGAAGCCGGAAAGTTTTCCGGGAATGTCCTGTCGCCGATCAATCGCAGCGGTGATCTCGAAGGCGCCAAGTGGAAAGACGGAGTGGTCACGACACCGAAGGGATTCAAGGACGCCTATCAGAAGTACATTGAAGGCGGCTGGAGCCTGATCGCGGGACCCACCGAATACGGCGGTCAGGGTTTGCCGCACTGCATTTCCACGCCGGTATCGGAAATGCTTGGCAGCGCCAATATGGCATTCAAGCTGTGTCCGCTGTTGACCGGCGGCGCGGTGGAGGCGCTGGTGTCGCATGGTTCGCAGCAGATGAAAGACACCTATCTGCCAAAGATGGTCGCAGGCGAGTGGACCGGCACGATGAACCTGACCGAGCCGCAGGCGGGATCCGATCTGGCATTGGTGCGTACGAAAGCCGTGCCGCAAGCTGATGGCACGTACAAGATTTCCGGCCAGAAGATTTTCATCACCTACGGCGAGCACGATTACACGGAGAACATCATTCACCTGGTACTCGCTCGCATTGAAGGCGCGCCCGAAGGTGTGAAGGGTATCTCGCTGTTTGTGGTGCCGAAGTTCATGGTCAATGCCGATGGATCGCTGGGTGCGCGCAATGATGTGAAATGCGCATCGATCGAGCACAAGCTGGGCATACACGGCAGCCCGACCTGCGTGATGCTGTTCGGCGAAGAGGGCGGTGCGACCGGTTATGTGGTCGGCGAACCTAATCGCGGCCTCGAATACATGTTTGTGATGATGAACGCCGCGCGCCTGGGCGTGGGTCTTGAAGGCGTCTCGATCGCCGAACGTTCCTACCAGCACGCGCTGGTGTGGGCGCGTGAGCGTGTGCAAGGCCGGCCGACCGTACCGGTACCGGCCTCGCTTGGTGAGAAACCGAAATCGGTGCCGATCATCTATCATCCCGACGTAAAACGCATGCTGCTGACCATGCGCGCCTATGCCGAAGCCACCCGTGCGCTGACGTACTGGACCGCAAGCTGCCTCGACATCGCCGATCGCTCGACCGATCCGAAGCAAAAGCAGATGCATCAAGCCCTGGTCGATCTGATGATTCCCATCGTCAAGGGCTGGAGCACCGAAGCCGGTATTGAAGTCACCTCGCTGGGCGTGCAGATTCACGGCGGCATGGGCTTTATCGAAGAGACCGGCGCGGCACAGTACTACCG
>JAEUNB010000379.1 GCA_016790625.1 Betaproteobacteria bacterium | reverse complement strand
GGGCCTTCACCAGATGCATCAACTGCTTTGCCACGCGGGTATCGAGAACCCCCGGCCATCACGGCAGCGCGGCTTGTCGCCTTCCGACTTTCTTGCTGAGATGTTTGCGGCGCACGAACTTGATCTCGATGGTGAGAGTGTTGGCGCGCAATTGGCGCCAGGCAAGCTATGGCATGAACTGGCGGCCGATCTGTTTGTCTCCAATCTCGCCTTTCCTGCATGGGGCTGGGCAGACGCGCGCAACCTGTGGACCATGGATTTTTGGGCGGCGTTCGATTCGCAAGTTCGATTCGTGCTGACCTTTGCATCCCCTGAGCACGCGCTCGGGATCGCAATGGCGGACGGTGAAATGTCCGCAAGCCAATGCGAATCTTTCCTCAAGAAGTGGTCTCGGGAGAATGACGAGTTACTGCGTTTCTATCATCGGCACAGTGATCGATGCGTGCTGATCAATAGTGATGCAGCGCGGTGCTCGCCTGCGAAATTCCTGGAGGCAATCAATCCGAAATTGGGGCTGGATTTGCAGCTGCCCGCCGGATTCGCGGCAGACGCCGGCATCGAAGCGGGCGCTGTGCGCGCAACGCTCGCACGGCCACTCGTCGGTGAGTCAAGTGCCGCAGCAGAATTGTTCCGGGAACTCGATAGTGCGGCGGATCTCGATGGTGCCCTTCTGACGGCAGAAAGCACGGAAGCTCTCGCAGCTTGGCGAGAATTTCGCAATCTGGGCCGGCGAATAGCCGAGGCAGACAGCGCGCTGGGCGAGAGCCGTCAACTGTGCGCACTTAAGGAGACCGATCTCGGTGTGCTACGCGAGCAAGTAGCAGCGATGCATGCGTCCGCGCAAATACGTGACGCCGAATGGCTGGCGCGTGAATCGGGGCTTTTAGCCAAAGTAGGTGAATTGGAAACCGTCGTCCTGCAAACACGCGGCGAGCTTGCGGATGCAAACGGAGAATTAGCGCCGCTGAAAGCTGAAATGGGACGCCTGACGGAAGAAAACGAATTGCTGCTATTGCAACTGCATCAGATGCAGGATGAACTGATGCACTACACGACCGAGAACCAGCAACTGCTCGACCGGCTGGAGCAACCTCTGACTCGTTCATCAGAGGCGTATACCCCGCTTTACCAAAAGACCGAAGCCTTTATCGACCTTACTGGCGAAATCGATGGCGAAAACTGGTACTACGCCGAGCACGACGGGCGCTGGGCCGGACCGGACCGGCTGAGTACGCTACGCGTTGCTGCCCTGAAAGCCGGAGAGTACGGCGTGACGATCGATATCGTCGATGCCAAGGCCGTGGACATACTCAACGGCATGCAGCTGAGCATCAACGGTATGCCGCTCGTCGTGACCTTTG
The DNA here is from genome assembly GCA_016790625.1 of Betaproteobacteria bacterium. Classification (GTDB taxonomy): domain Bacteria; phylum Pseudomonadota; class Gammaproteobacteria; order Burkholderiales; family Usitatibacteraceae; genus UKL13-2. The sequence continues at coordinate 32,186 of JAEUNB010000379.1, read as the reverse complement.
ATGGCGAAGGCGTGGTTGCGATCGTGCGCTCACGTTTTTCCTCTGAGCAGGTGCCTCCGGGAAGTGAGTGGGAGTTTCAGTTCCGGTTTCCGCGATTGATCTCGCCTGTGGAGCACGGCTCCGATGATTCGCGCGTCCTCGCGGTGCGCGTGCGGTCGATTGAATTGCACCAGATTGTCTGATCGGGACGGAATCGACGCCATGACACTGACACAATCAAGCGCCGAACTGCAGAGCTGGTTGAATCACCTCAGCGTACTGTTCCCCGCTGAAAGTGTTGTGCATGTCGGGGCTGGAAGTGGCTTTGCGGCGAGCCGCTACGCACAGTGGGGTGTGCCGCGCCTGATGCTGTTGGAAGCCGATGCCGGATTGGCGCGAAAACTGCCCGATTCGATCGGGCCGCGTGAGGGCTGGATGGCGCGCAATGCACTTGTTGGCGCCGCGTCGGGTGAGCAAGTGTTTTATGTTGCAACCAACCCCAACGAAAGCAGCGTGATTGAGCCCGAATCGCTATCGTTTCTTTGGCGAAACCTCCGCGCGCGCGAGCGGCGCACTTTGTCAATGACGACGATAGACGCCACGTTGGCCGATGCAGACTGGCCTGCGGACACGCTCAATTGGCTTGTGGCTGATTGTCTTCCGGCGCTTCCAGTGTTGCAGGGGGCCGCTGGTCACCTCGCCAATTGCGATGTCGTACTTGCCCGGGTGTTGCTTGCAGGGGGGCCAAATCTCGCCGGCGCCGGCGCGGCTGAGGTGGACGACTACCTGTGTGGTTTGGGGTTTCGCTCGGTTACCCGTGTTGAAGAGCGTATGCCCGCCATTGCCACGGCGATCTATGTGCGTGAATGGAGCAGAACGCAGCCGGCGGTAAAGCCGCTTCCTGACGAGGGCGCACCGTTGCGTGAAAGTGCGTCCGAGCTTGCGCGGGCGGAAGCCGAGGCCATGCTTGCTTCGACAACGGCTAAGCTGAGCGAAGCGAGCGAGCGCTTGGCCATCAGCGAGGCCAGGACCGAAGCGCTGGTACAACTGAGCCGTGACCAGGAGCAGGGGATTGCTGCCTACGTCGCTTCAGTCGCAGAACTCAACCGATCTAGAACAGGGCTGGAAGCTGACATCGCGTCGTTACGTGCTCAGCTTGAGCGGCAAACGCGCGAGCATGACGATGAAGCCCTTCTACAGGCCTTGCAACTGGCCGAGAGCAAGGCGTCCCTGACGCAAGCCGCCCAGATTCAGGCGCGGCTGGAAAACCGCATCGCCGAGCAGCAGGGGCGCATCGACGAACTGTCGCGCGGCGCGCAGGAACAAACCGAACTTGCAATCCAACGTGCAGATCAGGTCACGCAACTCAATCGCGCCTGCGAGGAGTTGATACAACAGGCGACGCAGCGCCAGGCACGGCTGGATGAGCTTACCCGCGCGGTCGAGACTGCGGCCATCGACAAGGCCGCGCAGAAATCGCAAATCGAATCCCTCCAGGCGCAATTGTTGGCGATCCAGGCTGCGAAAGAAGAAGCCGCAAAGGCAGCCGCCATCACTACGGCTGAACTGGAGCAGGTGCGTCAGGCGCTCGGGCAACGCGAGCAATCGCTTGAAGAAACGGCCCAGCGCATCAGTGCGCTGCAGGCCGAGCTGGCCAGCGCGGTGTTGGAACGCGATGGCATTGCCTCGCGACTCGCGAGCGAGCATGCGCATGCGCAGCAAATCCTGGAAAGCAAGTTAGCGTTGGATACGGCGCTTTCCAGCCAGAGTCAGTTGTTGACGGCGCACGAGACCACGAACGCGAAGCTGGCCGAGGAGCGTTTGCAACAGATGAACCTGGCTGCGCACCGGCTGGCGCAGGTCGAGGCTTTGCAGGCCGAAAAGGCGGCCGCGATTGCATCCGCCGCATTGCTGGAGGCAGAGGTCTCGCGCGGCCTCGCAGCGTACGAAGCAGAGCGTGCGAATGCCGCAGAACTTGCTGCGAACTTGCAGCGGATTGCGAGGGATAGTGACGAGCACGCGCGGCTGTCCGCTGAGCGCATGGCGCAAGTCGAGCAACTGCGCGAGGAAAACGCGCAGGCGCTCGCCCGCATAGCCGCCCAGCAGACCGAATTGGCCGGGATACAGGAGCTTTCTGATCGCCTGCAACGCATCTCGCGCGACCACGACGAGCATGCACGTGTGTCGCGTGAGCGGCTCGCGCACATCGAGAAGCTGCTGGGCGAGGCAGAGGCGCGCAACGCGCGCATTTCGCAGCTGGAAGCCGAGCGTAGCGAACTCGATTACCGCCAGCGCTTGCTAGACGAGGAGCTGGTAAAGGCGGAAGCGCAGATTGATCTCATTAAGGACGTGGTCCTGCGTGAAAAAGCATTCTGAAAGCAAGACGGCCAAACGCAAGCCGGCCGTCCGCAAAAAGTCTGGTACCTCCGCCGCAAAGCGGAGGGTGCAGGAACTGGACGCTGATGTTGCGGATGCAGCTACGGCAACTCGAACCGACGAATCCGAATTACTACCGGTGATCGAAGGTTACGACGCGTCGGCGCTGTCTCAGGCAAAGACGCAGTGGTTCTTCGGTGAATGGGAGGCGCTGGCGAAATGTGATCTGGATCGTTTGCGGTATCATCCCGACCGCGACCGGCTGGCGTTGCTGGTGGCGGCTGCGCAGCAGCAGCTTGGTGAAAACGACAATGCGCTCAAGTCCGCCCGGCTGGCCATTCAGTGGGGTTGCCGCCGCGATCTGCTTGCGCAGGTGTTGGTGGCCGGCGTACACAACACGCTCGGTCGCGCCGCGGCGTTGAGCCGACAGGACGCCCGCGCGGTACGCCACTTCGAGCAGGCAGTGTCGGTTGGCGCATCGGCAGGCGGATCTGCCGAACTAATGGGCCATGCCCGCTCGGTGCGTGAAGTGACAAAGCTCGGCCTCTTGCCCGACGCTGCGGCGCTGATGGAAAAATCACTGGCGAAGGCCGCGAGCCTGTCGGAGCGCCCGGCGGACAACGATGCCAGGATTCGCATGCTAGAAGCCGAGATCGAACTGCTTCGCGGCGGCCTCGCGCTGGCCGCGCAACGCAAGCAGCTTTACACATCAGGCGGCAATCCGGCGGATGATCGTGAAGCGTCTACCTCGCAGCTTGGACAGGACCTGTGGGTATTGGAGCAAACCGGTTTCAAGCGAGGCGGCTACTTCGTGGAGTTCGGCGCAACCGACGGCGTCCTGCTCAGCAATACCTATCTGCTGGAACGCCGCTACGATTGGCGGGGCATCTGTGCTGAGCCTCACCCGGATTTCTTCGCCCAGCTGCGGCGCAACCGGCGCTGCCACGTTTCTGATGCGTGCGTGGCGGCGGAAAGTGGACGCGACGTGGAATTTATCCTTGCGGACGAATATGGCGGCATCGTCGACTTTGCTGGGAACGATACCCATGCAGCCAAGCGTCAGGCGTTCCGTAGTCTGGGCAAGGTGTTGCATATGCAGACGACATCGCTCGACGAATTGCTTACATCATTTCGCGCGCCGCGTGAGATCGACTACCTAAGCCTGGATACCGAAGGCAGCGAGTACGAGATCCTCAGGGCTTTTCCCTTCGAGCGCTGGCGCATTCAATGCATTACAGTGGAGCATAACTTCTCCGAAACACGCGAACCGATTCGCCGTCTTCTTGAGTCGAGGGGCTACGCGCGGCAAGAGGCGCAGTGGGATGATTGGTATGTGTTGCAGGGCGCACCGCAATAACAAGACAGCTAGGGATGAACTCACAATCAGAATGGGAAGACACTGGCGTCGCGCAGTGGTCTGAATCACGTGCCGCCAACCAGGGGAGGGTTGGACGTACGCAAATCCTGCGCGCGATCCGCGGCATGCGGGCGGATGAAGTGGCGCAGTGCCTGTACGGTGTTAGCGCCGTGCTGACCGCCGGCAAGTATGCGGCTGACGAGCCGCCGATCATGTCGGCTTTGCGCGATCCGGCGCGTTCGCATGCGGCTAAGTTAGTCGATCTTTTTGTTCACCGAACCGTGCGGCTATGGCGGCGTAGTCACATTGAAGGAAGTGTGGCTGCACATCGCGACCTTGCATGGCTGCGCGCCAGCTTGTTCAAGGAGGCCGCCACAACCGCTTCGCTGCCCGGACAGCGGGCCGTAAATACGCCGGTGGCCGAGCCGCCTGGTCACGCGCCCGTCACTCGCGTGACTACCATCCGGGACAGCATTGGCCTCGTTTATCAGATTTGCGTCAAACGTCAGCCTGGTGATGCCGAAATTGCGATCTGGGAAAATAACTTTGCCAATGGACTCACATTCCCCGAGTTTTTGGCACTCATGCATTCAAGCCCGGAAGCGGAAGGGCTCCGCCGGGTTTCAACGTTGCTTCCAGATATGGTCGACGGTGCATTCGTGCAGCATGTTTACGAAGTGGTGCACGGTCGCGGCTGCACACCGTGGGAGATCAGTCACTGGCAGCGCCGGCTTACGGCGGGCGAACTTACTCGCACCGAGATGCTGGCAGCCCTCTTCGCCGAGGCGGTAGCGCAATCTGCCGGGTCGTCGACCACTGGTCACGATGCGCACAGCTGCCACATTATGGGTACCGGCAAGAAGGCGAGCAAGGATGATTGGGATGTGCGTCGTGCCGCGCTAGCCACGGAGCGTGCTGCCGGAACAAAGGCGGCCCCGGCGCATTCCCAGACACTGTTCGAGATCAAGCGGCCACCGGGTCCGCTGGTGACGGCGATCGCCAGTCTCTACCGGGGCGAAGAGTTCATCGAGCAGTTCATGGACAACATCACATCGCAGAGCTGCTTCCGCGATCATTGCGAGCTGGTGATCATCGACGCCGATTCACCTGAGAACGAAGCGGCGGTCATCGAACGATTCTGCAAGCAGCACGGCAACATCGTCTATCGCCGCATGAACTACCGCATCGGTATCTATGAGGCCTGGAACGCGGGCGCAAAGCTGGCACGCGGCGAATACCTGACAAACACCAACCTCGATGACCTGCGGCGCCATGATTCCCTGGCAATTCAGGCGGCGACACTCGATGCACTCGATTTTGTCGACGTGGTTTACCAGGATTTCTATTATTCTTTCGACCCCGGCCTGACGTTCGAAGAAGTTGCGCGGTTTGGTTACAAGAGCGACTTGCCCGAGGTCACGCCGTACAACATGATGCATTTCAATTCCCCGCACAACGCGCCCATGTGGCGCAAGCGCCTGCACGATGAAATGGGCTACTTCGACACCACCTATCGGTCCGCCGGCGACTACGAGTTCTGGATGCGCTGTCTTGTTGCTGGAAAAAATTTCTTCAAGATCAATGAGCCTCACGTCGTGTACTACCAGAACCCTGCCGGCATCTCCACACGGCCCGATACTCGAGGGGTACAGGAGTCACGGCGTATTTTGAGGACCTACGCTCGTCAACTGGTTTCGCCAAACGTAGTAATGCCTGAAGGGAAATTTACGGAGGAAGTGCTTGGCTTGGCGAGCGGATTTGTGCCGGCCACAGGTGACCGCTACGCGATGGCGCAGCTTGCATTGCGGGCGTTGGCAATCCGCGAGAGAGCGGCCGCGCAAACTGCGGCATCGGGTGCCGAGCCATGAAGCTGCTTGTCGATGGCGTTTTTTTCCAGTTGAACAACAGCGGGATCGCGCGGGTCTGGCGCTCGATCCTTCCTTATGTTGCAGCGGACTCCGAGATGGAAGTCTTCATACTCGATCGCGGCGATGCCCCTGCGGTCGAGGGCGCAACGCTGGTGCCATTCCCGTCACGCAAACTATCGGAGCACAGCGCTTGCGATTCCGCGCTCATTCAGCGCATGTGCGATTTTCACGGCATCGATATTTTCACATCGACCTATTACACCACCCCCCTGTCAACGCCGATGTTGCTGATGGTGTACGACATGATTCCCGAGCTGTTCGGCTTCGACCTGACTCAGCGTGCGTGGATGGATAAGGAGCTTGCGATCAGTTTTGCTCGTCGGCATCTATGCATTTCTAACAACACGCGCGAAGATCTGCTTGCGTTTTATCCCGAAATTGATCCGACCACCGTGACGGTCTCGCATTGCGGTGTGGATAGCGGCGTTTTCAAGTCTCATCCGCAGGAGCGTGTGCGAAAGCTACGGGAGCAGATCGGCCTGCACCGCGACTACTTTCTGTTTGTCGGTGCCCGCGTGCAGCACACCGGCTACAAGAACAGCAAGCTGTTCTTCGACGCGCTCGCACGTATGCCCGACACCGATTTCGATGTTCTTTGCGTTGGCGGGGAAGAACACATCGAGCCCGAAGTCCTGCGCGGCTTGCCGGCGGGGGTGAAGTGTATGCGCGCTGAACTCAGCGATGAAGAGCTGGCGCTGGCCTACAACGGGGCCGTAGCGCTGGTATATCCGTCACTGTACGAGGGTTTTGGCATGCCTGTGATTGAGGCAATGGCTTCGGGCTGCCCGGTCATCACGACACATTACGGCTCGCTTGGCGAAGCCGCCGGCAATGCTGCGTGCACCGTCAGCGGTTACTCGGTCGAAGAGATGTGCGAAGCTATCAGCAACATCCGAAACCTTGACTACCGGGATGAGTTGAAACAACGCGGGCTTGTGCAGGCCAGGCAGTTCCGCTGGTCAGATATGGCGAAACGGTTCTGCGCGGAGGCGCGCGCGCTGCACCAGCACAACGCATCCGGCGACTTTGATGATTTCTTTTCCGAATGGCGACGGTTGCGGGAAATACAGGCAAGCGTCGATTTTTGACCGACAGCGGAGTAGCAGCGTGAAAGCACTGATTTGTGGAGTCAACGGACAGGATGGCGCGTATCTCGCACGGCTTTTGTTGGGCAAGGGATACGAGGTGTGGGGTACGTCTCGCGACGCGCAGGTATCGAGCTTCGGCAATCTGGCATCGCTGGGAGTGGAGGGCAAGGTCACGGTCCTGTCGATGGCGCCAAATGATTTCAGGAGCGTATTCACTGCAGTGGAGCGCAGCGACCCCGACGAGATTTATTACCTGGCCGGCCAAAGCTCGGTTGGTCTGTCGTTTGAGCAGCCCGCAGAGACCTTGGACAGCGTCGTGAACGGGGTGCTCAACATTCTCGAAGTCATGCGCTTGCGAAAGAAAGCGATGCGGCTGTACAGCGCTGGATCCAGCGAGTGTTTCGGCGATACTGGCGATCTCGCGGCCAACGAAAAGACTGCGTTCTATCCGCGCAGCCCCTATGCGGTGGCGAAGGCGTCCGCGCACTGGCTGGTGACGAACTATCGCGAGTCGTACGGGCTCTATGCCTGTACCGGCATCCTCTTCAATCACGAGTCGCCGCTTCGCCCCAAACGATTCGTTACGCAGAAGATCGTTCAGGCCGCCCGGCGCATCGCCGCCGGCAGCGCAGAGCGCCTCACGCTGGGGCGCCTTGATATCCGACGGGACTGGGGCTGGGCACCGGAATACGTCGATGCGATGTGGAGAATGCTCCAGCAATCTTCCCCCTCCGACTTCGTGATCGCGACCGGGGAATCGCATACGCTGGCTGAATTTGTCGAAGCGGCCTTCGCCGCAAACGGGCTTGACTGGAAGCGTTACGTGGATAGCTCGGAAAGTCTGTTCCGTCCAACAGACATTGACAAGAGTCAGGGCGATCCGGAAAAAGCGCGCAAGCAGTTGGGCTGGGTCGCTGCCACAAATATGCGATCTGTCGTGGAGAAAATGCTTCGCATCGACGCATCCAATTCTTAAGCTAGCGAGGTAGAAGTCAGTGTCACCTAGCCGCGAAGTCGCGATCTACAAACTTGGTTCGCCGCTCCTGTTCTCCTCGGAAAATAGCGTTGCGGCTTACTTGGGATTTGGGTGGGCACAGCAGGAACCAGCCCATCGATGGACCGTCGATGCAAAGGCCGAGATTTCCTTTTTGATCGATGACTACCGCGGGCAGGACTTGCTTTTGCGGATGCGCTGCATGGCGTTTCGCCCCAAGAATTCCATCGAACACCAGCTTGTAACGATTAGGATAAACGGGTGTCGCGTTGGAACTTGGATGGTGCGCGAAGAGGCTTGGCATGAGTTGGCAATCCCGCATCACGTCATTGAGTCGCATCAAGTCATCATCGAATTCGATATTTCGAATCCATCAGCGCCTGCTGAGTTCGGGCTATCTGCTGACACCCGAAAACTGGGTGTTATGGTTAAAGAGGCATGCATATCCGCCCCGGTTCTTACTTGGCTCGGCACTGGCCAAGACCCATTGGGCAGCGTTTTCCACCGCAATGGATATTTCTTGCGGGCTATAAAGAGGGACGCGGCACGAAAGGTTGACGAACTGATAAACGCGGGAGTTTATGTTGAACTTGAGAAACGAGGGCTGATACCAAAGCATGAATTCTTGGAAATTGACCATGCTAAGCACAGCAAGATTGCCAGAACAAAAGGCGCGCCCTGGTATGTGTCAGCACACAACTATCCGATTGCAGCACTTCAGGACGCTGCTAGTGTGTGGGTCTCCATAAACGAAACTCTGTTGACGCTCAATTTGCGCGCAACTCACACACTAATCGATGGCCACTACGGTAATTTCGCAATATTTCAGGCTGGTCGCCCGCGCTGGGTGGATATCGGCTCTATCGCTGAGCCGCACGATTGGTTTGGCTTCATGCAGTTCCTGCAATGTTTCTACTATCCGCTAGAAGTAATTTATCGAGATCCTGAAAAGCGCGATCAGGTGCGAAAACTGATGGCAATGCAACCAGAGGGCTTGAGCGCTGGCGACGTGTTGTCTCTTTCGGGACACAAACCATCATTCGATCAGCGAGAATTCTCCGGACGAGATTGCCGGGACCGTCGCGCTATTACGATCGTTGTCGCCAAATTGCGGCGTGGTCTTGACGAGATGAAGGTAGGAAACGTTTCCAATTTTTGGTCGAACTATCGAACGGCAGATGAATTGGGCATGGCTTGGAGCGGAGCCTATGCACCTGCCCATCCTGACACCCGTTTCAAAGTGGTTGCCTCGCTGGCCGATGACATGCAGGCAGCCAGCTTCATCGACATTGGCGCCAATGACGGATTGTTCACCATACTTTGCGCTCGAAGCGGAAAGGCCGGCATAGCAGTTGACACGGATGATGCGTCGATAAACAAGCTTTACTCCTTTTTAGGGGAGCATCCCGATATACCTGTTTCAGTTGCGCACGGAAGTTTTATGGAAACGCCCTATGAAGCTGACTTGGTCCTTTGTTTGGCGCTCACGCATCACTTGTTCTTGTCACAGGGGCTATCCTTTGACGACATTAGTCGGAAGCTCGCCTCCATGACACGTGGTCAATTGATAACCGAGTTCATGCCGAACGGGCTCGGTGGGACAGCGGATATTCAGGCCGACTATCCCAGTCCATTGCCTTCCGGGTACTCACTGGAGTCTTTCCTGAAGTCGCTACGAAAATTCTTCTCGAGAGTAGAGGTGGTTGAGTATGATCGGCCGGTTGCGCCGTCGCGGCGGGTACTGATTCGGTGCGGCCTTTAGCGCGACATGAATGGAAGGTGGAGTCGCGAGCCCCTTCTTCATTTGTGGCAAGCGCGATTACCTCGCGACCAGATTTTTTTGACTTGTGTAAACAGTTAGGCAGAGCGATCCTTCTGTCTGCACCCTCTTTTCCCGCTTGCGCGCTGACTTCCTGTCTGGCATGGGTATCGCCGACTGGCAACGATGCAGATTCCGGGACACGGGTTGCGCCCTTTGCGAGCATCGCCGTAGCGATCAAACAGTGCCCACAGGGTGAATTGAGGCTTTTGCCTGGCACTTATCGGCTGAAAGATGGGATTGTCATTTCAGCAAGTAACTCAGGCTTGACCATGCTTGGCGCTGACCCCCAATCGGCCCCGACCATCTTAGGCGGGCGCAGCATTTCCGGATTTCAAGAATTTGAGCGTGGAATCTGGCGTGCAAAAGTGGATTTCCGTTTCGAGCAACTGTGGGTGAACGGCAAGCGCGCGCAGCGCGCGCGAACACCGAACGCCGGATGGCTCTATATGGCGGGGCCGGTAGGCTACGCGAAAGACCCCCAGTCGTCTGCGCCGCGCGATTTTTCACGCCAGGCGTTTCGCATGTCGGCGACTGAAGTGAAGCAAATCGATCGCATGCCGGCCGGGGAGCTTGAGGACGTCGAGATTACTGCCTGGCACTCGTGGTCTGTTTCCCGCCATCGGGTTTCATCATTTGACCGAACATCAGGTATCGCCTTTCTGCGCACTGAATCGCAATGGCCGTTTTTTCACTTCGGCCCCAACCAGCGCTACCAGATCGGCAATTACCTTGCGGCGGTCGATGAGCCGGGCGAATGGTTTCTTGCTCGTGATGGCTGGTTGTACTACTTCCCGCGCCTTGGCGAAGACATGCGGCACGCCGACGTGGTAGCGCCGGTCGTCGGCAAATGGCTGGTCATCCAGGGCGCGAAAAATGTAACGCTCCGCAACCTGCGATTCGAATATGCCGGGGAGCCGCTTGGCGCGGCCGGTTCGGCGGGCCAGCAAGCTGCCGCTGAATCGTCGGCAGCCATCATTGTGGAAAATTCTTCAGGCATTGCGCTCGAAGGGCTGCGCATCAGCAAGACCGGCGCCTATGGAGTCTGGTTCAGACGAGGCGTGCATGCATCTCGAATCACAGGGTCTGTGCTGGAGGACCTTGGCGCCGGTGGCGTGCGAATCGGCGAGACGACCAACGCGCCCGGGGTCGAGAATTCGACGGATGGCATCTCGGTGGAGCGTAACCTGATTCAAGCCGGCGGCCGCGAGAATCCGGGCGCGGTCGGTGTCCTGATTGGCCACGCCGGCAACAACCGACTGGTAGGCAACGAAATCACCGACTTCCATTACACCGGTATCAGCGTCGGCTGGACCTGGGGGTATGGCAAAAGTGTCGCGACCGGCAACCTGATTCAGGGCAATTATGTCCACCACATCGGTCAGGGCGGGCTCAGCGATATGGGGGGCATCTATTTACTTGGCGTTTCGCCGGGAACAGTAATTCGCGGCAATGTGATTCACGATGTGATGTCATACGACCAGTACGGACGTGGCGGCTGGGGCCTGTACGCGGATGAAGGAACGTCGCAAGTGCTGTTTGAGGACAATCTCGTTTATCGCACCAACTCGGGCGGCTTTCATCAACACTATGGCCGGGACAATCTCATTCGCCACAACGTGTTTGCCTTGGGCCGGGACGCGCAGCTGGAGCGGACCCGGGCCGAGAATCACGTTTCGTTTGTGTTTCAGGACAACATTGTCGTGACCGACGGTGCGCCCATGCTGCGTGGGACATGGACGGACAGCAATGTAGTGATGGATCGCAACATCTACTTCGACGTGCGTGAACGCCCCATCGACTGGGCGGGACGGTCGTTTGCCGCGTGGCAGGAGACGGGCAAGGATCAGCAATCTGTCGTGGCCGACCCCGGCTTCCGCGGCCCGGCCAATGGCGACTTCCGGGTGCTGCAGGCTTCGCTGGCGAAAAAGAGGGGGTTCGGCGAGATCGCCAAGGCGAATGCTGCCGCGCGCAATGCTGGCCCGCCACGCACATCAAGGAGTCGCGTGGAGAGCTGGACACCGGTGCCGGAACCACCACCGCCGGCCATGGAATTGGTCGAGGGTTTCGAAGTTCAGCGCGAGGGTACCAAGCCGGCTTTTGCAGTTGTTTCCGTCGAGGGGCGCGGAGATGCAATTGCAGTCAGTCGCGAAAATGCCCATTCAGGAGCGCAAGCGCTTAAGGTTACTGACGTCGGTGGCCTGAAGCATGATCACGATCCCTTCTTCTACTACCGGCCGCAACATCGCAATGGCATTACCACCGTTCGGTTTGCAGCGTCATTCGATGTGCAAGGAAATTTCTACCATGAGTGGCGCGATGCTTCGACGCCATACAAAGTAGGGCCATCGTTCACCGTGCGGGCAGGCAAACTGGCGGCTGGAGGCCGCGACCTCGGGCCGGTGCCTTCGGGAAAGTGGATTGTGTTTAGCGTGACAGCGCCACTGGGTGACGCGCCGGGCCGGCAATGGATTTTGTCCGTGGAAGAGGAAGGTGTACCGGCGCGCAGCTATTCGTTACCTCTTCGCGACGCCAAATGGACTGCGCTCGAGTGGCTCGGGTTTGTTTCGAATGGGTCGGGAGAAGCTGTAACGTGGCTGGACGATATCGAGGTGCGCAATCGTGTTGAATGAGCGAGTTTGATGCCATTAGATGGTTGTCGACTAAAATGTTTGCAAGAAGCGGACACGGTTCTGTTCGCAGAATCGCACTTACCAGAAGCTAAATTGATCGGATAGAAATGAAAAGAGCTCTCGTTACTGGTGTTACAGGGCAGGATGGGTCTTATTTGGTCGAGTTGCTGCTGCAAAAGGGCTACGAGGTCCACGGCATCAAGCGGCGTGCCTCGCTGTTCAACACACAGCGTATCGATCACATCTATCAGGATCCGCATGTCGACAATCAACGATTCATCTTGCACTACGGCGATCTGACGGATTCATCCAATCTGACACGGATCATGCAGGAAATTCAGCCCGACGAGGTCTATAACCTTGGCGCGCAGTCGCATGTGGCGGTGAGCTTCGAGTCGCCCGAGTACACGGCAGATGTCGATGCAATGGGTACGCTACGCCTGTTGGAGGCGATACGTCTGCTGGGACTGGAGAAAAAAACGCGGTTCTATCAAGCATCGACATCTGAGCTATATGGCCTGGTTCAAGAGACTCCACAACGCGAGACGACACCGTTTTATCCACGCAGTCCGTATGGTGTGGCCAAGCTGTATGCCTATTGGATAACGGTGAATTACCGGGAGTCTTACGGGATGTATGCGTGCAATGGCATTCTCTTTAACCATGAGTCACCACGCCGCGGCGAAACCTTTGTGACACGCAAGATTACTCGCGGCCTTGCCAATATCGCCCAGGGCCTCGAAAAATCCTTGTTCATGGGAAACATGGATGCGCTGCGCGACTGGGGGCATGCAAAGGACTATGTACGCATGCAGTGGATGATGCTCCAGCAGGACGTAGCGGAAGATTTTGTAATCGCCACGGGTGTCCAGTATTCGGTACGTGACTTTATTTGCATGGCTGCCGCCGAGTTGGGGTTGACCTTGCGCTTCGAAGGCAGTGGCGTAGATGAAAAAGGTGTGGTTTCGGCGGTCAGCGGCGACAAGGCGCCGGCGCTGAAGGTTGGGGACGTGATTGTGCAGATCGACCAGCGCTACTTCCGGCCGGCAGAAGTTGAAACCCTTCTGGGCGATCCAACCAAGGCCAAGACCAAGTTGGGGTGGGTGCCTGAAATCACGGTCCAACAGATGTGTGCCGAGATGGTGTTGGCTGACCTTAGGGAGGCCCAGCGCCACGCCTTGCTGCGAAAGCACGGATTCGAGGTTCCTGTTTCGGTCGAAGGCTAACAATGGCAAAAGTTGATGGAAGAGTGTTTGTCGCCGGCCACCGCGGCATGGTGGGGTCGGCAATCGTGCGACGCCTTGAGGCTATGGGCGTTACAAACATCGTCACTCGGACCCATGATGAGCTTGATCTGATGCGTCAGAGCGACACGGAGACGTTCTTCCGCGACCAGAGTTTCGATGCCATCTATGTCGCCGCTGCCAAGGTTGGCGGAATCCATGCGAACAATACCTACCCAGCCGAGTTTATCTACGAAAACCTGCTGGTGCAGTGCAATGTCATTCACTGTGCGCACGTGGCGGGCGTGCAGAAGTTGTTGCTACTCGGCTCATCGTGTATTTACCCGCGCAATGCAGTGCAGCCAATGAAAGAGGAGGCGCTGCTGACAGGCGCGCTGGAGCCAACCAATGAGCCTTATGCAGTAGCGAAGATTGCGGGTATCAAACTTTGCGAGAGTTACAACCGCCAGTATGGCCGAGACTATCGCTCGGTGATGCCAACCAATCTGTATGGGCCGAACGATAATTATCACCCGGAGAATTCGCATGTCATTCCAGCGTTGCTGCGTCGTTTTCACGAGGCGGTTCAGTCCAGGGCTGATGAGGTCGTAATATGGGGTAGCGGAAAGCCGATGCGCGAATTCCTGCACGTTGACGATATGGCGGCTGCCTGCGTCCATGTGATGGGATTGAGCCAGCAGACCTACGCCGAGCATACGCAGCCCATGTTGTCGCATATCAATGTAGGAACCGGAGTGGATTGCAGCATCCGTGAGCTGGCGGAGACACTGGCTCGAGTCACTGGATTCACCGGTGAGCTCGTGTTCGATTCGTCCAAGCCGGACGGCACGTCGCGAAAACTGATGGATGTTTCTCGACTCCAGTCACTTGGCTGGAAGTCGAGTATCGGCCTGGAGGACGGTTTGCGCGATGCTTACGCGTGGTTCCTGGGTAATCAAGATCGCTTTCGTGGATAGCGACTCGATGCGGCGAGACGTGGATAGACGCTCGCCATCTTGATGACCGCCGAACAACGCAAAAAGCAGTATCAAAGCTGCCTTGCCAGTGCCCGAGGTGTTCTGCACCTGGGAGCGCATCTCGGCCATGAGGCCGAAATATATGCTGCTGAGGGAAAGCCGGTGGTTTGGGTGGAGGCATTGCCGCACATTCACTCGAGGCTTGTTGAGCGTCTGCGTACCTTCCCCCGGCAGCTGGGGCTTTGCGGCCTGTTGAGTTCCAGTGACAACAAGTTGTGTGAGTTTCACATCTCGAATAATGGTGAAGGCGTGTCGTCCTCGTTGTTTGCCTTCGGGGACCATGCCGTCGGCAGGAATTCGCTGTGGCCCGAACTGGGGCTGGCTATGGTGGCAAAACTGACCCTGCCGACGATTCGACTCGATACGCTGTTACATCGAAGCGGGGTCGATCACGCGGGGTACGACTTTTGGGTGCTGGATCTGCAGGGGGCCGAGTTGCTTGCTTTGCAGGGGGCAGGTGACGCCTTGGCCAGCTGCGCTGCCATTTTTTGCGAAGTCAGTCTGGTCGAGGTTTATAAGGGTGGTGCGCGCTGGCATGAGCTGTGCCAATGGCTGGACCGAGCCGGATTCGTGCCGCAATGGCAACCGTCCAGCGGACATGATGATGTGTTGTTCAAGAGGGCCAAGGCTGTAGATGTTGCGGCTAGTTTTCACTCCGAACACTATTTACGGCATAACCAACGCCGGCTGGAGCACTTGTCGTCGTTGGGACTCCCGCTGTACGACCGCGAAGTGCTGGAAGTAGGTGCTGGCATTGGCGATCACACCAGTTTCTATTTGGACCGCGACTGCCATGTCTTGAGTACCGATGCACGGCCGGAGAATGTGGACTACCTTCGGCGCCGCTTTTGCGAAGATGCGCGTGTCACGACACAGGTACTGGATATGGAGCGGCCCGAATCGCTAAGCCGCCGCTTCGATTTGATTCATTGTTATGGCCTTCTCTATCACGTTACTGATCCCGGACGGGTTCTCTCCTATCTGGCTGACCACTGCCAAGGCATCCTTGTGCTGGAGACTTGTGTTACTTGCGGTGATGGGGTCAACGTGAATCCGGTGCCGGAGTCTCGCGACGATGTCACGCAAGCGTTTCATGGCACTGGCTGTCGGCCCACAAGGCAATGGGTTTGGAACAAGCTCTCCGCGTTGTTTGGTCATGTTTATGCGACTCGCACCCAGCCTGCTCACGAAGAGTTTCCTCTTGTCTGGCCCGATGCGCCTGCGACCAACGCAGTGGGGCTTACTCGAGCAGTGTTCGTTGCGTCCAGGACGTCATTGGCGACAAATGCCAATTTGCTTGGCTATTTGCCGAGACAACACGATCGCGTCTAAAAGGTCATCAGGCGAGTTTTTGAAAGAACATGAAAATGCCCAATTCGCCGCCATGATCGGTGAATTCGGCATGAAGTCTGGATACGCCAGCAGACTGGGTGATGAAGAGCAATTCGGTCGCGTTGTAAGGATTCATTTGCATTTCCGGGTCCGCGCAGCTGTTGGCGGGCAATGCGGTGTCAGGATTCGAGGCGCGCGACCCGTCTACCAAAGGTGGAATCGGTCTCGGCGGAACGCCATGCGTGGCGTTGTATTGGCTTTTTGAATACGTGAAATGGAGCGCGCCTACGCCACCCGGCGCGAGATGCGATAGCAGCTTGCGCAAAATGATCCGTCCGCGCTCCGGAGGAATGTGCTGGAAGACGATGAACGAGTGAATCAAGTCAAAGCGGCCGGAGAGTGCTGACAAGAAATCATCAGACACAAGTAGTTTCGCATTGGCGATGCCACGTACTTCACAGTTGCGCCGGGCCTCTTCCAGCATCGAGGGCGACACATCGAGTCCAACGACCTCGTTGGCCATGGCGGCGAAAGGCAACAGCAACCGGCCTACACCACAACCGAAATCCAGCACCCTTGCAGGTTTGAATGCGGGATCGATGTGCTGCTGGATCATTTGCATTACGTATTCCGCGTGCAGCCGACCAGATTCAAAAAATTCGCGTTTTGCGTCATCGGACAACGATTTTGATCTGAACTTGGGATCGGTAATGACGCCAAAATACGGATCCCGCCGCCCCCATTCCTCCCATGCCAAGTCGGTATTCATAGGCATCCTGATTTCTATACGTGCAAATTTAATCGTGTTTGCAGCATGTCTTGCCATTGCGGCAAAATTTTCTCGGGCAGGTATTGGCTGGAAACCACCGCACCTTTTGCAATGAGCTCGGAGCGTCTCGGATGCGCGTTCGGAGAGATCACAGCATCGATCGCGGTCACCAGCTCCGCGGTCGAATAGGGGCTGAAAAATTCGGCGGCATCACCGTATATCTCATGATGAACTGGTATGTCCGAAGCAACGACGGCGCCACCGCACCGCATTGCTTCGACCCCGGAATAGTCAAATCCTTCGCCATAGCTTGGGCAGACCGTCGCAAGCGCGTGCTTGTAAAGCACACGCAGTTCGGGCGATGGAACATCCTCGAGCACGAATAGCTGTTCACGCTCAATCCACGGGCGAAGCTTTTTCAGGATCGGCTCATGGTCCCACCCGAGCATGCCGACCACGACCAGCTTGAGATTCGGATACTGGTCCGCGCGCAGGTGCTCCCACGCGGCCAGCAATGTAGTGTGGTTCTTTCGCGGCTCGATGGTGGAAACGATCAACAGATAGTCGAACGGCTGGACGTTTTTCGAATTTTCGACATTGATGCCGGCGGTCTCCTTGCCGGTGGCCTTGATACCATCGTTCAGCCGGGTCCTGACAATTTCAGGTACGCGTGCCGGAGACGAGTCTTCAGGATGGTAGTGATGGGAAACCATGTTGTGAATGGTGATCGATCGTGCAGCGACTTCCGGGAAGATGGAAATCAGATCTCTGCGAGTGGCTTCGGAGACGCACGCGAAAAAGGCTCCGTGCTTTACGTTACTTCGCAGGGCGTGATAGTGCGTGGCCTGGTGAATAACCTTATTTGCGATCGTATGTGGCATCAGAAGCGGAATCGCATCGTGGTAGCGCACGATCAGGTGCGTGTTCGGCGAGACAATGCCTGGATAAGGCGTCTCCGCAATCATGAAATCGAAATCCGACGTGTCCAGCTTCGGATACATGACGAAACCCAGCTTGTGCGTAAGCAAGGCGTGGTATTGCACGGATTTCCACGGCACGCGCGCAATGCGGAATTCCGCCTTGACCACTGTATTGAAGTCATCCGCGTGAAGCGTGCGCGCGAAAAGGTTCCGCCAAATGAAGTCCTCAAAATGCGTGGCATCGAATCGGGACAATTCCTCGCGCATGCCGATTAGCCAGCGCAGTAACATCCGGCGGCCGTGCCGCCCAGGGTTGAACACGTCCAGGTCTGGCCTGTTGGAATCCTGCCGGAGTGTGATTGCGACCTGCGATAGACGATTGATTTTTTCGTGGGCTGGAATGGCGGCGCCTTCCGTTCCATCGGCTGGCAGCCCTCTGGCGAGCACGTGATCGTAGCTTTGAATGAGACCGGATATGTGCACGCGGTCTATCAATCGCAGGCCGCGAAACAGCAGGCGGGTTTCCTGCGGGATACCTGCATGTCCATCGAGTGCGGGGCGCATTTCAAGCAGCACGCGCATGGCGGGTTGTTGTTTTTTCATGAATTAGACTTCGATAACTCTCTTGGCATGGCGCATGCCGAGCTCGTCCATATAGAAATCGTAGGCAGCATCGACATTGTCGAAATGATAGAGCCTGCCTTCGTGCAGGACCGATGCGCGTTCGCAATATAGCTTTATGACATTGGCATCATGGCTCACGAGGATGAAAGCGCGATCCTTGCGCTTGTGGAACATTTCGACATGACAGCGCTCGTGAAATCTTACGTCGCCGACTACCATGGCCTCATCAATTAAAAAACAATCGAATTCGATCGCTATCGACAGGGCGAACGCAAGCCGCGTCAGCATGCCATGCGAGTAGTGCATCACCGGCTCGCGAAAATAGACGCCAAGCTCGGTGAATTCCTCGACAAACGGCACCAGCGGCTTGTAATCGACGCCATAAACGCGGCAGACGAACTTGAGGTTGTCGAGGCCGGTCAGGTGGGTCTGGAACGCGCCGCCAAATGCCAGCGGCCACGATACCGACATCTCGCGGCGAATACGCCCGGAAGTTGGTCGCTCGGCACCGCTGAGGAGACGGATCAGCGTCGATTTGCCGGCACCGTTGCAGCCAAGAATTCCGATATTGCGGCCACGCTCCAGCTGGAAACTGACATTGTCGAGCACTCTGCGCGGGCCAAGACGGGTGTGGTACTCCTTGACGATGTTTTCGAGCGAAATCATCGCGACTCCAGCTTGCGTCCCGCCTCGCGTACGTAGTGCATGCCCAGCCAGGTCAGGATGAGGCAGCAGGTGGCCATGTAGCCGGCGTCATAGTGGGTACGAACGGTATTGCCAAACCAGCCCTCACGCAGCAGTTCCACGCCGTGCACCATCGGCAATAGCAGAACGACCTGTTGCAGCGTGTCCGGCAACCAGTCAACCATGAACGCCGCCCCGGACATCGGGAACAGCAGGTACGCCGCCGGGTGCCAAAGTTTCTCGACCACGTGGCTGTAAGCAGTACCTGCGCCGATCAGCAGTGCCAGCGATGCGCCAAACCAAGCTAGCAGCAGCCATCCGCCCAGCACCTTACCGAGATCAACGGGAAACGTCATCCAGTCGATGACGATGAAGATGACTGAAAGGATGATGAACGACGCGGTTGCACCAGCGATTTCCAGCAGAATGCGCGTGAAAAATACATCGATCGCTTGCACATTGCGGTGATACATAAGGCTGAGGTTGGCTTCGATGGCCATTGAGCAGCGGCTTGCACAGTTGCGCCACAGCAATACCGATGAATAACCTGTCACCGCAAAGGCAACAATGGGAATGCTCGATCCGTGGTTCATGGCGGCGGCCGTCCACAGTGCCGCTACTCCCAGCGTGAAGAGCATGGGCTCGAAAACCAGCCACATTGCGCCGAAATTGTCCCGCCCGAATCGCGTGATGACCTCCCGCATCAGCAGTGCGCCGATCACCCGGCGCTGAACTGCCAATGAGCGCCGGAAAGCGACAATCTCCGGAGAGCGCAGCAGACTCATTAGTCCACATGCTCCCTGACACTGGCGACAAGCAACGTGAGCACACCCCAGCTCACCATGCCGAGAAGAAACACCATGAGGATGCCGCGGATGCGGCGTGGCTCGGTAGCCTTATCCGGCAAGTTCGGTTGCACCAGGCGTTCCAGATACAGCTGCTTGCGTTGTGCTTCGCTGCGCGCCGTTTCCAGGGAAGTAAGTGCTGCGGCGAGCTGTTTTTCGGCAAATATTTTGTCCAGTGCGAAGCGCTCGTAGGCAGCGGATTTCGAGGTGAGCGAGCCGCTTGAGCCGGCAACCTTGGCCGTCTCGTTGGCAATGGCATTCTTCAGATTTTCCACGCGGCTGTTGAGCGACGCGATTTGCGGATTGTTCGGCGAGACCTTCCGCACCTGATCCAGCTGCGCTTGCGTTGTCAGTAATTCTTCCTGCAGCTTTGCCACACCCTGCAGTTGCAGCGCGGATTGGCGTTCGGGGTCGAATACGGTTTGCGTGTTGCGGAAGCCGGCCAGCGCAGTGGCGGCGTTCTTGATTTTCTCCTCCGCAATTTGCACTTCCTGTTCGGCGGTCTTGATCAGGTCCTGACGGCTGCGATCATTGAGGTTGTTGACCAGCCGCTCCCCCATTTGCAGCAGCAGGTCGTTTACATTTTTCGATGTCTCCGCACTGAAGGCGCGCACCTTCAGGGTGGTGATTGAAGATGCCGTGTCGTAGTCGATCGACACCTGTTTCTTGTAGTAACGGTGAAACGCCTCGAAGCTGTCGTCCCAGTCGAGGCCCGGAAAACGGTTGATGAAATCGTTGTCCTGGCTGGTGTAGGCTTTTCGCACGCCGAGCTTTTTGTCCAGCTCGGTAAGCGCGTCGCGAGAGAGCACGAAGTCATGCACCGAATAAGTGTCGTCCTGCGAGCGGGAAAAGCCGGTACCTTGCAGCAGCGCGGCGAGTCCGGTCTGAACTTGCCTCTGCGGGCTGCGCACGACGAATCTCGATTCCGAGATATAGATGTCCGATGCAATCAGGCCGTAATAGAGGGTCGCAATCGTGGTGGGAATCACGACCGTGATAAGAAATATCCAGTTGAACCGCGAGCGTTTCCTGGGCGGCTCGGTCCAGACCGGTGGCGAGGCGAATTGATGCGGCCTAATGTGCTGAACTTCCGGCGCGGCAACTGCGGTGTCCGCCGGTGCGGTTGAAACCGCAGTCGGGTTGCCGGTGACAGGCAGGTTCTCGCCGGACGGATTCGCCGTCATGTCGTGTGTGGCCGCGGGCTGGTCCGCATGAGCGGCCGGCGCCTCGCCGGAATGATCGGGTCGATTTTCTGCTTCCAATGCCGGTTCCTGTTATCAGTTGGACGATGCAGCCTTGGGAGCCACTCGTCCGTAAATATCCGCGAAGCGAACGATATCATCCTCACCCAGATAGTCGCCGCTTTGTACCTCGATCATTATCAAATCGATGACGCCGGGGTTCTCCAACCGGTGTTTGTGGCCAGCGGGGATGTAGGTCGATTCATTTTTGTTGACCATCAACTCCATGTCGCCATTGACCACTTTGGCCATGCCGCTAACGACGATCCAATGTTCGCTGCGATGGTGATGCATCTGCAGGGAGAGCGACGCGCCGGGTTTGACTTCGATGCGTTTGATTTTGAAGCCTGCGCCTTCCTCCAGCACGGTGTAGGTTCCCCAGGGGCGATGCACGGTGCGGTGCAGTTTATAGCTTTCGTGGCCCTTGGCTTTCAGTCCCGCGTAGATGTGCTTTACATCCTGCGCGCGGCTGCGGTCCGCAACCAGCACCGCGTCGGGCGTGTCAATGACGATGACGTTGTTCAGGCCGACTACGCCGACCATGCGGTCGTTACTTTGAATGTAGCAATTGGCGGCATCATGCAACTCTGCCTCGCCTTGCACGCGATTGCCGCTGGCGTCCGGCGCGGAAAGATCGCCCACCGCACTCCATGAGCCAATGTCGCTCCAACCAATCTTGCACGGGACCACCGCCACGTTGGCCGATTTCTCCATGATGGCGTAGTCAATCGAGATATCCGGCACGGCGGCGAAGCTGCCGCTGTCCATCTCCAGCTGCGATACCGAATCTCCTTCAGCCGTACACGAATGCTCAAAGCATTGCCGCGTGGCCGCAAGCACTTCAGCCGAATGCGCAGCCAATTCGCGCAGCACGGTACCGGCGGTGAAACAGAACATGCCGGAGTTCCAGAAGTAGTCACCGGATTCGAGGTAGGCGATAGCCTTATCGAGTGGAGGTTTTTCGACAAACCGCACCACGCGATTGCCGTCGGCCTGGATGTAGCCGTAGCCGGTCTCGGGCGCGTCGGGCTTGATGCCGAAGGTCACCAGTTTGCCGGCCTGCGCCAGCGTCATGGCCTGGCGGACAGCGTCGGCAAATGCCGCCTGATCGGCGATCAGGTGATCGGCAGCCAGCACCAGCATCACCGCTTCGTTGCCATGAACACGGGCCACCTGCAGTGCCGCTGCGGCAATGGCGGGCGCGGTATTGCGGCCGAAGGGTTCGAGAATGAATGAGGTCGGCAGGTCGCTGGCGTTGACTTCGCGATAGTCATCCTTGGTCTTGAAAAACAGTTCGCGGTTGGTGACGGTGACGACCTCGGCCGCGTGGGCCAGTGCGGCGCCGCGCAGGAAAGCCTTCTGCAGCAGGCTCTGGCCGTCGGCCAGGCGCATGAACGGCTTGGGATGCGATTCGCGCGAGACCGGCCAGAGTCGCGATCCGGCGCCGCCGCACAGAATGGTGGGAATCAGTTTCATCAGGCTGGTTAGCTTTCGTTGTGGTTTGCCGGGGCGTTGCGCCTGCTTTTGCGGGATGCCGCCGTAAAAAGTAGGTTGCTCGCGGCATCAATAAGCGAAATCTTACTATGCGGCCATTAGGCCCGACATCGGCGGCCCTCCTACGTACTCTGCATCAGTGCAAATAGATGCAGTCCATGGGAGAGGATTTGCTATAATCCCGTTCCGTTTCGCATCGGTGCCAGTCGATGAAGGCGGACAATGGTGGCTGTAGCTCAGCGGTAGAGTCCTGGATTGTGATTCCAGTTGTCGTGGGTTCGAACCCCATCAGCCACCCCAGATGCAAAACGAAAAACCCGCCTCGTGCGGGTTTTTTGTTGTCCCGAGCCCGGTCAACCGATCATTCGAGTGCTGCCAGTCGCAGGGCTGAATGATAAAACTCAAGCACTGGCGCGGTCTCCAGGCCGAAAATATCTGTAAACCCGCGCCAAATGGCGATTTCGGCACTTTTGTCCCAGATAACTTCCAATTGCGCAACCCGGAATCCCGAGTAATTTGCTAAACTATTAATCTCAACGTCAAACTTAAGAAATTCGGTCGTCCCGATGTCAGAAGCCCGTGCCGCTCCGTCGGCAGTTCCCGTAACTCCAGCCTCCGCAAAATTCGACGAAGTGCCGGTGGTCTGGGTTCATCGCTGGAATCCCGCGCTGATGTCGTTCCGCATTCGCCGTAACCCGGATTATCGCTTCACGCCGGGGCAATTTGCCCGCATTGGGCTGCGCAAGGAAAACGGCGAAGTCATCTGGCGCGCCTATTCCATTGTGTCGGCGCCGCATGAGCTTTTCCTGGAGTTCTTTTTGGTCGTCGTACCCACCGGTGAATTCTCCAGCCGCGTTGGCAAATTCAATGTCGGCGACACCATGCTGGTCGAGTCGGTGCCGCAGGGCTTCCTGACAGTCGACCGCTTCAAGCAGCCTGGTCGCGAGCAGGACTTGTGGTTGATGGGTACCGGTACCGGTCTGGCACCTTACATTTCCATGTTGCGCGACGAGGCGGTATGGAAGAAATTCGAGCACATCGTGCTGGTGCTGTCGGTCCGTGAACGTCATGACCTGGGCTACACCGAGGAACTGGAGCAACTTGCCGCCGCACACGCCGAGACCGGCATGGCGAAATTCCATTTCGTCAAAACGCTGACGCGCGATACCTTGCACGGCGCCTTGCATGGCCGCATCAATGCGCTGCTGGAGTCTGGCCAACTGGAAGCGACGGCGGGTGTGCCACTGAGCGATGAGCGCTCCCGCTTCATGCTGTGCGGCAATCCGGAAATGGTCGAAGGCATGCGCGCGTTGCTGAAGTCGCGCGGGTTCCGCATGAACCGGCGCCTGGAGCCGGGACATATCATCGTCGAGAACTACTGGTAATCGGGCAGTCACAAGCCCGCATTAGATTCGTACGCGGTGCCGTTCTTTGCCTTTTCATGTTGCCGCGTGCTAGCGTCACGGTCTCAAATAAAAGATGGCCCGTCGCGGAGGAATGGAACGTGAAATACGATGGAAACCGTTGGTCCGGGAGTTGGTTGAAGGCGCGCGCTATCGCGGCGTCGTTCCTCTTGTTGGTCCTGGCATCGTGTGCCACACCGCCGCCGCCTGAGCCACCCAAACCGGTTGTCGTTGTCGCTCCACCGCCACCCGAGCCGCCAAAGAAACCTCGTCCTCCTGTTGCTGCTGTGAAACCGGTGGTGGAAACGTTTTTCGGCCAATCGGTGACCGATCCGTATCGGTACATGGAAGACGTGAAGAACCCCGACGTCGTTGCCTTTATGCGTGGTCAGGGGGAGTTTGCGCGCAAGGCGCTGGATGCGATCCCCGGACAGAAGGCCATGTTCGACCGCATTTCGGTCTTGTCCGAGGCCGGTGACGCAATCAGCGGTGTGCAAATCGCCGGCGAAGGGGCCAACCCGCGCGTGTTTTATTTCAAGCTCGCTTCCGGCCAGGCATCGCGCCGGCTGTATGTGCGCGATGGGTTTGCTGGTGTTGAGCGATTATTGTTTGATCCGGCGACCATCTCGCAGCCGGGTCTGCGTTACGCAATCGACTCTTTCCTCGCCGCACCCGATGGCCGCCACGTCGCCGTCGGCGTCGCCGCTGGCGGCTCGGAGGAAACCAGCCTGCGCATCGTCGATGTAGCGACCGGCCGTGAAACCGGTACTGTCATAGATCGCATCGGTTTTGCGGAAGAGACCACCTGGCTACCGGATGGCAAGGGTTTTTTCTACAACCGCCTGCCGCCGATGAAAGTCGGCGAGGCGAAGAACCGCTATCTCAACAGCATCGTCTATCGCCATCTGCTCGGCCGGGCCATCGAGCAGGATGAAGCCATTTTCGGCGGCGGGCTGGATGCATCGATCAGCTTCGCCGATATAGACATTCCCGCCGTGCGCATGAGTGCCGACGGCAAATCGCTGATTGGCAAGATTCGCCACGGTGACTTGAACGATATCAGTATTTACGTCGCGCAGACCGGTGCATTCAACAAGCCTCAGGCGTGGAAGAAGGCCGTCGATCCGCGTGACGAGGTGACGGCCTATGCAGCGACCGACCACGCGCTGTATCTGCTGACGCACAAGGATGCACCGCGTTACAAGGTGGTTCGTACCGGCTTGCGCGCACCGGAATTTTCCAAGGCAACCACCATCGTGCCGCATGGCGATACCGTGGTGCGGCAGATTGCCATTGCGCTTGATGCGCTCTACATACGCGAACTGTCGGGCGGTATCGATCGATTGCAGCGGCTCAATTTCAGCCAGTCAGTGTTCAGCGGTGGCAAGCTGGAGTTTGTACGCCTGCCGTTCGATCTCGCCATCCGGCAAATGATCACAAGTCCCAAGCGATCCGGTGCGCTGCTGCGCTTGGAAGGCTGGACCGAGGCGCCGCGCTACGTGAATGTCGAAGAACGCAGCGGCAACCTGATCGATACCCATCTGCACCCGAAATCGAAAGTGGATTTTGGCGATATCGATGAGGTGCGCTTTATGGTCACCGCGAAGGATGGCACCAAGGTGCCGCTCTCGCTGATGTACAAACGTGGCACAACGTTGAATGGCGCCAACCCGACGCTGTTGCGCGCTTATGGTGCGTACGGCATCACACAGTCGCCGACCTTCAACCCGACCGCGCTGGCATGGCTGGAGCGGGGTGGCATTCTGGGTACCTGCCACGTGCGCGGCGGCGGCGAGTTTGGCGAGGAGTGGCACAAGGGCGGGCAGAAGCTGAACAAGCCGAATACCTGGCGCGACCTGATTGCCTGTAGCGAATATGTCATCGAACGGAAATTCACCCGTAAGGAAAGACTGGCAATTCAAGGAGGCAGCGCAGGCGGCATTACAGTAGGGCGCGCCCTGACTGAGCGGCCGGATTTGTTTGCCGCAGTAGTGCCTGCGGTTGGCGTGCTCGATGCATTGCGTGCCGAGTTCACGCCCAATGGTCCGCCCAACATTCCGGAGTTCGGCAGTGTGAAAACCGAGGATGGTTTCAAGGGTTTGCTGGCGATGAGCGCGATGCATCAGGTCAAGGACGGCATCAAATATCCGTCGGTACTGTTGATGCATGGCGTCAACGATCCACGCGTGGAAGTGTGGCAATCCGCCAAGATGGCGGCGCGGCTACAGGCGGCGACCGCAAACCTGAACGATGCCAATCCGGTGTTGTTGAGATTGGACTACGATGCCGGCCATGGTGTCGGCTCCAGCCGCAATCAGCGTAATGCCGAGCTGGCCGACATTTACTCCTTCCTGTTGTGGCAGTTTGGCGATCCGGCGTTCCAGCTGAAATAGGGTGCGGCCATGAGCGAGAAAATCGTCCGCCAGTTCGATCACACGCTGCTGTGGCCGATCACGCTGCGCCCGCTGCGGCGGGAAGCCGGTGGCGATACCACGCACTACTGGGACATGTTGAAACGCAAGCCGGGGCCATGGAAGTTTGTCGACGATGCATTGCTGATCGAGGACGAATCCTGTCTGGCGGGCTACGAGGAGTTCGTGTATTTCCTGCCCTATGTGCAGCGATTTCTCTATGGTGTGGGTGATGAGGGCAAAGGCGCACAATCGTCTTTGCATGCCTTTCAGCGTCACGACATCAAGGAAGTGCGTATCCAGACCGCGCCGGGCTCGGCAGAAATTTCGCTCGATGTACGGCGTGCCCGGCTTTATTTTTTCTACGATATCGATGTTGCGTTGGCGGTGCTGGAGGTGTCGGGGCAGGATATTCCGCTGGAGACTGCGGTCGATATCATTGATCGCTTCGGCCGGCCCTATCCGCCGGCATGGGAGGCTGACGGACGCGGCGCGCACTGTCTGTACAGCATCGAATTCTGGGGAGCTGACACCGCCGGCGAGCCGTCGTTGCTATCCAAGTCGGACTACGGCGATCGCGAGAAATATCTCGAACTCGTACGCAATCAGCGGCAGACGCCGCTGTCATTGCACTGGGAGTATTTTCTTTCACCGCTGATTCCCGCTTACCTGCCGGGCGGCGTGATCAAGTATTACCAAATCGAGAACAAGCGCATCCCGATGATGAGCTATCTCTCGTTCGACGATCCGATGGCGTTGACGCGCGGTGACATGGTGCGCATCGGTTTTGCCGCTAAGTGGGGCGATTCCGCGACCCTGCCTTATGCGGAGAGGTTCCTCGGCAACTTCGAGCAGGAGTATTGCTACGACCGTTACTGGGATACCGACAATCCCGAAGCGGAGATGAACACGCGTTACATCTTTTGCGGCGTGGGCTTTGCCATGATTACTGGCAACCGTCCCAACGATATCCTGCAACGCCAGTTCCGCCACCAGTTTTTCCAGATCGGACTAATCGCGCATTTCCACAAGGCGTCGCTACTGTCGCTGTCGAACCGCTTTTCGCGCGCGGTGGAGCGGCTCAACGTGCGCGATTTCGAGTCGGTCAAGCAGTTCAAGAAGCACGTGCGCGAAACGCTGGAAGTGTTCCTGCGCTTCAATCATCGCTACTGGTTTCACGAAATCTCGAATCAGTTGCAGGCCAGTGATTTTTTTCGTCGCTGGAGTCATCAGTTGGGGTCGGATGCGCTCTACAACGAAGTGCGTGAAGAGGCGCGCGACATCAACGAATACCTCGACGCAGACCGCGCTCGCAAGCAAACTGATAACGCGATGCGCCTGACGGTGGTGTCTTCCTGCGGCATGGTCGGTACCGTAGCCACGGGTTTTCTCGGCATGAATATTTTCAGTCAGGCAGATCTGCCACCCTTGGAGAAGACGATGATCTTCTTCATTGTCTTCATCCCGACTGTAGCACTGGGTGTCTACACGGTGATGGTGTCGAGGCGGCTGTCCAACTTTATGGAAGCGCTGTCCAGCGAAGGCCTGACCTGGAAAGAGAAATTCAGCACCTTCCGGCAGATCTGGTACTCCAGCAAGCGCGAACTGGCGAAGGAGCGCCGTGATCGCGCATCAGCAGGAATTGCTTCCGATCCTTAAAAAAAACGGCGCACCGCAGGCGGTGCGCCTAATGAGCCAAACTCGACTCACACTCAGAATTTCTTGCGGCAATTACTTCGCGGTGCGAACACCGATCGACGGCGTGTCCTTGACCGAATAGCCGTCCGGCACCATGAATAGCGTCGCTGCCGGCTCACCACGCTTGATATTGGTGAGGCGATAGATCGAATCGCCCACGCGCGGATCGCTGATTTTGGAGTAAACCGTCATTTGCAGTTCGGGCGAATACCAGGTCTCGGTGCTGACGACGATGGGGTTCTTGTTGCCGATCTCGCCGGCCGGGATGGTGTAGCTCACGTTCTTACCCTCAGCGCGGACACCATCGAAATCCCTGGTGCCGAGTTGCGTGGTGGTGGACTTGCTCGACCACTTCACGTCCTGGAAAGAGTTCATCAGCCCGCTCAGCTGCGGCATTTCGCTGTGCAGCGTAGCCGCGTTGGCGCTCATGCGTATCGCGCCCTGACCATCCACCGCAACTTTCGGGTTGCCACTCATGCGCACCACGTTGACCTTGACCTCTTCGCGGAGCTCTTTCTTGCCATCGGCGCCGACCGGTGATTCGATGCGCTTGACGATGATTTCCTCACCGGGCGCCGAGGAGCGCTCAATGATTTGTCCCTTGCCTTCCTTGGCCATTGCCTTGGCCTTCTCACGGATTTCCTCAATCCGTTTTTGCAGATCCTTATCCAACGTTATCTTGGTTGCACTCTTCTTGCCGGGCGAAAGGATGTAGCGTGATCCGTCGATGGCATCGTTGATGTGAATGATCTTTACTTCGCCGGTCGCGTCGCGCGTTTCCTGACGGGTGCGGCCGGCGCTGTCCCGGTACGACATGCTGGAAATCTTGCGCGTGAGTTGATTGCCGTCGGGCAGCATCTGCACCTTTTCCGAAATCACCTCAGCGCTGTAAGGCGCGTTCTTGACGCTCTTGATCACCGGCGTGCTGCTGGAATGTGAAAAGGCCTCGGAGATGGCGTTGGAAACGATCACGTTTACATCCGGCATGTCGGCAAAGGCGAAATGCTGGCCCGATCCGGAGGTGAAAACGCGCACGTCTTTCCTGGCGCTGCCAGGTTCACTTTGGGTGATGAAAACATCGGCATGACCCTGGCCGTTATGGATGGACACATCGCTATCGACGATCACGGTGCGGCTCTCGGTGCGGACTTCGGGGGCCGATACCACAGCGGCGGCGTTGGCAAAACCGCAGGCACCGGTGGCGATGAGTGCGGTCAGCATGGGGTTCAATCGGAATTTCATGGTGTTCTCCTTTTCGGGGATGATTTTGTGAGTGAGCAGTAAAAATCAGGGCAGCATCAGGGCAGGAAACGCATCGCCAGGGGTTGGCCGCTGGCGCTAACGAGCATTTCGGCGCGCAGTGAATCACCGGCCACTTCCGGGCTGACCGGCACGCCGTAGGAGGCGAGCCACATGCGCGGTACGGCGGTTTCGATCAATCGCGGCTGCGGTTCCAGCGCAATCTGTTCCAGCGACTGCAGTGCGATAAATGGTGTTTCTGCGTTGGCCAGCATGGTCATCGCATCCGGGCCGGCATCAAGTGCGGGCTGGGCCATCGGCGCCAGCACCATCCACGCCGACATGCCGACACTGGCCGCCAGTGCAAAGCCGGGTGCGAACCATTGCGCGAGGATTTCGCGGCGGCGCTTTTTGGCGTGATGCGCTTTGAAAGCGGACATCAGCTTGGCCTCGAAGGCAGCGGGCATCGCCATCGGTTCGGTGGCACTGCGCAGCGAATCCAGATTTGCGTCCAGCCGGTTTTGCTGTTCGGCGTTCAGCGTAACGATGGTGGCGTTGGTTGAGTTGGGCGGGCTGGTATTCATAGCCTTGCCTCCTGTTGAGATGAGTGTGTTTGTCGTGTTGTCGGTGCTTCCTCGGGGAAGTCTTTCTCCAGCATTTCCACCAGCTTGGCGCGGGCGCGGGACAGCCGCGAACGCACAGTGCCGATGTCGATATTGCAGATCTGCGCGATTTCCACATACGAGAGGTCGTGCATCTCGTACAGGATCACCACGTCGCGATAGTGCGGTGCCAGCTGCGCCAGCGCCTGCCGCACGGTTTCCGCCTGCTGCTGATTGAGCAGGCGCTGTTGCGGTTGCGGCGCCGGGTCCAGTACGTCATCGGCGCTATCGCCTTCTTCGTCGTCGCGACTGGTGGAAACGAAGCGGTACTGCGCTTCTTCGCGCTTCAGTACCAGATTGCGCGCCACACCGAACAGGAAACCCTGCAGCACGCCGCGGGTCGGATCGAACTTGAGGCTATTGGACAACAGTGCGAGAAAAATCTCCTGAACAATGTCCGCCGCAGTGTCGGCCGAGTCGCAGCGCAGCAGGGCAAACCGGTATAGCGGCGCCTGGTGGCGGCGGTACAGCGCTTCGAACGCGGCAGCATTGCCGCGTCGCATATCGTTTAACAGCGCCAGGTCTTCGGAGGGATCGGTCAAGGGCATGATTTTTCAGCAGGTTGCCGGTATTTCCGGCAGCGGCTGAAAAAGTTCCAGCAGGTTGAAATTGTTCGGAGTAAAGTCATTTTCAGGCCTGCCATCCGGTGGGTATCGAACCATCGGGTTTGGCAATGAAGATTATCCGCTTTGCGTCGTTTCGCGCTTTCTTGGTGGCGCTGCTGGTTTTTGCCTCAGCCGGCGCGTCGGCGGCGACTGCCGCCAAACCCGACAAGCTTTCCGCCTCGGACCGGCAAAAGATCCAGTTGGTCATTACCCTGCAGATCAAGGCCTTCGAGCGCAATGACGAAACCCGCGCGTTCTCCTATTCGACCCCGGAAATCCGCAAGTATTTCGGCTCCTCGCGCACCTTCATGGAAATGGTGCGCGCCAACTATTCCGTGTTGTACATGAACACCTCGCGCGAATTCCTTGAGGCCGCGATCATTGACGGCGAGGTCATCCAGCCGCTTCGCATCATCACCCGCGACGGCGAGGCGGTAGTGGCGCTGTACACGCTGCAGAAGCAGGCGGACAAGGAATGGCGGATTGGCGGTTGCGAGATTGCGCCTTCCACCTTGCAGGCGACCTGACCGCGACCGGATAGACAAACCCTAGCACTGGAGCGGATTTCCAGCCATTTTTGGCTGTGAAGCCGCGCCAATGCTGGGGTTTTTGATTTTTCCGCTGGGAGTCTGCGTTCAGTTATTGTTAAAACGGGCTATCCGGCGGGCAAAAAATCTTTTGTTAATTTTCCCAAAACCCACCTGTTCAGGTGGGGACAGGGTGTCCGGGCGCAGGGATTATTCGCTTATGCAAGAGAGCGAATTTTCCCATCCGGTCGCACAACGCGAAACCAGTCCGCTGACAAGGATTCTTGAACAGGCGAGGGCGCTGCAGGCGCGCCAGGGTATCTCAGCGCGGGAGGCGCTGGCGATGGCCCTGGCGAATGCGCGGCGCGCCAAGCGCCTGACGCCCAGCGGCGACCTGACCGACACCCAACCGATACAGGTCCCGCTACCTGCCGCCGCCTGTCTGGACGCAAAGCTGCCACGCGATCGGGAGCCAACAATCGAGGAAATCCGCGAGGCATGGAACGAATGCATCGAGCAGTCATGGGCGTTCTCCGGCGGACCGTGACATGAGCGTGATCACCCCCCAGCATCGGCGCAACCCGATCCCGGCGACCTCCTCCACGGCGCGGGGTCAGGCCATGCCTTTGCTGGGGACTTTTACTGCCGGACCCGCGCAATATCTTTGCCGCAAGCGGTGCCGGGTGTGTCGCTGACGCGAAACCTTTCAACATGCCGAACGATGTCATCCAAACCGAGTCGCACACACCCGCTCCATCCTTGTTTGTTGGTGGCGTCGTCACGACGGCCATGCTTGGTGGATTGGGGGCGGTGCTGATGGTGCAGACGATGCCGATGCTGGGTTGGCTGATGTGGATCGGTGCGCTGAGTGTGGTTGGTGCGCTGGGCTTTGTCTGGTATCGCCGGGAAACCGCGCGGGCGGAAAAGATCGAGGAAGACATCCGCCGTTCGACACGCGATCGCGTCGAGGAAAAAAGCCGCGCCGAGCTGCGACGGCTGCGCGGATTGCGCCGCGCCGAGTTGATCACCAAGTATGAAAATGATGCCGATCTGGTCGAGCGCATCGTGATGGGCTTCTACTGGCGCGGGCAAACTGCGGGCCAGTTGATCGATTCGCTGGGTAATCCCGCCGATATCGACGCACGCATCGTCAAAGGACGCCGCCGCGAGGTGTGGAAGTACCATCCCGATGGCAATCGCTATCAGCTGTTGATCGCGCTGGAAGGCGAGGCGGTGGTCGATTGGGAAGAGCGGCGCTAGCCGCCCCGGTCAGCCGGCCGGCGAATAAATCTCCTTCG
>JAEUNB010000345.1 GCA_016790625.1 Betaproteobacteria bacterium | reverse complement strand
GGAAATGAGATTTCGATTAGTTCCGATTTGGGATTTGGCAAGCCGCCGTATATGTTTTATCTGTTTGATACGGTTCAACCAAATCAAAATTTCTGGGGCCGCTACCGGAAGCCGTACGCACTCACTAGTGGAAACTATCTCTATGTCTTTCCTGATGGCGGCGCGCTTTATACGCGCTGGTGCGATATTTGTTTGGAAGAAGTTCTCGCGCAGGGCAAGTATCGATTTGCAGGTGGAAAGATATCAATCTCCTGGGAGCCGCTGGTTGCAGAGCCCAACCTGCCAACAGAACTCAATGCGATCCATGGAGCGGAGTGGCGAACGTTGACCGAGCATGGGGCCAAGCGACTTGAACTAGTTGGAACAAAGGTTTTACTTATGGACCCTGACAATTTTCAATTCGCACAACGGGCGAAACAAAATATCGACTATTTCGAGAGAGTGGTTGAGTACCACGATTGGAAAGGGATTCCTGGCAGGCTTGTCGAGCAGAGCAAGAGCGGAGCGCCAAGGCACGCGCGCCAATTGAAACGCTAGTCAAATGAAAAAAGAGGCAGGCTCGATTCCTGTCTGGAATTTGCGATGAAAATGAATTGGCCCTATCTCGTGGTTGGTGTACTACTGACGCTCGGCTCCCTTGGCGCCGCGCACTGTGACGAGATTTTGTTTACATTTGTCCCGCCGCGCGACGAGGTCGTTGACGATGCTTTGAGGGAGTTCAAGTTTCGCAAAGCCGACTTTCTTGGCAACGAAGAGCATTTTTGGGGCAAGTATCGGACCAGTTCGGATAGATTAATTGGCGAGCTTCTTTATCTTTTTCCGAATGGAAGGTCGGCGATAACGTTCTGGTGCGATGTTTGTTCCGAGAGAGTGATCGCAAGAGGCCGATATGTATTGAAAAAGAATGGCGACATTGAGTTTCAGTGGCAAAAAGTCAACAAGGAGGCGCGCCCGCCAAAGAAGCTGAATGCACTGATTGGACAGATCGAGGAAGAAAGAGGTGCGGGGCCGGATAAATACAGAATAATCTCCGGTGAGAAATTCATACTAATGAATGATACGCAACTTGCTGATGCCAGATCACGAAGAGAACCACTGGAGTACTTTGATCAGATGATTCGACTTGTGGATTGGCAACGAATACAACGGCAATTTGAGTCCAGCGTTGAAGATTGGTCTCGAATTCTTCCACCACCGGAACCGGAGCTTCCAGTGAGGAAAGAAACGGCGAAAGCCAAGTCCAAGTGAAGAGTTGGCGGCGTACAAAATTAGATAGTTCCCGGCTAAAATCCGCCCGCCGTCACCCGACGGCATATCAAATGGAGGTCATCATGAAAAAGCACCAACACCAAGACCTCTTTTGCTTTCGAGGCAACGAGTAAGCGAAAGAAGGGATTCCCCTCCGAAGCGCGCGTCAAGCGCTCCATCGGCGGATCACGTATCGTCCACGGCGGCAAGGAGCTGCTGGAAAAGCTGGGCCGCAACGATTTGTGCCCATGCGGTTCCACCCGCAGATTTCAAGAACTGCTGCATGCAGACCGGTCAGTTCGACGGCTCAGACCGTGACGATTTCTTTCAGGGATTGATAGGCTAATAAAACAGCGGACTTATGGTTCGCCGTTTTCTCGTGCGCAGTAGACGTTACTGCTCGTGTTGGCCTTCCCTATAAAAATCAACATAAACCCCAGCATTGGCGGGTATTGCAGGCCAAAATGCCGCTGAAAGCCCCGCCAGTGCTTGATTTTGATATTGTGAAAAACGTAAGTGGGGTCGGCGTGCTTCAAGAGCGGCCAACACAACTCACGCTGCCGTCACCACCCGATTCCGTCCAGCCGACTTTGCCGCGTACAGCGCCGTGTCGGCGCGTTCGACCAGTTCCCTGAACGCCAGCGCCCCATCGGCCGCGGCCACGCCGATGCTGGTGGTCACGGCGAGGCCCGTCACCACCCGCCCCCAGTCGTGGCGTTCGACGGCGGCGCGCAACCGCTCCATGCGCTCTGCCATTTGCGGACCCGAGACACCGCGCAGCACCACCACGAATTCCTCGCCGCCGTAGCGCGCCACCAGGTCCTCGTTGCGTGCCTGGCTTTTCAACAACGCGCCGATTTCGCGCAGCACCGCGTCGCCGATGGCGTGCGAATGCGTGTCGTTGATTTTCTTGAAGTGATCGATGTCGAGTAGCGCGACGGCAAACCCCGTGGGCAGCGCGGCAGGTTGATTGCCTGCCCAGGTGTCCAGCCGGCGGCGATTCGACACGCCGGTCAACGCATCTTCGTGAGCAATCCGGTCGAGCGTCTGGTTGCTGGCGGCTAGCTCGGCGGAGCGTTCGCGCTGCCGTTTGGCTTCGGCGAGCGCCTGTTCGATTTCGGCGCGCAGCGCGAGCTGTTGCAGCTTCCGCTGGGTATCGTGACGCTGGCTCTCGGTTTCCAGTTGGTGAAAACGCTTGAAGTGTTTCAGCGCTTGCGCCGCGTCGCCGCGTTGCTCCAGCGTTTCGGCGAGCAGCTGTTGCAGCTTGCGCTCGTGGTCCTTGAGCTGGTGCTGGTGCACCAGTACCTCGGCCTCCTGCAGGTATTGCAGGGACTGGTCGAGATTGCCCAGTTTGCAATGCGTTTCGCCCAGGTTGCTGAGCGCATCGACGATGCCGCGCGGCAAATTCATTTCGCGATAGGCGGACAGCGCATCGCCGATCGCCACCAGCGATTCTTCCAGCCGGCCCAGCGCGGCCAGCAGGTTGCCGCGCGAATTCTGCAGTGCGCCGGTCAGCATGATGCTGCGAACGTGCTGCTGATTGCGGGAGAGGCCTTCCTCGATAAAGG
Source organism: Betaproteobacteria bacterium (assembly GCA_016790625.1). Classification (GTDB taxonomy): domain Bacteria; phylum Pseudomonadota; class Gammaproteobacteria; order Burkholderiales; family Usitatibacteraceae; genus UKL13-2. Next base: position 23,818 of record JAEUNB010000345.1, on the reverse strand, counting down.
CAAACGCGTCATCGGCAACGCGTGCGCGATCGGCGTGCCCGATTTCCGCTCCGTTCATTTTCTCCACCGTGCGGATGCGCAGGATCGCGAGGTTGTTGTAGACGAAGCAGATGCTCTCCTGATTGCCGGTCGCGTCGTACAGCGGGATCGCCTTGCGGTACGCCTGCTCGGCCTGTTCGAAATCGTCGAGCTGGGTGCAGGCGACGCCGATGGCGCCGTAGCAGGTCGCGGCCAGCGCATTGTCGGTAACGGCGTCGCCGGCTTCGATGCCGCCCAGTGCCTCGCGGTAGAGATCGAGCGCGCGGGTGTGATCGCCCATGTCGCCCAGTGTCATGCCCTGCCGCGCCAGGGCTTTTGCGATCAACGGATCGGCGGTTTCGCGAAAGTGCTTTTCGGCCGCATGCAGCAGGCGGAACGATTCAAGCGCGTTCGGCACATAGCGATGCAGATTGCCGAGGTCGAGCTGCGCGAGTGCGACCAGGTCCGGCCGGGCCGCAGCCTGTGCGGAGGCCAGCGCGTCGGCGGCAAGCGCGATGGCGTCGTTGATCGCCCCTTTGCGGCGCGCCTGCTCGGCTTGCTCCAGTTGGGCGCGAAAGGAGACATCCAGCGAGGTGGCGGATTGGGTGGCGTCAGATTGATTCGGTGCGGGCATGAATGGCGGTAGCGATGGTCCGCTCGTATTCTAGCCGCAGCAGGTATTGTGCTTGCATCACTCGCGGAGCGCCCCATGCTTGTATCGACGCCGCGTCGCCAATCCAAAGCGCCCGCCCAACGCGTCCAACCGCTTTGCATCCCGCAAGGACGCGCTCATGTCCCGCCTCATTTACTGCCTTGCCATATCGGCGCTGTTACCCGCATTCGCTCTTGCCGCAACCGAAAAACCCACCACCGCCGAAGGCTGGCGTGCACTGGCACGCACCGACCTCGCTGCCGCCGAACAGCTGCTGCGCGCGCACACGCCGATTCCGTTCGATGACGAGAACCCGGCGCTGAAGCGCTGGCTGGTGCAGGGTTATGCGGACGCGCAAGCGCGTGTGGCGGAGATTCAGGGCGAGGCGGATTGGTATTACACGCTCTCGGCATTCGCCAGCGGCTTTCGCGATCCGCACGTCAACATCCAGCCGACCGGCAGCCTGCCGCCGGCACGCTGGCCGGGAATCATCGTCGCCATGCAGGGGGACGTTGGCGTGGTGGCGGAGCGCGATGCGAGCGATACCGAGGCGCCCCCGCTGGGCGCGCGCATCCTGTCCTGCGATGGCAAGCCGCTCGCCGAGTTGATGGAAACGCGCGTGCTGTCGCTGACATTGAATCCTGCATTCGCCGCGGACCGCCGTCGCGCAATGACGCGGCTTTTTATCGATCGCGGCATCGCGTTCGCGCCGGCACCGAAGCGCTGCCGCATCGAGGTTGCGCAGGAAGTGAAGGACGTCGAACTCAAGTGGCGCGCGCTGCCCAAACCCGAGGAGGCGTGGTGGGCGCAATTGCAGAATGCGGCCATCGGCCCCGCTGCCACGTTCGGCGTCAGCGAGCCCGCGCCCGGGGTGACCTGGATCGGTGTGCCGACCTTTAGCTCCGGTGCGCAGACCGCGCCCAAGCTCGAACTGCTGATCGCAGAGGTGCTGAAACGTGGCGACGCGATACGCGCGAGCCGCGCCATCGTCATCGACACGCGTGGCAACGGTGGCGGCAATTCGCAGTGGGCCGACAAACTGGCGGAGGCGATCTTTACCGCGCCGGTGCTGGCGAAGCATCAGCCGCCGCCGGTCAAGTCTGCGGTGGATTGGCGCGGTTCGGAAGGCAACGCCGATTACTGGCGCGCCTGGTCGGCACGCATGCGCGAGGAATTCGGTGTCTTCTCCGGCTCGTGGCTGCGCGCGGTCGCGATCTCCGATCGCCTGCGCGAAGCGGCTGCGAAATCGGTGCCGTTCTGTCGCGACGGTAGCGATGAGACCGGCCCATCGGGCGGACAAAGCAAGCGGCGGCCGAACGGTGACAGTCCGTTCGCGGCCAAGGTGTATGTGCTGTCGAACGGCGCGTGCGCGTCCTCATGCCTCAACTTCGCCGACCGTGTTCTGTTCGTGCCCGGTGTGCAACTGATCGGCCTCGATACTTATGGCGATGGCATGTTGATGGACGTGCGCAGCGAGACGCTGCCGTCTGGCCTCGCGCGCATCGTGCTGCCGCAGAAGGTTGCGCGCGGTCGCGGGCGCGGTGCGCTGGAGGTGTATGCCGCCGATGTGCGTTACGACGGCGCGTGGGACGATGCCTCGGTGCGGGCATGGGTGATGGGACTGGCGAACGGCGGTGCGCGCTGAAACCCCGTCACTGATGCGGCGCTCCAGCCAAAATGCCGGCAGGGGCCGCGCCAGTGCTAGAGTTGGGCGTGCATCTTTGCACCAAGCCGTTGCGAGGCCATGGCCACTCCACCGCCCTATGTGTCGTTTGTCTCGGTCGATGCGATTCACATCGCGCATCTGGATCGCGCCACCGGCAAGCGGCTGATCGCCGAGGGCTTGCCGGTCAACATGGGCTGGCTGTTCTATGGGCAGATTCCAATCGAGCGCGCGCAGCCCGATGGCCGCTCCTCAAACGACGAGGACGAAAAAATGATGAAGCTGGCGCGGCTGGATATTCCCTTCGCGGCCGATTACAAACAGGGTATGGATCCGGTCGGCATGATGCTGAATCTGATTGAGCGCGATCGCTATGTCGGCACCTTCAAGCAGATTGTCTGGAGCGGTCCCGGCAGTTGGAAGATCACCACGCTGCCTGGCCCGGCGCAGGAGTAGCCCGGGCGGAGTCGATGGGTCGATAGCCCTTACGCCGCCGCAATCCGCATCGCCGGCCGTTTGCCGTAGGTCGCATAGCGCCACAGCCACTCCATCGGCCCGAAGCGATAGCGCGCCAGCCACCAGCGGGAGAGCGGCACCTGCACCAGGAAGAACACCGAGATCGCCAGCAGAAGGCCCAGTGCGGGGCCGACCTTGCCCCACAACCCAACGCCCCAGTTCTGGAACAGCGTGCAGGCGATCAGCGATTGCATCAGGTAATTGGTGAGCGGCATGCGGCCGGCGATGGCGAAGGCGCTGAAGCGTTGCCGCCACACTGGCAGCTCGGCGAGCCGCACGATGGTCAGCACGTAGAAACTCATCAGCGCGAGGCGGCAGATGACGTAGGCAACACCGCCCAGCACCTTGATCGGCGAAGGGCCGGGCACGCGATAGAGCAGGCCGATCGCGCCGAAAATGCCCGCGCAGACCAGGCCGATGCCCAGCGCCCACCACTGCCATTTGCGAATGATCGGCATCAGTTCCGGAATGCGGGCGTAGAGCTTGTGCCGGCCGATGAGGAAGCCGATCAGCATGGTGGTCAGCAGGGTGCCGAAGAAGCCAACGCTTCCCCACAGGTTCAGCGGCGTGCCGTAGAAAAACAGCAGCTCCGCCATGCGCTCGCGCACCGTATCGAGATAGGTGCCGGCGCCAAAGGCGAGGTTGTTGCCCGCCTCCCACATCTGGCCTTCGGCCACGCGTTGCGCGACCATCGCCGGCGTGATGACGAACAGCCGCACCACGCCGCTCAGCGGAATGAACAAAATGCAGCCGGCCATCAGCGCGAAGATGGCTCGATCGGAAACATTGCGCAGGAACAGCAGCAGGAATCCGAGCATCGCGTAGATGTGCAGCACGTCGCCGGGCCACAGCAGCATCACGTGCAACAGGCCGAACAAAAACAGCACCAGCAGGCGGCGCACGTAAATGCCGATTGCCGCACCGTCCACTTGCCGCTGCATCAGGCGCCCGAGCTGGATGGTGAAGCCGACGCCGAACAGCAGGCTGAACATGCTGTTGAATTTGCCGTCAAACAACATGTCGCGAATCGATTCCGCGGCGATGTCGTATTGCGCCGTCCAGCGATGCGAGCCATCGGCCTCGACAAAGAACGAGGTCGCGAAGCCCGGCATGTTCATGATGAAAATGCCCATCAGTGCGAAGCCGCGCACGATGTCTAGGATGGCGATGCGATCTTCAGCGGCCACCGGCTCGGGCGCGGTGGTGACCGCATCTGCGGCAATTGCAATGGGTTCGGGTGACGGGATGGCCTGGGACATGGTGCTCCGCGTTGCGATGGGTGATTGGCCAAACTACGCTGCGGCCACTTGGGCGGATTTATTGTGCGCCCATGTTGCGTGGTATGCGGTGGCGTTGTCCAAACCCCAGCATTGGTGCGGGTCTCCGGCCAAAATGCCGCTGAAACGCTCGCCAGTGCTGGGGTTTGGTCGAAATTTCCCGCGCCATGACTTTTTGAGAACCATCTGCTCCGTCAGCGGCCAAACTGGCCCCAGTGCGAGAAAATAACGGCACCGATTCTTTACCCTAGCGAGATCCCCATGTCCCACCCCCTGCGTTTCCTGAACAAGATCACTCTTGCATTGCTGGCGCTGTTCGCGTTCGTGACAGCCCACGCCCAGCAGGGCGTGACGCCACTTAACCCGCCGCAGCCGGTCGAAAACGACGGCAAGGTCGAAGTGCTGGAATTCTTTGCTTACGGCTGCAGCCATTGCGCCAACCTGGAGCCGTCGCTGGAGGCGTGGGTCAAGAAGCAGCCGGCGCACGTCAACTTCAAGCGCGTTCCCTCGCCGGCGCGGCTGATGGGCATAGACAGCACCGTCCTCTACTATTCGCTGGAAGCGCTGGGCCAGCTGGATCGTTTGCACGGCAAGATATTCATCGCGGCGCATCGCGACAAGGTCATCCTCGGCAGCCCGGCGATTCTCAACGAGTGGCTGGAGAAGAACGGCGTGGACCCGAAGAAATACGAGGAAGTGCAGAAGTCGTTCTCGGTGTCGAGCAAAGTGATGCGCGCGCGGAAAATGATCGAGGACTACAAGGTTCGCTCGACACCGATGTTTATCGTCAACGGCCGCTTCCAGGTGTTGGAGCAGGCCAATGGCGGGCCGACGGCATTGTTCGCCACCATCGACCAGCTGATCGCCAATGCACGCAGTGCACCGAAAGCGGCGGCGGGCAAATAGGCGGTTGGGCCTAGTTATCCCGCAAAGCGGGGCAAAAACACAAGAGTTGGCGCGGCCTTTGGGGCGAAAATCCCGTGAAGGCCGCGCCAGTACTTGAGTTTCTTTGTCTAGATCACACACAAGCCCGATCAATCCAAAACCCCTGCGGCGCGCGTCAAACAGCTTTGCGCCCTGCGAAAGCACCCATGCTCGCAGGTCAACCATCGAGGTGTCGTGATGAAATTCATTGTTCGCTTGTTGCTTGCCGTTTGCAGCGCAGTTTCGCTGACGGCACACGCGCTGTACGATCCGCCGCCGGTCGTCGCGTTGGCGGCAATCGAGGGCGCCTGGCAGGGAGCGCTCGAATACCGCGACTACCAGCCGCCGTTCAAGCGCGTGACGTTGCCGACGCGATTGTTCGTGACCGCGTCGGCGCCGAAGGAATTGACGCTGCATTACATCTTCGACGACGGTCCGAAGAAGACGGTGCATTCGTATGACCGGCTGCTGGTCGATACCGACGCCGGCGTCGTGCGCTTCAGCGGATTGAAGGCCGATGATGTGACGACGGCGACGATTGTTCGCAGCGCAAGCACCGACGGCGTGCTGGAAGTGATTGCCGAGCGTACGCAGGACAACAAGGGTGTCGAGGAAGTGACGCGCTATCGCCTGCGGTTCGGCAAGGACGCATTCGACATTCTCAAAACCGCCGGACCGAAAGGTGCCGAGGGCGAGTTCCGCAATCAGTACTCGTTCAAGCGCTGAAGCACTGACGCATTCGCCCGGCGCTAAGCCTGCATCGCCTTCCAGAACAGGTGCGTATCGACGCGATGTGCGAACTTGATCACCTTGCCCGCATCGTTGAAATAGAACAGGTGCACTTCGTCGGGAATGGTGATGCGTGCGCCGGTGGCCTTCAGCGTGAGATCGATGGAAACCACGCTCACCACCAGCCCGCCGGGCGCATCAAGGATGGCAGTCGGCGCAAACGTATGGAACTCGAAATCGGCCAGTGACTGGAAAAACCCGGTTGCGCCGGTGCGGCCGCTGCGGCGGCGATACCAGGGCAGTTCGTCACCCGAGGCGGTGTATTCCCAATCGACATTTTCGTCCAGGGCCTCGAGCAGGGTGGGGATATTGCCGTTGCCGAATGCCTGATAGATGGCGCCTACGCGCTCGCTGTTTTTCATGATTGCCTCCGCGATTGTCTCGAAGCTCGACCTACGCGGGCATTGCAACGCTGGATGTGTTGCAAGCCCGGCGGCTGCGCCGGTCAGCATGCCCCGGTCAGGATGCCGGCGTGACGCACGCAGTTGCGCCCTTCATGCTTGGCCAGGTACAGGGCTCGATCGGCGCGTGCGATCAGTTCTTCGCACAGCTTCGCGCCGGCGGTGAATCCCTCGACCGGCGTGAAGGTGGCAATGCCGATGCTGGCCGTGACCGGCTTCTTCATTCCGGCGATGGCCTCGATCGCCCGGCGGAAGTTTTCGCCCACCACGCGGCTGCCCGCCTCGTCGGTGTCGGGCAGCGCGATCGCAAATTCCTCGCCGCCATGGCGGCCGGCAATGTCGTTCTGGCGGCAGGTTGCGGTCAGCGTGGCGGCCACCGCGCGCAGCACGCGATCGCCTTCGCCATGGCCGTGGTGATCGTTGACGCGCTTGAAGAAATCCAGGTCGATCATCAGCATCGACAGGCTTTCCCGCCGGCGGCAGGTATTTCGCAACAGCCATTCGAGCTGTTCCAGAAAGGTGCGGCGATTGAGCAGCCCGGTCAGGCCGTCGCGGCTGGCGAGCTCCTTCAGTTGTACGTGCAGCGTCTCCAGCTCGCTGGTGCGGCGGAGCAGCTGCTCCTCCAGCGCATTGCGCTCGCTGATGTCGCGCACCACGCACAGCGTCGCCGTGCCGGCGTCGGTCAAGAGCGGGCTTAACATGATGTCGGCGGGAAACTCACTGCCGTCCTTGCGGCGCGCGCGCAGCTGCATCTGCGAAGCCCCCATGCGTCGCGTGTGCGGATTGGACATGAAGCGGGCGCGATGCGAGGCGTGCGCATTGGCGACGCTTGCCGGTACCAGCAGCTCGACCGTCTGGCCGATCAGCTCGGCCGGTGTGTAACCGAACAGCGGCGTGATGCGCGGGTTGACGCAGGAGATGCGCCCGTCACCGCCGACCACGATCACGGCATCGGGCAGGCGCTCGAAGATGCGTTCGAACAGGTTCATCCTGACACTATGCCGGCCGAAACTGCCTGCCGGTCTGCGCTGGATCAAACCTTGGTGCTTTTTTGCCGGCAAATCCGATTCGATGCGACGGCGCATCCAATGTTGGTGCCAATCAATTGCCGTCGATAAATCCAGGGAGAACATTGCATGAAAACCGCTTTCCACCGTCTGCGCATGCTTTGCGCGGCGCTTTGTTGCAGCCTGCTCGCCGGTGCCGGCCTACCAGCCTGGGCTGCGGGCCATGCAGCCGACGGGAAATCGCCCGCGCCGCCGGCCAGGGTGATGCTGATCGGTCTGTTTCATTTCGACAATCCCGGTCTGGATGCGGTGAAGTACACGCCGATCGATGTGATGAAGCCGGAACAGCAGAAGTATCTGGTGGCGCTGTCGCAGCGCATCGCCGACTTCAAGCCGACCAAGGTGCTGCTGGAGTATCCCGTCAGCAGCGATGCGGTGATGAATCAGCGTTACACCGATTACCTCAACGGCAAGTACGAGCTGAAGGTAAACGAGATCTACCAGCTCGGGTTTCGCATCGCCAAATTGGCAGGCCTGAAACAGGTGCACGGTTTCGATGAGCGCGATTCGCCGTCCGACAGCAAGCTGTGGGACTACCTGCCGAAGGAAGAACCGGCGACGATGAAGCAGGTGGAAGCGCTGATCGCTGAGTGGTCGGCGCGGCTTCAGCGCGAACACCGCACGCTGAGCCTGCGCGAGATCCTGCTGAAAAGTAATTCGCCGGGGGACGATCGCGCCAACAAGGGCTTCTACATCATGCTCAATGCTGTGGGTGCGGATAAACGCCAGTTCCATGGCGCCGACGCTTCCGCGCAATGGTGGCAGCGCAATTTTCGTATGTACGCCAATGTGCAGACACATGCGGCGCCCGGTGAGCGGGTGGTGGTGATTGCCGGTTCAGGTCACACTGCGATCCTGCGCGATTTGCTGCAGATCGATGCGCAGCGGGTGGAAGAAAAAGCGCAGAAATATTTTTAGCGCAAGCCTTAGCCAGTCAAACGGTCAGGGATTCTGCGCGATATCGGCGAGACATTCGCGCCCCTTGGCGGTGATCTCGAATTTTCCGGGTGTGTCGGTGGCGGCGATATGTCCCTTGCGGCCGAGAAACGCGGTCACATCGGCGTTGAGCGCGGTATCGGGGTTATCGGCCATCGCCCGCAGGCCCGCGATGCAGCGACGAATGAACACCGCTTCCGCACCACTGTCGGTCAGCGCAAAACCGCCGTCCTTGCGATGCTTGAGTAGCTTGATGCCGATGAGGTGCTTGGCATTGCGTGCGACGCAGGCGCTGGGTTTTGCGTTCTTCGCCATCCGGCTCACTTCATCGAGCGCGGCGAGTTGGTCTTTGGTCAATGCGTGGTTCTTCATGGGTTTCCCGAATGAGCGCACCAAATCGCGCCTGCCCGCATGGTACGGCATTGGTGTGAAAGACGAAACACAAGCAAGGGAGCGGCTTCCGGAGCGAAAACGCCCGGAAACACTCTCCAGTACTTGATTTTCCTGCCTGGCGCAGAACTGCGGCGCGGCCGGCTACGCGATTCCGGCGGTTTGTCGCACTTGTTCTCGGTGAAGGTGTCTGACCGGTATCATTCACAGGTCAACCTCTGGATAAATTCACATGTACGAACAAAGACCCTCGGCCCTGCGCCGCTTCTTCTCCGGTATCTGGACGGTGATCGATACCAGCCGGCGCATCGTTTTCAACCTGATTTTTCTTCTCCTGCTGATCGCTTTTGCCTCGCTGTTCTTCGGCAGCAGCGGGCTCAAGATCGAAGAAAAGACCGCGCTGGTGCTGAACTTCAAGGGGCCGCTGGTCGAGCAGCGCACCGGCGGGCCGCGCGATCGCCTGCTGAGCGAAGTGCGTGGCGGTGCCGGCGATCAGACCCAGCTGCGCGATGTGCTGGCGGTGCTGGAAGCGGCTGCCAAGGATCCGAAAATCGACAGCGCGGTGCTGATCCTCGATGACTTTGGCGGTGGTGGGCTGGTCGCATTGCGCGAAGTGGCGGCCGCGCTGGAGCGGTTTAAAGCCGGCGGAAAAAAAGTTGTGGCCTGGGGCAGCGAATATAACCAGCGCCGCTATTTCCTTGCCGCGCATGCCAACGAGGTTTACCTGCATCCGATGGGCTCGGTGCTGACCGAGGGTTACGGCGGCTATCGCAATTACTACAAGGACGCGCTGGACAAACTGGGTCTGTCCGCCAATGTGATCCGCGTGGGCAACTATAAGAATTTCGGCGAAACCTATGTCGCCAATGCGCCGTCGAAAGCGACCATCGAGGCCGACACCTTGCTCTACACCGATCTCTGGGCGACCTACACGTCAGCGGTGGAGAAAGCGCGCAAGCTGCCGGCCGGCGCGATCAACAAGGGCATTGAAGCGCTGCCGCAATCGCTGATCGCGGTTGAGGGCAATGCCGCCAGGCTCGCGCTTGAATCCAAGCAGGTCGATGGCCTGAAAACGCAGGACGAACTGCGCGACCTGATGATCGAGCGCGGCGCCAAGGATGAAAAGAACAAGACCTTCCGCCAGGTCGGTTTTGAAAACTACCTTTCCACGCTGCGCGCGCCGATGATGGGTGACGCCGTGGGCGTGGTGGTGGCCGAAGGTGGAATTGACGATGGCGACGCGCCTCCCGGCAAAGTCGGCGGGCGTTCGACGTCGCAACTGATCCGCAAGGCGCGCAATGATGACCAGATCAAGGCGATTGTGCTGAGGGTAAATTCGCCCGGCGGCAGCGCAGTGGCGTCCGAAATGATTCGCCGCGAACTGGAACTCACGCGCAAGGCCGGCAAGCCGGTGATCGTGTCGATGGGGAATGTGGCGGCATCGGGGGGTTACTGGATTTCGATGTCGTCGGATGAAGTAATTGCTGATCCGGCCACCATCACCGGTTCGATCGGCGTTGTCGCCATGCTGCCGACCGGCGAAAAAGCGATGGAAAAACTTTCCATTGGCACCGGCGGCGTGACCACCACCTGGCTGGCCGGCGCGTACGATCCACGCCGTGCGCTCGATCCGCGCATGGCGCAAATGGTGCAGTCGGTCATCGGCAACATCTACACCGACTTCAAGGCGAAAGCTGCCGCCGCGCGCAAATCCACGCCGGAGAAAATTGACGAAGTCGCACAGGGGCGCGTGTGGACCGGCAATCAGGCCAAGGAACGCGGGCTGATCGATCGACTCGGCAGCTATACCGATGCGATCAAGTCGGCACGCGAGAAAGGCAAGCTGGGCGACGATGCGCGCACGGTTTACGTCGAGGCCGACCGTAGCAGCTTCGAGCGCCTGCTGGAGCAGCTGGGCGGCGCATCGCTGATGGCATCGTTGTCGGACTATGCGCGTTCGGCGTTCGCGGAGTATCTGACGGGCGTGATGCCGGAATTGTCAGCATCCGGCGTGATGGCCGATGCACAGCGCGATCTCGGCTGGCTGAAACAGATTGCCGAACGTGCAAAGAGTGGTAGTCCGATGACGGGCTATGTGCACTGCCTTTGCGTGGCGGAGTAGCGGCGCTTTTCTCCGACGAAAACAAAAAACTCCAGCATCGGCGCGGGTCTCAGGCTAAAAGTGCCCGAAATGCCGCACCAATGCTGGATTTTTGTCTTTAACTATAACCGACGCTAGAAGCGCAATACCGCCGCGAATCGTCCGCGCTCCTGCAGTTGCGATGTCGCCGTCGTCATCATTCCCGTTACGCCATGCGCGCCGATCTCCATCTCGGTAACGGTAAAGGTTCCACTGCGGCCGCTGCTGCAGGTGAAATTGCCGCTGAAGCTGCCAAGCTTGCCGGATTGTGCATACGGACCACGAAAATCGCATGACACGCCGTTGATCAGGGTATTCATATGCGCCTGGCCGGCTTCGATGGTGAGATCAATGTCGGCATTGGTTTCCGCCGTGCCATAGGGACCGCGGTCGGGCAGGATCTGGCGCAGATTGAATGCACCGCGATAGATGCCTGAGGCCTTGTGCTGGCGAAAGCTCATGCGCGTGACTTCCTTGTTCACCACCAGGCCGTCGACGGAATAGGAAAGGCGCAGGCGATCCTTGTCGCGCGGCTCGAGCGAGAGCACGCCGACGCGTACTGGCGCGACTTGTGAAGGATCGAAGTTGCCGCCTTCCCATGGGCCACGTGTGCGATACAGCTCGGCAATAAAAATCGGCAAGCCCGCAGCGGTGTACGCAGTAACCGGCGCAGTGGAGGCGAAATACCAGACCGGATTGCGGTTGGCGTCATAGGTATAGAGCGTGATGACTGCGGTTTCGTCCTGCTGCACGATGTTCATGCCCCAGCCGGACTCATTGGCGTTCCACCACATATCGGTGAAGGTGCTTGCCTGTGCAAAAGCGGTACTGCCGAGCGCGGCAGCGGTGAGGGCGATGCGGGAGAAAAATTGCTTCATGGAGAGATGTTTTCTTGAAAGGGGCTTGATCGATTGCGTTCAAACGCCGATTTGGTTCCAGCGTTCGGCGTCCGTTGCGATTTGAAATAAAACAGCGGACCGAAGTCCGCTGTTTTCTGCTGCGTTACTGCTACTACTTCCCTTACTGCTTGCTACTGCACTCAACACATCCGTGGGACCGACCCTCGCGGAGCAGGTGTGAGTGGTGATCAGGCGCGGCTGGCGATGCGCGGTGCGGTGACGACGATCGTGTCCAGCTTCGGCGCGGGCAGGCGCTTGGCGGTGACGACGATGGCTTCCATCTTTTGTACTGCTTGTGCCGGTTGTGCGGCGTCAGCGTTACCGGTAAACAGACCGCTGGCGATGGCCAGTGCGGCGGCTGCAAGAACGGTGATGTTGGCGATGTTGTCTTTGCTGGTGGTTTCGGTGTTCATGTGTTTCTCCTTGGGTCGGTTGTGTTGTTACGTTGGACTGCGTTGTTTGCTGCGATGACCGAACTTTACGTAGTTGCAATTCGTGCTTGAAGCGGAATCCGACCAAATGCGAAAAATGGCGGGCGAAACGCCGGAAAACAGGCGTGTTTGCAGCCGGTAGCGATGAAATGCAGGGGCGAATGGTAGAGTTCACCGGTGTTTTTTAGCCCGTTACCGGGGTCTCTCTGTGATGAAAGTCATACAACAGCTGGGCGAATTGCCCGCGGCGCGCGAGCAGGCCGTGATCATCAACTGCGGCACCAAATGGGTGAGCACGCTGGCGCTGTTGTCATGCCTGCGTCACACGGACATGCCGGTATTGATCATCGATTGCGAATCGGCCGATGGCAGCCGTGAACATTTCGAAACGCTGGCGCGCGAACGCGGCATCGATTTTCATTGGTTGTCCTGGCCGCTGCGTCCGCATGGAGATGCGCTGGACCGTTTGTTCCGCGAGATTCGCTCGGAGACGGTGTTGCTGGTGGACTCGGATGTTGAAATTCGCGAAGCTGAGGTCGTCAGCGAAATGCAGAGACAAATTGCGGCAAACAAACATGCATACGGTGCCGGGTTTCTGCAGCCAGCCGGCTGGCTGGGGCCGCCGCATCATCTTTTGCCACCGCACACCGGCTATTACGCCGAGCGGATGTGGATTCCGCTGGTGCTGTTGCGGGTGGAGTGCGTGCGCGCGGCGATAACTGCCGGTGCCAGCTTTATCGCACGGCGGCCGTTTCAGGAAGTCAGTGGCCATCCGCGATTGTCGCGATGGCTGGGTTACCGTTTTCGCCTTCCGCTATTAAGAAGCCTGCAATTGCCGCAATGGCTGCGCAAAGCAGGGCCGGGCGATTTCGTGGTTGATGGTGTGAAGCCTGCCTTTGTCGACCACGATACCGGGGCCGAGCTGCATTCGCGGCTGACGCTGGGCGGACATCCGTTCGTCAAACTGGATGAGTCGTTGTGGGGGCAGGTGCATCACTATCACGGTGTGACGCGCGCGCGCATTGGGGGGTGGTTTCGCGCGCTGGCGGCGAAGACCGGCATGGTGTCGAAGCAGACACAGGCGGCACCGCTTTCCGCTGAAGAGGACGCACGAAATCGCCTGCGCGAGCAATACGAATTCGAGCGTGATGGAAAATGAAACTCCAGCACTGGTGCGGTGCCCAGGCCGAAAATGCCTGAAACACCGCACCAATGCTGGAGTTTGTTACTACTAAACTACGCAGCGAGCCGTGGCGCTCCGTCCAGCGTGATCGCCTTCACTACACTGTAGATATCCGCCAGCGCATACGACTTGCGCGAAGCAGACATCAATCGTGCGACCGCCGCCGCGCGCGAAGGGCGATCAGCCACCAGGTACGCAATCAGCGCCTCGGCCTCTGCGGGCGTGAGCTCACGCACAAACACACGCGCGAAACAGCGGCCCGGGCGGATCAACGCCTCGTCCAGGTCGCCGACATTCGGCAGATTGGTCGAGAAGATGATCTTGCGACCCTGCGAGCGCACCACACCGTCGGCGATGGTGAGGAAGCGATGCAGATGCTCATTGCCATCGCAACGCGGCTTCAGCATGTGATCCGCGTCCTCGATGACGAACGCGTCTTCCCAGCCGGTGATAAAGCGAACGAAAATCTCGTCGCTTTCCACTGCCTTCTTGTCGCCGGTGTAGAGCGCACGGGCATCTTCACCCTTGCGGCGCGAAATGGCGCCGAGGATGGCTCGGATCAGGCGCGTCTTGCCGGTACCCGGCGGGCCTTGCAGCACCAGAACGGTTTCATCGGCGTTCAGGAAACGATCGATAAATGCCGCCACGCCATCCTTGAGCTCCGGATAGGCGAGGTCGTGCAGCACGTCGTTGGCCTTTTCCTCGATATGCACGTTCTGCAGCTCGCCGCGCGAGGTCAGGAAATGCCAGTCGATGGCGAACATCGGCTCGGTAATGCGCTTGTCGCCGACCAGTGCCAGCAGCAATGCCTTTGCGTTTTCCGCGGCCGCCGGCGTTTCACCCCAGATGTCGAAATACGCTGAGCAGTAATCCTGCTTGCGCCCACCACGTCCGGAAATGAACACATCCGCGCCGTCGAGGATGAGGTTGTTTGCATCCAGCCGTTGCGCGGTCCAATGGCCGGACAACGCGATGGCATCGAACAGCACTTCCAGTTCCATCTTTGCGGCAAAACGCAGTTCGCGATGAATCGGATAGCGCGATACGCCATCGGTAACGGCCTGCACGAAGCGGTTCTTCATCAGCAGGTCGGCCAGGTCATAGGATTCGTTGTGCAACTGGGTGCGAATCGTTTGATTGTGGGTATTCATGATTTTGTTTTCATTGGTTGATTAGTGAAGCTTGGCCGACCGATATTTCTATCGGTCGGCCCAACTCCATTTCTTACTAACGGATCTTCACCAGATCCTTCAGCACCCCATCCAGGCCACCAAACACGGAGATCTTGTCGATCTTCTCGGTCACCTTTTCCAGGGTTTCCAGCTCCTTCAGGCGCAGCGCCGTCGGGTTGTCTTCCATCACCTTGGCGGTGTTGAGCAGGGAGCGCGTCGCCGCCGTTTCTTCACGACGACGGATCACGTTCGCCTGCGCGGCCTTTTCGGCCTCCACCACCTTCGCCAGGATCGCCTTCATTTCACCCGGCAGGATGATGTCCTTCACACCAACGGACTCGACTTCTAGACCGTAGCCCGCCACGCGGCGCTTGATGTGGTCGTTCACCACATCGTCGATGACATGCTTGTTTTCCAGCAGCTCATCGAGGGTACGGGTACCCACCGCCGCGCGCAGACCAAACTGCAGCTCCTTGTACAGGTAGTCCAGCGGCTTGGCCTGCTTGGAAAACGCCTGCAGCACGTCGGTGATACGGTAGCCTGCGGTCAGGTTCACACGCAGCGACACCTTGTCGCGGGTCATGATTTCCTGTCCCGCCACTTCCAGCACCTGCAAACGCAGGTCCACGATGTCGGCCTTCAGTTCACGGGTGAACTTGAAGAACGCGGAGAGTCCCGGCTCCAGCAGCTTCGCCACCTTGCCGTCCACGTACAGCAGCGCCACGTGGTACTGCGGCACCTGCACGGCGAACACACCGTCGATCCCGCCGGCCTTTGCGCGGCCTGCGAACAATTCGCGCGCCAGCGCTGCCGGTACCGCGAAATCCTCGGCAATGTTGATGACCTCGATCTTCACGTCGACGAAGCCCTTGAAGTACAGACGGCGGGTGTTCGGTGGCAGCAGCTCGACCAGCACGCCACTGTCGTAGCGCAGCCCAACCTCGGTTGCGCCCAACTCAACCACGTGGAATTCGCGAGCTACCATCTCCGACTCGGCCTTCTTCAGGTAGTCCGCCAGGCGGTGTTCGAACTGCGGCTTGGCCAGCGAAAACACTTCAACCGTTTCTTCGCCGAAAAATTCGTCGATCTTGTGCTCGCCCGGGGCCAGCAGCTTCACGAAGTCGCCGCGCTTGAACAGCAGAGCGCGTTCGTCCTTCTTCACGTAAATCTTCTTCTTGAACACTTTAATTCCCTTTCTTGTTATTGGTGAGCCGGCCCCCGACCATCACGCGGGCAACAGCCTTGCGAATACGGGAGGGCAGGCGCGCTTCATGCGTTTGCGCTTCATTCATCCCACAATGCGAATGAATTCAGCGCGCCGGCAATCGGCTTGAACTGCCTCGCGTAAACGCGCGTACTGCGCACTGGCGAGGTGGGCGGTGTGAAAAGCCAACGGCACGCTTTCCACCGGGACCGGCCCGGGTACTGCTGTTACAAAGAGTCGTTTTCAGCGACTTTCCAGCGGGAATCGAACCCGCAACAGATCGATTAATAGTCGATTGCTCTACCAATGAGCTATGGATTGGCGGTGAGCAAAGGAGTCGAACCTTTTGCCTCGGGCTTATGAGGCCCGCGCTCTACCGATGAGCTAGATCACCCGTGGGATTCACTGCTTCCGGCACCGCGGCATGCGCCTTTCCGATTTTCAGGATGGGCGCACCAGGGAGGACTCAAGAGCCTCACCCGCTGTCGATGCGTTCTGCAACGAATTGGTTTTGATCCACGTTTTCGCGTGAATCGAATGTTGATGGATGTGGCCGTACTAATAAACTGCGATCCACTCCCTCTCCCGCTTGCGGGAGAGGGCCGGGGAGAGGGGAAAAATGGTTGGCGCGGTGAGATTCGAACTCACAACCTTCGGATTAAGAATCCGCTACTCGACCGGTTGAGTCTCGCGCCAGTTGAGAAAATGGGGTGATCGTCGGAATCAAACCGAGACCTTCGCGTTCACAGCGCGATGTGCTGTCACTACACCAAGACCACCGTCGAGATTTGCAAAAATTTCTGACTGCGGTGGACGGTGTTGCATCATCCACCGCGTGTCATCGAACCCGCCACAAATCGCCTCTTCGATTTGCGGGGGCGGCAACCCGAATTCTTCGCTATGCGAGTCGCGCACAACTCGCGAAGTTGCCGTTTGCTGCAACGCAGCCTTACTGCCTTTGCCCTCGAGGGGCGCCGGGAACTGCAGACATGGATCACCTCCTTTCCTGTTGAAAAACTGGTCGCCGCTGCTGGATTCGCACCAGCGGCCTGTCGGTTATCAACCGACTGCTCTACTCCTGAGCTAAGCGGCATTTGTGAGACTACAAATTGGCTGCCCAGGCAGGCCTCGAACCCGCGCGCGTCTCCTTAACAGGGAGCTGCTCTACCATCTGAGCTACTGGACGTCTTTTGGCAGGGGCGCTTGGGATCGAACCAAGACCGCTCGCTTCAAAGGCGAGTGCTCTTCCTTTGAGCTACACCCCAACTGGTGCCTTCCCTCCGTTTCGATCGGAGCTCTCCGCTGCTTCAAAGCGGCGCTGTCACCAGACCAGCTAGAAAGGCTTTGTTACTTGGCAGCGCAGATGGGATTCGAACCCACGACTCTCCGCTAGACAGGCGGATACTCTTGCCACTGAGTTACTGCGCCATACATGAATCAACGCCTCGTCGTCGACTCGACGAATGGCCGGTGTGAGGTCCGGCCAGGCATCCCGCGTTGAACTGGCACCCCCGGAAGGATTTGAACCTTCAACTTCGTGATTCGTAATCACGCACTCTGATCCATTGAGTTACGGGGATATTCTTTGCTTTCGCGGCGCGGACAACGAGTCCGCGCCCAAAGCACTATCGCGTTTGGATTCTTGCGACAGCCGGTTTTGGTCTCGCCTGCAGGATTCGAACCTGCGTACTCTTCCTCCCAAAGGAAGCGCGCAGCCGCTACGCCAAAGCGAGATTGATTGGTATTCCCGGCCGGACTCGAACCGGCGTTACCTCCTTGAAAGAGAGGCGTCCTGACCGTCTAGACGACGGGAACAAATTTGCCACATCCAAATTGTCAAAGAACATTTCGCTTGATTCCGGTCGCATTGCCGGAGCGATAAAACTGGTACCCCACCCCGGACTCGAACCGGGAAAAACTGGTTTCTGAGACCAGCGCGTATGCCAAATTCCGCCAGCGGGGCCTGGTGGATGGTGATGGATTCAAACCACCGTTGTCCTTTCGGGATCCTGCTTTACAGGCAGGCGCCTTCGATCGCTCGGCCAACCATCCAAAAACAAAAAAGCCCGGAGACCTTTCGGTGCAATCCGGGCTTCCCAAACGTCTGGGCAGTTACGGGCGGTCTTACATCAGTGACCGTTCGCGGATTGCATGTTTCGATTTATCTTCATTGCGTGCATACATATTGGCGATGCACGGGGGCAGGCCGCCCCACCGATCCTCGACATAGAGGAACGACGCTTGTTGTGCCTGCGCAAGTCGCACGCTGCGGGCCGGTGCTATGCGGCCTTCACGCGGTTTCATCAGCGACTCGCTGAAATGCAAATGTTCGTTTTTCGTTTTCATGTTTGTTCTTTTCTATTGAGCAACGTCCAGAAAGCAAAAAGGCCCGGATCTCGTTCGAGTCTCCGGGCCTGTTAGAGCTTTGTTGGCTGATGGCTATTGCATCAGCCTCCCGGAGGCGGACTGCGGATCAAGATAGGTAATGCCCTGCTGTGCGCAGAAGGCAAACGGTTCTCGGGTCGTCGGCAGATGGAAGTTGGCGTTGTTCATGACCGGCATCTTATCGCTTGAAATTTTACCTGTCAACCATATTATGAAAAATAATTTCAATAAATTATGTTTTCTTTCATAAAACGCTCATTTTTGCTAAAATGCCGCGGTCGATAATGTGAGGATCGATTCCATGGGTAAATCTGCTAAATCAAAAATTGAAGTGAGAAAACTGGTGCTGCGTGCACGTTCGGTCATGGCTGATCGCGGTTTTCGTTCCGTCTCCGCGCTGCAGCGAAGTCTTGCCGCCATCGGCGTCGCCATCTCCGTACCGCAGCTCATCCGCGTCGTCGATGGCGATGCCAAGCACATCAACAAGGACGTGATCGAAGGCTTGCTGACCGTGTTTGACTGCGGGATCGGCGATCTCTTCTCAGTTGCCTGAGTTTTCAATCGCCTCTCCTGCAATCAAGACAGCACACTTAGTCGGCGTCGCTGTCCTTCGATAGCGCCTGGGCCACCGCCATGTGCTCGGCACGCCTGAGTGCACCGCGACTCTTGCGATGCGCTCCCGCTCCACCCCGGCGTTCCTTCAATGCCAGTTGAACGTGGTTGCGCGGCTTCGATGCCTTGGCCACCAGCCGCGTGAGTAAAGGGTTAACGGTTTTCATTCGTCATCCCTTCACACACACGACCTGCTTCAGGGTGTGAACCACCTCGACCAGATCCGATTGGTTGGCCATCACCGTGTCGATGTCCTTGTACGCGCCGGGAATTTCATCCAGTACGCCACCGTCCTTGCGGCACTCCACCCCGGCGGTCTGATGTTCCAGATCCTCGCGGCTGAAAATGCGCTTGGCTTTGGTGCGGCTCATCTTGCGGCCGGCACCGTGCGAACACGAGCACAGAGATTCGGCATTACCCAGTCCGCGCACGATGTACGACTTCGCTCCCATGCTGCCGGGAATGATGCCCAGTTCGCCTTCGCGTGCGCTGATCGCACCCTTGCGGGTCACGAACAGCTTCTCGCCGAAGTGCGTCTCCTGCGCCACGTAGTTGTGGTGGCAGTTGATCGCTTCACCTTCGGTCTTCCATGCGTTGATGGAAGGCGAGAGTTCCTGCTGCAGCACTTCCAGTACCAGCCGCATCATTTCGCGACGGTTCAGCAGCGCGTAATCCTGCGCCCAGTCCACTGCTTCGACGTAGTCATCGAACCATTGCGAGCCTTCCGAGAAATACGAAAGATCCACATCCGGCAGGTTCACGTGGTGACGACGCATATCCTTCTTCGCCGCCTCGATGAAGTACCGCCCCATAACGTTGCCGATCCCGCGCGAGCCCGAGTGCAACATCACCCACACGAACCCCTCCTCGTCGAGGCAAAGCTCGATAAAGTGGTTCCCGCCACCCAGGGTTCCCAACTGGCAAACCCAGGTCTCGTTGAAGCACTTCTGCATTTTCATCAACGCCGGATGCTTGGCGACGATGTTGTCCAGGCGCTGGTCAAGCGTGCGCGCGGTGCGGGCGTGTTGCGAACCCTTTACCTTGCTGGCTTCGTGTTGCGAAAAGCCGACCGGTACTGCGGCTTCGATGGCCGAACGAATCCGGTACAGATTGTCCGGCAGCTCGGAAGCCTTGATCGACAACCGTACCGCATTCATCCCGCAACCGATATCGACACCGACCGCAGCCGGAATGATGGCCGACTTGGTCGGAATCACCGAACCTACGGTTGCGCCAATCCCGGCATGCACATCCGGCATGGCCGCGATATGGCCATGCACGATCGGCAATTGCGACACGTTGACCAGTTGCTGAATGGCTTCATGCTCGATGTCCTGCGTCCAGACCTTTACCGGAACGCGGCCCTTGCTGAGCGTAATTTGAATGCCCATGTTGTTTCATCCTGAAAAATAAAAAAAGCCCTGGGGTATTCACCAGGGCTTTTTTGCGAACCTCATGACGTGAAGTCACGACCGGCGCTGTTGCCTAGGCTTGAAGAGTGAGCTGCCTCTCAAGCCAGGGGTCTTGAAAGGTCAGCGCAGGTTGTGAGGTAGATACGTCATGGGATCCTTTCGGGAAAATGGGTTGATTGGAAAACCGGGTGCGATGCAAGCCGGTGTCAAATTCATTGAGTCGCGAATTGTAGACAGTTGTAGTTTTTCGTCAACAGGATTTTTGATGAGGCGCGATTTTTTATATCTGCGAGTAGAAGAATCTGAACCTGTGCTCATGGCTGCACGATGCGCGCCTGCTCAAGCCTTTTGGTTCAACGACTTCACATAGGTCGGCGCACGACGATGTTTGGTCGCCTGCTCATAGGCGTAAGCCAGACGTATCAAGGTGCCTTCGCTCCATGCGCTGCCGACAAACGAAATTCCCACCGGTAGGCCGTGAACAAAGCCGGCCGGAACGGTGATATGCGGATACCCTGCAACGGCAGCGGGTGAGGTGAAGCTGGCGCCACCCGGATCGCCGCGGATGAAATCGGTCAGCGACGCCGGCGTGCCGCTGGGCGCGACCAGTGCATCGAGCTTGTTGGCGTTGATGACTTGATCGAGACCTTCGGCGCGCGAGTAGCGATGATTGTTGGCCAGCGCATCCAGGTATTCCTTGCTGTCCAGTCCACCCTTGGCTTCGGCGCGCAGGAAATATTCCTGGCCGAAGAAAGGCATTTCGCGATCGCGATGCCGCTCATTGAAATCGATCAGATCCTTCAGTGTTTTCAAATGCGAGCCGGGCGCGAATTCAGCCAGATAAGCCTGCATGTCGGCCTTAAGCTCGTACAGCAGCACTTCCAATTCGGTCTGGCCGTATTTGCTGGCGTTGGGTACTTCCACGTCGATCAGCGTCGCGCCGCGAGCCTTCAATACGTCCAGCGCTTTCTCGACGACAGCAGAGGCAAGGTCGTTGCGGCCACCGAAATTGGCGCGGACCACGCCGATGCGGGCGCCCTTCAGCCCGTCAACATCAACAAAACGCGAGTAATCCTGTCGGCGCGCATTAGCTTCGCTTGTTGCGGCATCACGCGCATCCGTGCCAGCCATAGCGGTAAGCAACAAGGCAGCATCGGCGACAGTGCGCGTCATTGGTCCGGCGGTGTCCTGTGAGTGCGACAACGGGATCACGCCATTGCGGCTGATGAGGCCGAGGGTGGGCTTGATTCCGACCAGTCCATTGACGTTGCTGGGAGAAATGATTGAGCCATCGGTTTCGGTGCCGACGGCGATCGTCGCAAGGCTCGCGGCCATCGCGGCACCCGAGCCCGAGCTGGAGCCGCTGGTATTGCGGTCCAGTGCGTACGGATTGCGCGTGAGTCCGCCGCGCGCACTCCAGCCGGAAGTGGAGCGGGTTGATCGCAGGTTGGCCCATTCACTCAGGTTGGTCTTGCCAAGAATGACTGCGCCGGCGTCGCGCAGTCGGCTAACAAGGAACGCGTCCCGAGGCGGTTTCACGCCGAGCAGCGCCAGTGAACCCGCCGTGGTCTGCATTTTGTCGGCCGTGGCAATGTTGTCCTTTAGCAACACAGGGATTCCGTGCAGCGGTCCGCGCGGCCCTTTCATTTTTCGCTCTTTGTCGAGTGCGGCGGCAATCGCGAGCGCATCGGGGTTGATTTCAATTACCGAATTGATGCAAGGCCCTGATTTGTCGATGGCCTTGATGCGTGCCAGATAGGCCTTGGTTAATGCCAGCGAACTCAGCTTGCCGGATTGCATGGCCTTTTGCAGGTTGCTTACGCTCGCCTCGACTACATCGATCTCGGCTTTGCCGCGCGCGCCAGGTTTGGCGGCTTCACTGCTCATGGTGGCTCCTGTTCCGGCAGCGGCGAGGCCGATGCGTATGAAATCCCGACGATTCATGGTGCTGGCTCCGCAATTGGGTTCGGAGGAAGTATATCGGGGTAAACATTTGTGAAATACCGCCGCGGACATTGAATCGCGGTTCGCTGCCGCCTATAGTCTGATGGTCGCCGCGTATTTTGCGCGCGGGAAACAACGTCGAAGATACGAGCCATGGAACACAGCGTTACCAAGATAAGCAAGGCCCTGCTGGATCTGTCTCAGGTCGCGGACGAAGTTTTGTATCCGACCCGCAAGGCGGGTATGGCAGCCGGCGACAAGGAATTGAGCCATGGCCAGCGTAGTTTGCTTGAACGCATTGACGGCTTTCGCTCATTGGAGCAGGTGCTGGCGATGTCCGGCGATGTCATTGGCGTGCACGTAGCGTTGGGCAAACTGCTGGCATCGGGTTATGTGACTTCCGATCCGGCACAGGTGAATGCAAAACCTGTTGCGTCAGTGACTGCAGCGGTACCAACAAAGCCGCAAAAAGCCGCTATCCCTGCTCCTGTCGCAACACTCGCGCCGAAGCCGGCAGTGCAGCCCGCTAAAGCCGCTCCGCCCAAGATTGCGACCGTTGCCGCGTCACCTGCCAACCCGGCGGTGCAAGCGGCAAAGCCAGCTACATCACCAGCCAACGCCGAAGTCGAGAATGCCAAGCGTCTATTGTTGCTGGAAGCAAAAATGGTATTGGGCGAGGGCGTTACCAAGTTAGCACCTCGTATTCATGCCTGTACTTCGGTCGAACAGGTCTTCGATCTGATCGTCAAATTCCAGCAGCATCTCGCGCAAACCGGCAAAGCCGATCCGGATGTTTTTATTGAACGTCTGAGCAAAGGTTTGGCGACAGTACGCAGCCGCGCAGCCGTGACGGCATCGGCTCCGCGCGCAGCCACCAAGTAATACCTCAGGTATCGCAGTAACGAACCGTCTCTCCCCGGCGAGGGCACTCGCGTGCCTTCGTGCTACATTGCCGCGCATCACAATAATGACGGTCACACCGGGGAGATTCGATGATGTCTGCACGCCTATTTCTGCGTCTATGCCTATGGCTTTGTGCGTTGTTTTCTTTAGCTGTTCAAGCACAGCCGGCCAAGCTGTCCGTAGAGGATTTTTTCCGCCATCCACAATTCAGCAATCTGCGCATTTCGCCTGACGGCGAATATCTTGCCGCCACTGCGCCGATCAATGGCCGCATGAATCTGGTGGTGATGAACATCAAGGAGCGGAAGCCGTTCGGGCT
This sequence comes from Betaproteobacteria bacterium, assembly GCA_016790625.1. Classification (GTDB taxonomy): domain Bacteria; phylum Pseudomonadota; class Gammaproteobacteria; order Burkholderiales; family Usitatibacteraceae; genus UKL13-2. The sequence goes on along the minus strand of JAEUNB010000345.1, from coordinate 581 downwards.
GACCAGCGAGCAGCGCTTCGATATCGTCGATTTTTACTGGGTGAGCGATAACCGGCTGGTGTTCACGCTCGGCAATATCAATGAACCTTCGGCCTCTGATGCCCGTACCGGCGGTGGCTGGTTTGCGGTCGATCGCGATGGCAGGGAATTCCGGGTATTGGCACCGACAATCGGCCAGCAGGCGGGCGCCGGCAATCTGGTGGCGCGCCTGATGAACTATGTCGGCAATGCACCTGATGCGCCGGATGAAATTATTGTTGCAACCAATGAGCGTAGCGCAGGGCAGTCCGACGTGTATCGGCTCAATACGCGCAACGGGCGCAAGACGCTGCTGACCTACGAAAATCCGGGTGGTGTATCGCAGTGGGTGCTGGATCGCAACGGCGTCCCTCGTGCCGCCATTTCCGGCACCGCCGATAACGGTACTTATGTCTGGTACCGCAAGGATGCCGAGGCGAAATGGGAGCGCATTGGTGGCGCACGTCTTTTCGCCAAGAATTTTTTGCCGCTGAGTTTTGGTTATGACGGCACCTTCTACGTCATCTCCAATATCGGTCGCGACAAGTATGCGATTTATACCT
>JAEUNB010000337.1 GCA_016790625.1 Betaproteobacteria bacterium | reverse complement strand
CGATGGGTGCAGTTTTTGCAATTCACGCATTCTTCAATGGGCTGGTTTATCTTTTGCCAGTTGCGATAGGTCGGTAGTTTGGGTTCCATTTAAGATGACCAACCGGTCAGCTAGTGCCAGTGTTTGTGGTCGGTGCGCTATCGTGATGCGCGTAATAGAGAGTCGCTTGACGGCTTGAATTGACCTCCCCCCATTGCCGTACCACTTATTGCTGAAGAAGTCCGGGACCTGTCGTTTTCGCCTTCGCAAGAAAGGCCAATGTCCTGCGTGGTGTAGCTATGTTCGTAGGCACGTAACGAATCTTTCTTAGACAGCAAGATTGCTGGATGCCAGCGATGGAACTCTCGCCAAACATCACAGCAACAGCCAGCAACGTCATCATCACTGAAATTTTTGGTCATGGTTTCTCGGCAAGACGCCCATTCTCTAGCGGAAGGCGGCCACCATCACGACTCATTTTTACTGCGCGACTGCGGTGAATCGAACTTCGATCATGCCTTCGTCAGTTTTAGAGGTCCAGAGGCTGCCTTTCAAGGGGGACTTCCCTGAAGCGCCGGGGCTTATCACACTGATCGATGAAATGATCGGTAACTCCAAGTCGCAACCAAGCGATGTCGTTTTTCTCACCTCTTTTAGGGAAGAAAATTCCGTTTTCGCCTCGAATGTCGTAGTCCCGTCTGAGAAGGAGCTCGCGCTAACCTGCCAGTAACTGCCGGCGCGGGCGGGGTTCTGGGGTGGCGATATGGCCCTTTTCGGATCTGCGCAACTTATCTTTACAGGCACCGCCGTGCGCGCATCTCGCAACCGAACCTCGTTGAACGGCACAAGCACGTCGAACACCTCCTTTACTTGACCGTTGACGAGATACTCCAATCTCACTTGAGTAGACCGCGGCGTTGGCAACGAATCTGCCGCATGAGCGTGCATGATCGTGCATATAAGAAAAAGAGCGCCTGTAATAGTGTTTCGATTTAAGAACAACATCAGTAATCTCCAGTGAAAAAATTGACCACAATGACGTCCTGCAAGTGTTTGGGATAGCAGGCGACAGTCTTCGGCTCTCTTGCCGGGCTCTGGTCTATTTGCGTGAATTCTGCTGAGGATCAACGAAATTGACCCGCTTTCCCAGATGTGTTTTCGCAATCACTCAGTCTTGGCAGTCAGCCCCATTGTCCTTGTACAACGTTGCACTGAACGCGACATCTTTCTTGTCCGCAAACGTCTTCAGATATAGATCGTCACCGGAATCCTTTGCACGTTGAACTTCGCCGACGTCTACTCCTATTGAAATTCGCGCCAGTCTCTTCTCCAGGCTAACCTTGGATTTTGCATTCGCCATTCTCAATGCGGTTTGTGTGTATCGAATCGCCTGAAAAGAATCCTTATCCACTACGCTACCCCCTGCGACAGGGAAGCCGGAATAAAACCAGGCCAAGTGAGTCGCAGCCATCGGCTCCCCTTTTTTTAGAGCAGCCTCCAATAGAGGAAGCGCGTTCTCCTTGTAGACGCTCCAACCTTCGAGATCACGCGCAAAATTTGTTTCGTCAATTGGCGGATTCGTTGCGAAACGCAGCATGGATGGCACGTGTCCAGCCTGTGCTGCACTTAGCAAGTATTGCCAGGGCCTGAGTAGCCCCTTAGTAGAAAGTCCATTGCAAATTGATATCGTTTTATCTACTTCGTCTTTTGTTTGGGCAATTACATTCTCCCGTTGTTCGGGCGTTGACGAAGACAAGGGTTCTGCTTTGCTGATCATCGCATCGAGTGCTGCCCGCTGCTTACTCAAATCATTACAGCGTCCAAGTTCAAATGAGATGCGGCAAGCCGCACGAAAGTCTCCGTTCACGGCTCTCGCATGCAGGTCAGTTGCAATGGTAGGAAGTGGGACATTCTCCGGTGGAAGCGGCGAAATTACTCTGGCCACCTGTCTCGCGTTACGATGAGAACCACCATCGACAATATTGTTGTTTTTAATTTGAATGCCTGACTGACTGCTGTTGGGAATGACCGCACTGGCCGTGCCAACTTCAATTGGTATATTTTCGTTGTTACCAGAAGAGTGCAGTCTCCAGGCCAGAACGACAATGAAGCCACAAGCCACAGAAAAAAATAATAGCGGTTTTGTCTTCATTGTCTTACTGCCCGGTCGATGGGTGGAGTCGTACAATTGTTGGCAATGGGAAATGGATAATGCAATCCGCTCCCTCCCATGCTTCTGGACGGTGGGAACAGACGATTGTTGTAATGCCAAGTTGTCTGATGCTTTGGAGAAGTTTTTTCCGAAGCAACCTCGAGATTTGAAGTCGCTTCGCCTAGAAGTAGCACCGCCGGCTTCACTACAAACGCGCGTGCCAACAAAACTCGCTGACTCTGACCTGATGAAAAACCTGAACTCCCTTTCGCAATAATGCTGTCAAGGTCCATGGTGTCAAATCGCTCGCAAGCTTGACCCACTTAGAGTGAGCCCCCGTAAGTGAGTCAATTCGCGGAGCGACTCAACTTCTGTGCTTCCACTAATGCGATGGACATCTTATGGTTCCACCTGAGGGTCCATTTCGGCGAACGAGCGCTTTGAATTTGGGGTTATCAAAAGGGGCTGAGACAACATGGGTTAGGCTTCACCGAGCATCTTGCTCAGAACAACGCTTTCATAAACCTTGCCAGGCCATTGCACTACTGCAACGGGTGCGTAGCCAAGACGCGTGTAGAGCGCCACCAGATGTTTCGCGGGCTTGGCCGTATCAAGTGCAAGCTCCCTGAAACCATGAGCTCGCGCCCAATCCTCACATGATTGAATCAATTGCAACCCGATTCCCCGTCTACGGAAGTTGGGATCGACGCCGAACTGGCGCAAGCTCGCAACACCGGCTCTGGTGAAGTACGCACACTCCGAACGAACGTCGGTTGGCTTCACAAGAACTGTTCCAACCAATCCACCATCCCACTCTGCGATGAAGCACTGACCATTTTCAATACGCTGCGCGGTGACCGCAGCCGATTGATCAACAGCGGTGTAGTTCAAGCGCATCTCGCCCAATTCTGCATAGGCCCGGTTCAGCAGCACCGTAAGGGTTTCAAATGAATCTGATTCTCGGAATGGGCGAATCGAAAGCATGGGTATCGCGTGTAAGGCTCAATGCTCAGCTCAAGGCGATGCAGCTTCGCCAAGTCGCCTTGGGGCCGTTCGTTATTTTTGTGCGCACAGTACTAGCGGCTTTTGACATTATTTGCATGCCGCTATGAAATCCAAGGCCTAAACACATGAAGTGACGTAAGAGACCAAATAGGAGAACCTACCGGATAAATCCGGAGATGAGGGAAATACAACGACGACCTGTGACCCTGTCGCCCGGATCGCAACGATGACTAAAGGACGGAAGCCACCCAAGACACTGCGTCGCGGCGGACCGCACCACACAAATTTTCAGTGCCTTGCCTGTCCTTGCCAGTTGCCCAGGTTGCTTACGCATCTACACAAGTCAGGGATCTTCAGACTACCAACCAGCCTTGTCACGGGAACACAAAAACCTCTTGCCGATGACAAAAGATTAACGCCCTCGCCCCGTCCTCTCAATACTCCGATCAGACTAAATCTTTTAGAGACGGGCTGGCCGCAGTGGCGATGAACTTGCGCAACCATGATCAGTCGCGCAATAGGATCGCTTACCACACGCGAGGCAATCGGAACCATAATGTGGCCGCACAGGACGCTTTATGCTTCCACTTATGTACTAACGGACACCTTATGGTTTCACTTGAGGGTCAACTTCCGAAGGAATGCCGACGCAATGCTGGACGGTGTGACCTACCGGTGCTTTCACGCGATTTAAACTATTTTCTCCGGTAGGACATGTACTAAGACGTACGTGTCGAACCTCGATCAATAGGCGGCAGACTCGCATCGAGTTGATCAATCGTCACCCCGAGACGATAAGCGTTGTACGACCAGCGCAGAAACTGTTCAAGCAATTTGCCATTTTCCATTTCGAGGCGGGCTGTCTTTTGCCGCAACCCTTCAATCTGATCGATAGTCTTGCTGAGCAACACTTCACCGTGCCTCGCTTCCGCAACCGACTCGCGCGTGCGGCCTTTGGCCTGACTCCAGGCATCAGCGATGCGGGAACGGTTTAACATCGCGACCTTGGTGTATCGATGCCCGAGAACTTTTTCGAGTTCCACCAGGTACAAATCCCAGGTAAGTTTGCCCTTCCACGTGTCAAGCAGGTCAACCGCCTTGGCGATATCCTGATCGCGTAGCCGCGGCGCCGAAGCGATCGTGTTTTTGACTTTCGGCATTTTGTCTCCTAGGCGTCAGAAGATTCGGATTGCAAGGCATTGGACGCAATCGCATGCCCCACCGCCGATTGTGAATAGGTTGGCGGCGGCAACGTGCACACCGTACCATTTGAAAGCCCCTTGTCCACATGCATACGCACGACCTCTTTCCATCTGGCCAAGCGTCCTTCGTTCTGTAGTAACCACTTCTTAGCCCCCGCCTCGCCTAGCGCCTCGGCCCGAGTCGCGTCCGCCACAGAGCGCTCTAGTAGTTGTACTTGCTCCTGTGCGACACGTTGGTGATTGGGATCGCCTTTTACGAACACATTCTCTCCACAATTGATGCAATCTTTGTAGCGCGGACAGGGTGTCAGTGCGTAGTCATGGCGGCAGATGCCGAATCGGGTGGTATGGATTGAGCCCAGTTCTTGCGACAACAACTCTTTTACCGTGATCGGCGCCAGGCGACGACGCGATTCCAGTTTTTCTTGCAGGGGTCCGGTCAGGGGAATCTCTTCAGAGGCTTTTGCCAAATGCACGTACGCTTCCAGGTAGATCTCTGGCGAGGCATGGTCATAAGCGGCATTCTGTTTGACGTCCGCCCGGCCGGACCACAGTGCGATCAATGATTGGGACAGGTATTTCGCCTGGGCAATGGTGTTGAGCAGGTGTCGAAACTGATGACTGGTAATTCGCCATGGCTTGCCGTCCGGCGCGATCTTTTTGTTTCGCGAGAAAACCGTCAGGCCTTGCGGATGTGCGCCCAGTTGGTGATTGATGATGCTAAGGCTTATCGGTTGAGGAACATTGCACCAGGTGGTTTTCTGCGGGTTCATGAAATGCTGAGGCAGAACAAACAAGGCCTCCGACATTTTCAAACCGGTCGGCTTGTCATGGAAAGGGAATCCACTCGGCAGAAATGCAAGGACCTTTTCCTCAAAGCTTGCGAAACTGTAAAGCCCAACGCCGTGCGCTTCCGGGTCGACAATGCGTGCACGATCGGTGCAAGTTCCGACTCGTTCAAGTCCCCAATCGAAGGAAAAAGACAAATCCAAACCCTCCGCGCCCAGGATCGCGGCCATTTCCATCTTGGTGAGGGCTTGGTCACGTAGATATTCGAGTCCCTCCGGCAGGAACAGCTTTCCAGGATTCTCTTCGTACCATTTCGCAGCAATCCTTGCCGAACGTCCGGCGCCTTCGAGGAACGTTATTGCCGTTTTGGCTGCTTCATTGAATTCGCGTCCGCTGGGCAGTTTGACCATGGCATCGCCTCCTTTAGCCGGGAGCCATCGAAGCGCGGATATCGTGTCTTCACCATCTTCAAGGGTCGCCCAGCACTGGACCGGAAGCGAAAGTATTTCAGCGGCGCGTGACGGGGCAAACAAAGCCATTGCCGCAAAACTGGTCACGACCCGATCAATGGGGCTTTGGGAATCGCGATTGATCTCGGCCAGTGCCAGAATCGCTCGTATGTCCGGCAACTTGTCAGCGCGCCACTCATCGCCACCGTCGAAGTGATCGACCCTCCCGGGACGCTTCCATTTGATGGCGCTTTTCCACACCAACGGTCGTTTTGACAATCGGTGACTGTCCACCAAAGCAGCGACGTACTCCAGCTGCCTCGCTACCGACCACGAATCTACCAAGGCCGAAGCGACCTCTCTGCAGGCTGCGTCGAGCGTGAGCGCCGTCATTTGCACCGGGGATGATTCGCCTGCGGCATAGAGTGCCTGTTCAATCGCGCGTAGCGCCAGGAGAAGTTTGGTGTAATCGGCAACTTGATCCAGACGCAATTTCTCCGCGATGACCGCTTTGGCAAAACTCATGAACGGCTCTCGCAGAAAGTCCACTTTCTTTCTCGAACTGCGGCCGGGATCCCGCGCCGAGCTAAAGTGAAGCCGGTAGCGAACCCGCCCCTTCGCTCTTTTGTTGACTAACTCCGTCAGATCCCAAACATGGGCATCCCAATCAAACTTGGCGCCCAGTACGTGATGGTCGCGAGCGAATTTGATCCACGCCGAAAGGTTTTGCTCGGCGCTTAGCTCAGCCTTCGTTCGAAAAACGACGAGAGTCATTGTTTCGCTGGGCCCTTGTTCCGTTGAAGCGCCATGATTTCCCGGCCCGCTACAATCGCGGCATCGTAGATGGCGGCAATCCGCGGCTCACGCTCGCTGAGCTGCTCCTGACGAAGACTCTCGACCAGCTCTGCTATAGGAGCGTCGTCAAACGCTTCAAAATAGCGACAGGTCAAACACGCAATCGGTGCGTGCTGATAGCACGCCGTACGACTGCCGCAGGCGCCGACCGCCCGTCCAGATAGCCGCTCAAAGTCTCGCAGAAGGACACTGACCTCTTCGCTACCTGCTTCGCCAGAAAGTCCCGTACGCACTTTACCTTGGAAGGCCTTGGCAATCGTTTCCAGTGACTCTCCCAAGGAGGCGGCGATCACCTTTTGAACTCCCGGCGTTGCTGCGCGATAGTGTTTAATTGAGTACGTACTACGATGGGTGAGCAATCTGGCCACCTGATAGTCGTTGGCACCGTGCTCAATGGCCCGTGTGCCCATCGAGTAGCGAAATCGATAGGGGAATATTGGGATTCGTCCGTTAAGGCGCTCGGAGTGCGTATCCAAGGACTGAATCATTTCGCTCAGTCTGCTGCGTAGCTTCGTCGGCGAAACAGGCAGTCCATCTTCATTCGCAAACAACGGGGCGCCGTGCTCACGCGCGAGCCACGCGGTGTCTCTTGCGTGAACCAATATCTCGGCCAGTACTGTCGGACAACGCCTCCCCCAGCGAGTACCGGTGTAAGCGCCTTGGCCTTTGGCCAGCGAGACGTCCAAGTACACCTCCATGCCGCTGGGACCGGGTTCAAACCTGATGTCGCCGATACGCATGCGGCTGACTTGGATGGGACGCATACCGGTGCCCATAAACAACCAGGCGAGCGCGTATTCTTCAAGGGTCAATTTGCGTTCGGCAAACGCCGCATTCAATGCTGCGTGCAAACTTCCCAGTTCTTGCCCGGTCAACGGCCCCCGTTCCGGATCCCGCGTACGCAATGACCGATACTCGAAGCCATCTACGTGAGCCTTGGCGTCCTTAAGATAGGCCATCAAATCGTCATCCAGTCCGCCGTGTCCGCTTTCTTTCCAGCGCCGCAAATAAGGTACGAGAAACGCCATCACAAAAGATAGCTTTCTCGTTTGTTGCTCGCGTTCGTTTGCGATGAATGCGGACAAATGACGTAGCGTGATTTGTTGCACTGCTTTGCCATCGACTTGTGCGGCGAAGGTCAACAAATCACGTATGACGCCATGCGCCGAGGTGGCATAGTTCAGTGACCGTGTAGAGAGGTATTCGCGAAGCAAGGTGTAAACGGTATTCAGGATTTCGTCGCTACACGGGATATCGATGAGCGAGTAGCGAAAGCGGGCGCCACTTAATGGATCCCGGATTTGAAAAGTGGCGCTGGTCAGAACCTCAATGCCGTTGACGGTGATCAGTGGCATGACGGGTACGCGTTCGCCCGACGCCGGCTTAAGTCGAATTGTTGATTTCACGGCTCAATTGCCTTCTTGGCGTTGCGAACGATGGACGTCGCCATTTCTTCCGCAATTTCATCTGCTTTGCGACGATCGTAACGGCGGTTATAGACCGCTGCCATCTTGCTGCCGGTGGTCCAGCCCATGAGGCGCTCTCGTATCCTGGCCTCTTGTTCTTGCGTGACGCGCTGATTTGCTCCGCCGCGATCGATCGCCTCACTGAAAACTTCATTCCAGGTGTGCCGCATGACGTGTGCACAGAAGTTGCCAGGCAGTCGCGGTTCGGACTTCCGAATCACCTGGAATATGTAATTCAACGAAGCTTGCGCCAGCGGCCGGCCGGACTGGGTGGTCCAGAGGTATCCATGTTGACGGTGTCGCGGCGGTATTCGATTCCAATGGTTTCGTACAAATTCTCTCAACGAGTCCATCAGTCCTTCGCTGACCGGAACGTCGCGAGCACGCGTTTTGGTGTGCACTGCCCGGACTCGCGGGTCGTCGGGGTCATCGGGGCTGCGGTGAATGCGAATTCTGGTGCGAGCGAAGTCGAGGTCTTCTACCTTCATCTGCAACAACTCGCCCGCACGCGCACCAGTCGCGAGCATCGTGTTGATCAAGATGTCGTTTCGCACTTGCACAAAGGCACCCGCGAATGGGTTGGACGGTTGATTGGGACGAAGTATGTCGACCAGCAACGCACGTTCGTCGGGGGCAAGCCCGTGCCGTGCCTCCAAGTCGTTTTGCGATTTGAAATTCGGTGTGGTGCGTTCGAGAATTGCACATGCGCGATGGATCGCTGTCTGCAAGACTTGCGCGGCTTCACTATCGGTTCTAAGCATTGCGCTCAAGCGGCGTTCGCCATGCCAACGAAAATAGCGAGACGCATACCGCATCCGGACGCCGGCTTCATTCGCACTGATAAGCACACGTCCGGGTGCCGTCTTTGTTCGTCGCACTTGTTCCAACGTCTTGGGCGGTTGAGTCCTTCGTTGGTCGCCGTCGTTGTTTTCCAGTTCATCCGCGTGACATCGCAGTGTCACTGCGAGATCTTCAACCTGGCTCTCGGTCAAAAAACCTTCGCGGGAAAGGTGATGATCGATATCGATTCCGCGGCGTTGCGCCCACGTATAGATGATGGCCAGTGTCTTGATGACGCGACGCACCGTATTCGTCGCTGCACTCGCATTTCGAAAGTGTGTGAGCGCAAACAGGTTGGGCCAATAAGGCGGTAAGCCATCAGTTCGACGGAGAAGGATAACCATCCTTTCCGCCGAACTGGACTTGATTTCAACGACTTTGTAATCCAAGCTCATGTATACGTTGTGCTGACTCCAATTCGTCGCACGCAGTATAGCAATAAACTTTACGCTGCTAAATCACTTTCTCATTACATTTCAATGAATAACTGATTTTTCTTTACGTTATTAAAACACTCAGGGTCATTGGCAGGCCTCGCACTCTGGGTTATCGATCGAGCAGAACTTGGCACCTTCCGACGCGCCCTCGCCTGCACCGGCTTCAGCTGACAACGCTGCAGACATCGCGCCCATGCCACCGGATACCGGCACCGCATTCAGTTCACCACCGCGGCCGGTCGATTTCTCGGCAGAGGTGGCGGCCAAGGTGCGCAGGTAGTAGGTGGTCTTGAGGCCACGCAGCCAGGCGAGCTTGTAGGTGTCGTCGAGCTTCTTGCCGGATGCGCCGGCCATGTAGATGTTCAGCGACTGCGCCTGGTCGATCCATTTCTGGCGGCGCGAGGCGGCTTCGATCACCCAGCTGGTATCGACTTCAAACGCGGTGGCATAGAGCTCACGCAGGTCTTGCGGGATGCGGTCGATCTTGCCGAGCGAGCCGTCGAAGTACTTGATATCGGCGACCATCACTTCATCCCACAGGCCGCGGGTCTTCAGGTCGCGCACCAGGTAATCGTTCACCACGGTGAATTCGCCGGACAGGTTGGATTTCACGAACAGGTTTTGATAGGTCGGCTCGATACAGGCCGAGACACCGATGATGTTCGAGATCGTTGCGGTCGGCGCGATCGCGATGCAATTGGAATTGCGCATGCCGTAGGTTTTGATGCGGCTGCGCAGGCTGTCCCAATCCATGGTGGATGACATATCGACTTCAACATAGCCGCCGCGTTCTTCGCGCAACAGGTTGAGGCTGTCCTGCGGCAGGATGCCGCGATCCCACAGCGAGCCCTTGTACGTCGTGTACTTGCCGCGTTCCTGCGCCAGTTCGGTCGAGGCCCAGTAAGCGTAGTAGCAGACCGCTTCCATGCTGGTGTCGGCAAAGGCGACGGCCGCTTGCGATGCGTACGGCACGCGGATTTCATGCAGGCAATCCTGGAAGCCCATGATGCCCAAGCCAACCGGGCGATGCTTCAGGTTGGAATCGCGCGCTTTCTTCACTGCGTAGTAGTTAATGTCGATCACGTTGTCGAGCATGCGCATCGCGGTGCTGATGGTGCCTTTCAGCTTGGCGTGGTCGAGCACGCGCTGGCCGCCTTCGTCCTTCATGTGATTGACGAGGTTGACCGAGCCCAGGTTGCAGACGGCGATTTCGGAATCGTTGGTGTTGAGCGTGATCTCGGTGCAGAGGTTGGAGCTGTGCACCACGCCGACGTGGTTCTGCGGGCTGCGAATGTTGCACGGGTCCTTGAAGGTGATCCAGGGATGGCCGGTTTCGAACAACATGGAAAGCATCTTGCGCCACAGGGTCAGCGCCGGCACTTTCTTGAACAGCTTCATTTCGCCGCGCGCGGCCTTGGCTTCGTAGTTGGTATAAGCCTCTTCGAATGCCTTGCCGAATTTGTCGTGCAGGTCCGGGCAGTTGGACGGCGAGAACAACGTCCACTCGCCACCTTCCATCACGCGGCGCATGAACAGATCCGGAATCCAGTTGGCCGTGTTCATATCGTGCGTACGGCGGCGGTCATCCCCGGTGTTCTTGCGCAGCTCGAGGAATTCTTCGATATCGAGATGCCAGGTTTCCAGATAGGCGCAAACCGCCCCTTTGCGTTTTCCGCCCTGATTGACCGCCACCGCCGTATCGTTCACCACCTTCAGGAACGGCACGACCCCCTGCGACTTGCCATTGGTACCCTTGATGTACGAGCCGAGTGCGCGCACCGGCGTCCAGTCGTTGCCGAGACCGCCGGCAAACTTGGAGAGCAGCGCGTTTTCCTTCAGCGCTTCGTAAATACCGTCGAGGTCGTCGGCCACGGTGGTGAGGTAGCAGGACGAGAGCTGCGAGCGACGCGTGCCGGAATTGAACAGGGTCGGCGTCGAGGACATGAAATCGAATGTGGAGAGCACGTTGTAGAACTCGATCGCGCGCGCTTCGCGCTCGACTTCGTTCAGGGCCAGACCCATGGCCACGCGCATGTAGAACGCCTGCGGCAGTTCGATGCGCACTTCGTCGATGTGCAGGAAATAACGGTCGTACAGCGTCTGCAGACCGAGATAGGTGAACTGGTTGTCGCGCTCGGCTTTCAGTGCCTGGCCAAGTTTCTTCAGGTCGTACTGCGCCATGCGCTCGTCGAGCAATTCAGCTTCGATGCCGCGCTTGATATAGCCGGGGAAATAGTCGGCATAGCGATTGGCCATCTCGGCGGCGGTCACTTCCTCGCCGAGGATTTCCTTGCGGATGGAATGCATCAGCAGGCGCGACGATACTTTGGTGTACGCCGGATCTTTTTCGATCAGCGCGCGGGCAGCCATGGTGGCGGCCTTGAATACTTCCTCTTGCGGCACGCCGTCGTACAGGTCGCGCAGGGTGGCTTCGAGAATCTGCTTGCCGTTGACGTATTCGCCCAGGCCATCGCAGGCAGCGTCGATCAGCGCGCCGAGTGCCACGACATCCAGCGGACGATGGCCGCCATTGATGGTGACGTTGATGCCGGTTTCATTGGCAACGGCTTCGGTCTTCGCGGCACGCTCGGCGGCACGCGCAGCGGCGCGGCTTTCGCGATAGAGCACGTAGTGACGCGCAACCTCATGCGAGCCGGAGCGCATCAGCGCGAGCTCGACCTGATCCTGCACGTCTTCAATATGGAACGTACCGCCGGCGGGCTTGTGGCGGATGAGTGCATTGACCACGGCTTGGGTCAGCTGCTGCACCATGTCGCGCATGCGGGCGGATGCGGCTTCCTGGTTGCCATTGACGGCAATAAAAGCCTTGGTCATGGCCACAGCAATCTTGCTGGGCTCGAACGGGCCAACTGAACCATTGCGGCGGATGATCTTGTAGTCCGAGTATCGCGATTCGGCAGAATCGGTATTCGTGTTACTCACAGCTGCTGCGGTCAGGCCAATTGCGGGATTTGCCGGATGGATATCGGATGCAAGTCGCATGAAACAGTCTCCTTGGTGGACGCTTTTTTGTAGTTAATTCAAATACTTGTTGTGGTTTCCATGGGTTGACTGAGATGCTTCCTGGCGGCGGGGTCCGGTTTTTTTTCGGCAGCCGAACACGGGGAAAAAGGAACTGCCCACAACTTTTCCACCGTGCGTCCCAAACTTATCTACTTGATTAGGAACAGAAGTATCCACAAGTCACACAATATCTAGTGCTCACATGGGTCAAGCGGCACTATATCGTGCGATTTCATGGAAATGCAACAGTAATTTTTTTTGTTATGAAATGCACGAAAAAACAATGGGTTAAAGCGCCAAAAAGACCCCAAAAAATGTGTGGGACCTAAAGTAAAGTATTAAGAATTCTGGTCACCAAGAAATACGCGGCTTTCCAGCCAAAATCAAGCCAAAAGCCGCGCCAGTGCTAGGGTTTGGCGATTGGGGCGGTCCAAAAATCGTCACAAATCGCGTTGGGACCGGCGGCGGATGTCATTTTGGCGGCGCTGGCATGCATCCCAAGCCCAATATCAGCCCCGCGAACCGGGATACGAGGGCAAAAAGACGGGCAATTTATACCGCGGCACCGGACCCGCCATGCCCGGCTCCGGGGTGGGAGACGTCGGGGGGCAGGCCCGGCTGCGGTTCTGCTGGGCGCTGGGCAGCGCCCGAAATTGCGAAGCGAACTAACTAGAAGATGGAACGTATGAGATTGGACGTCATGGTTCCGCCTGCGCTCACTGCGGTAATGCGCGCGCTGTTGGGACCTTGCATAACGATGCTGACCACGCCTGCGGCGCTGGCGAGTGCCAGTGCCACAGGACAGCCGGTGTAAGGCGGCACGCAGACAATCGAATTGGCGCGAGTCTCGTACAACTGCCCCTGCGCCTCCATCCCGCCCGTATTCCACTGCACGTTTTGTATCGTGTACCAGCGCGGGTTGCCGGCGTTGTCGTACACATACCAGGTGCCGAATACCTGATCGTTTTTGGTTGCGCCGTGAACGAAGGTCACACCGGAGCCATTGGTGGCGGGGTCGTACCACATGCCAGTGAGGTCGTATTGCGAACGTTTGCTGACATCGGCGCGGGTGCGCAGCAGCGCTTCGCCATAAAAACTACCGACATTGCCGACCGCGAGCAGGCGCAAGTCGCCCTCTTCCTGCGGCGTGTAGTTCACAGTAACTTTGTGAAAGATCAGTGCACCGGTGCAAACGATAAGGCCGGGCACATTAGCTGGCAGGGGCATGTCCAGCGAAATGGTCAGCGTACGCTTGCGCGCCGTGTCGATGCTGCTGACCACTCTGCCGTTCGGCAGGCAGCCGACCGCCGCCGGCACCGTGACCGAGATCTGCCGCTCAATCCCCGGCCCGGCGATTGCCGGCGCAATCTCGAAGACGGACTGCAGTTGAGCGCTCGCGATACTGCTAAACGCGGCTGCAGTCAGCAAAGCTGCGGCATGTACAAGGCGTGTGATGAAAGTCATTTTGCGAATCGCATTCATGTTCAGATCTCCGCGCGAATCAGGTTGGAGGTGAA
>JAEUNB010000041.1 GCA_016790625.1 Betaproteobacteria bacterium | reverse complement strand
CGACTTTGCCAGCGCGGCGTCGCTTTTCGCCGCGCTCGGCGAGGAACGTGGCCGTCGCTTGACTGAACTTTCGACCGCTGCCGTAGCGATGCGGCAGGGCAACTGGCCGATGGCACTGAGCGGTTTCGAGGCGCTGATCGGGCATTTCGATCTCAACACACTGGACCCGGACAATTTCTATCTGTGTTTTGGCCTGTCAACGGCCTATGTCTATCAGGGACGGCTGGAAGAGGGCCTGCGCTTTGGCTATGCGGGCTTGCATCTGTCACAGCAGCTGGAACTCTTGCCCGAATTCGCCTCCATGGCACTCCCGCTTGGCGTGGCGCTGATGGCTGCCAAGGATCCGGAAGAGGCCACCGGCTTACTGGAAGCGGCGGTGGCGATTGCCGAGCGCGCCGATAGTCCGATGCTGGTCAAGACACTGCGCAACAATCTGGCCGTCGCACTTCGCCGTCTGGGCCGTCTGGACGAGGCGCTGGTGTTGGTTGATGCCGTGCTGGCCGAGCCGGCCGCCATGGTCGGTGGGCAGCAGTTTGCGCACTTCAACGCCGCCGAGCTGCACCTGAAGCGTGGAGATCTCGCGCTGGCAACCCATCACCTGGAAATTGCGCGCAACTTGTTGCACGCCAGCGGCGCCCAGGGCCTGGACATGATCAAGGTGCACTACATCGAGGGCGCCATTGCCAGCCGCCGCCAGCAGGTGGACAAGGCGGTGGTGGCGTTTTCGCAGGTCGAGCGCATGCTGCCCGAGGTGTCGGCACTGCGATTCAATGACCGCGCCGAATTTTTCGATGAACTGGCCGATGTGCTGGCGCGCTCCGGGCGACCGGCCGAAGCATTCGTCGCGCAACGAAAATCATCGCGCCAATATCAACACAGCCTTGCGGTGGTCAATCGCGTGCGGCGCTTTTCGATTCAGGTCCGCCACGAAATCAGCCGCATCAATGCCGACCTGGAGCGCGAGAGCCAGGAGCGGCGCAAGCTGCAGGCGATGAACCTGAAACTGCGTGAGCAGGTCGATCTCACCATGAGCGAAGCCGAGCAGCTGCGCGACCAGGCCAGCCACGACAGCCTCACCGGCGTATTCAATCGCGGCTATCTCGATGCGGCCTTGCCAAGCCTGCTACTGCTGAGCCAGCAGTCGGCGACCCCGTTTGCGTTGGTGATGGTCGATCTTGACCATTTCAAGGACGTGAACGACAGCCACGGCCACATGATGGGTGACGAGGTGCTGCGCGGTTTCGGCCAGCTGGCGCGAGAATTCCTGCGCGGCTCGGATATTGTTGGCCGCTATGGTGGCGAGGAATTCTGTCTGGCACTGATCGGCTGCGGCCCGGATACCGCGATGCAGCGCATGCAGGGCGTGCTGAAAGCGTTTGGGGAAAAGGCTTTCGTGGTGGAAGGCGCAAATCTTTCGGGACTCAGTTTTTCCGCCGGCATTGCTGTTTATCCGGAGGACGGCATCAGCGTGCGCAATCTGGCGCTTAAAGCCGACCAGCGTTTGCTCAAAGCCAAAGCGGCAGGGCGGGGCCGGGTGCTGGTGGTAGAAAGTCCACTGCCTGACTGAGTTTTCCGAAATAAAAACTCCAGCATTGGTGCGGATCTTCAGCCATTATCGACCTGAAACCCGCACCAATGCTGGAGTTTTATAGGAGTGGTGTTACTTGCCGGCCTTGTCCAGATCGCGCAGTTCGCGCCGCAGAATCTTGCCAACATTGGTCTTGGGCAATGAATCGCGGAACACGATGGCCTTCGGATTCTTGTAGCCGGTGAGGTTGTCGCGGCAATAGGCTTTGACGGTATCCAGCGTCAGGTTCGGGTCTTTCTTGACGATAAACAGCTTCACCGCTTCGCCCGATTTTTCGTCCGGGATGCCGATGACCGCGCATTCCAGCACGCCGGGGCAGCTTGCCACCACGTCCTCGATTTCGTTCGGGTAAACATTGAAGCCCGACACCAGAATCATGTCCTTCTTGCGATCGACGATCTTGACGTGGCCGCTGGGCAGCAGGATGCCGACGTCGCCGGATTTGAAGAAGCCATCCTTGGTCATCACCTTGGCGGTTTCGTCGGGGCGCTGCCAGTAGCCGCGCATCACCTGCGGCCCCTTGATGCAGATCTCGCCCGGCTGGCCGTCGGCAACCACGTTTTCGTCGTCGTCGCGCAGCGAAACGTAAGTCGATGGCATCGGCATGCCGACGTCTCCGGAATATTCAGTGCTCATCACCGGGTTGCAGGTCGCACCGGATGAAGTTTCGGTGAGGCCGTAGCCTTCGATGATGGGCGTGTTGGTGAGCTTCAGCCAGCTCTCGGCGACCGCGCGCTGCACCGCCATGCCACCGCCGTTGGATACGCGCAGGCCGGAGAAGTCCAGACCACGGAACCCTTCATGATTGACCAAGCCATTGAACAGTGTATTCACCGCCGGCAGTACGTTGAACTTGAATGGCTTCAATGCCTTGACCACGCTGTCCATGTCGCGCGGATTGGGGATCAGGATATTGCGTCCACCCAGCTTGATCGACAGCCAGAAGATGCTGACCAGACAGAAGATGTGGTACATCGGCAGCGCGGAGATGAAGACGAGCTGCTCCGGTGGCGGCCCCTTGGACTTGTCATCCAGCGCGGGCTGCAGCCATTTCTCGGCGATGACGGAATTGTTGGTGATATTCGAGTGCACCAGCACCGCGCCCTTGGCCACGCCAGTAGTGCCGCCGGTGTACTGCAGGAAGGAGATATCTTCCGGCCCCAACTGCGGTTTCTTCAGTGTCATGCTGCGGCCGGCAGACAGCGCGTCGTTGAAACGGATTGCGCCATGCAGGTTGAAAGGAGGGACGGCCTTTTTCTTGTGCCGCACCACGTAATTGACCAGCATGCCCTTGAACAACCCCAGCAGATCACCGACCGAAGCCAGCACTACGGTCTTGATCTGGGTGTGTGCGATGACGGCTTCGAGCGTGGTGGCAAAATTCTCCAGGATGATGATTGCTTCAGCGCCGGAGTCCTTCAACTGATGCTCAAGTTCGCGCGGCGTGTACAGCGGATTGACGTTGGCCACCACATAACCTGCGCGCAATACGGCGAGGATGGCGACTGCGTACTGCAGCACGTTCGGCATCATCAGCGCTACCCGCGCGCCGGGTTGCATGCCGCGCGACTGCAGCCACGCGCCCAGCGCCTGCGAGAGCTGGTCGAGTTCGCGATAGCTGAGGGTCTTGTCCATGCAGGTGACCGCGGCACGATCCGGGTATTTGCGGAACGCTTCCTCGGCCATGGCCGGCAGGGAAGGGTAGATATCGAGCTCGATATCGTGCGGAACGCCCGCAGGATAGTGCTTGAGCCACGGCCGGCTGTTGGGGTCGGTCGACATCGGGTGCTCCTCTTCGTTATGGTGTTGCCGCCGGATCTGCGTCCGGCGGAGCAAAGCTATCGATCAGATTGTACTGGTAGAGCGACCCGTCAAGTGCGGTTTTGTCGGTATTTGCCGGCTATTTTCTCGGCGCGTGCCTGCCCAGTTCCCACTTCGCCAGCGCGGCGCGATGCACCTCGTCCGGGCCATCGGCAAACCGTAGGATGCGCGCCCAGGTGAAGGCATACGCCAAGGGGAAATCATCGGACAAACCAGCAGCACCATGCGCCTGCATCGCCCAGTCGATCACCTGCTGCGCGACATTGGGGGCCACCACCTTGATCATGGCGATATCGGTCTTGGCCACTTTGTTGCCGGCCTTGTCCATCATGTCGGCGGCCTTCAAAGTGAGCAGCCGGGCCTGGTCAATCATGCAGCGCGCCTCTGCAATGCGCTCGTGCCACACGGATTGCGCGGCGACCGGCTTGCCGAAAGCAACGCGGCTGGATAGGCGTTGGCACATCAGCTCCAGCGCGCGCTCGGAAAGGCCGATCAGCCGCATGCAGTGGTGGATACGGCCCGGCCCCAGGCGGCCCTGCGCAATTTCAAAGCCGCGGCCTTCGCCCAGCAATATGTTTTCGGCGGGCACGCGCACATTGTCGAAGACGATTTCGCAATGTCCATGCGGCGCATCGTCGTAGCCGAATACCGTGAGCGGTCGCACCACCGTCACGCCCGGTGTGTCCGACGGCACCAGAATCATCGACTGCTGCTGGTGCGTGGCCGCAGAAGGATCGGTCTTGCCCATGACGATGTAGATCTTGCAGCGCGGGTCGCCGGCACCGGAGATCCACCACTTGCGGCCGT
>JAEUNB010000297.1 GCA_016790625.1 Betaproteobacteria bacterium | reverse complement strand
CAACTTAGGAGAAACATCATGAAATCGAAACTTATCAAGGCGGGTGCCGCTGTAACCCTGTTGACGCTATCTGTCGCGGCTTACGCGTCAACAAGCTGCTGCGGCTCGCTTGAGTGCTGCTGGAACATGCTCTGCTGTCTGTAGAGCAAACTTGAAGTAGCAAAAAGGGCCTCCGTAATGGAGGCCCTTTTTTCTTATGAATGGCAGGGTGGCTAAGTGGGCGGGGTTGTTGGGGTAGGGGTGCGGCGCCAGCGTAGCGGAGCGAAACCCTAGCACTGGAGCGGAGTTCCGGACATTTATCGGCTGAGAGGCGCTCCAGTGCTGGAGCTTTGTTATCTGGTAGAAGGGCGGCGCACAGCATCCGGCGCATCGTAAAACGCGAATGGATTGAGAAACTGCCGCCGCCACAGCGAGTTGCGATCGACTTCGCTCAAGCCCGCCTCCCGGCAGATTGCGCCCCATTCGCGCTCGATAGTCTCGACCTGGCGATTGACGATATCGATGGCCTCTTCGCCGCCGAGCAGGAAGATGGGCGCCGCCGCAATGCAGGACGTGATCTGGCTGCGCCGGTCGCCGCCATGAATCAACATCGCCTGCGAGGCTTCCTGTCCCGTGCGCGACTGAGGACAGATGTCGTAGGCCGGCGTAAGCGCGAGCGTCTTCCCATCCCAGAAGGCGGAGTGGTTGCGCGCGTGGTCGTCAGTATTGCCGGCGAGGATGTTGAAGACGATGCGGCCGAACAGTTCGCGCAGTGTCTGTTTGGGATTGGCAAATCGATGACGGATGATTTCGGCCAGCTTCTCGTAGCTGGCGTAGCTCGCCATCATCTCATCCAGCTCAAGCATCGTCAGCGCGGAGACCATCGCGCGCCGCCGCCAGTTTGCGCCATGCAAGGTGCGATCGAAACGCTCGATCAGCAGCACATCCTTGTCCAGTGTCGAGGCGAGTTGCACCTCGGCAACATCGAGCCCGACTTTCTTCGCCAGCCGCATTGCCAGGTATTCCGCTTTGACCACGTTGTAGATATCGGTGCTCACGGAAAACTTCGCAATGAACTTGCGGTCCGGCCCATCGAACTGCGCCTTGGGGCGCGCGCCGCCGAGGGAAGTACCGTGCCGCAGCGCGCGATCCAGCTCCAGCGAAAGCGGCACGCCCCGCTGGACCTTTTCGCTGGCCGTGAGCAGGTCTTCCAGCGAAGCGCCTGCCGAAAGGCGCGGAACGTATTCCGTGGCGGAAAGCTGAAAATCGAGTGCACCGGCGCGGTCCGAACCGGACTCCAGCAAATAGGTAAGTTCATCAAGCTCGATTGCAGTGGCCGCGCCGCCATTCGCGCCGCTCCGGTGGTTGATCAGGACGCGGCGGCCCCACGCATCGGGCGAGGCATCGCGGATGCACGACGGCATCGCAAGCCCCGGCAACAGCGGCAATTCGCCGGGCTTGAGCGGCAGTTCCGGTGCGTAGAGGGCAATCGCATCCGGCCGGGCGAGATAGCTGCGGCCGTAGTTGAACACCAGCTGATTGCCGCTCCGCGACAGGCGGCCCGCCACCACCGGCCCATCCGCATCGGGCAGCCAGACCCAGACATAAGCCTCGGCATAGGTGCGATCAGAAGTCATCCTTCACCACTTTCTTCGTCTTGCGCACCATCTTCGGCAGCAGGGCGAGTTTTTCGCGCTGCTGGCCCACGCGCATGGCCAGCGAACGCTCATCCGGCTCGAACAGGGGCACGCCGCAAATTGCCGCCACCTCGAATACCGCACCGATGGAGCAGCCGGGATCGCCCGCTTCGATCCGCTGCAACAGCGAGCGGGAAATGCCGGCCCTCGTCGAAAGATCCGTCGTGGAAAGACCGCGTGCCAGCCGTCCTTCGCGGACGAGCTGGCCAAAAAGCGCCAGCGCATGCAGGGAATATTGGGAATAGGGGCGGTTGATGGGCTTTGTCATTTTGACTTATTAATGATTCATTTAAATCAATGTGGTTCATTAATGAGTCATATTATTGGGCCTTGGTGCATATAGTCAATAGGCAATTGACGGTTGACTGTTGCACCCGATGTGGTTTCAAAAATCGAAACTCAAGCACTGGTGCGGTGGATGGAGGGAAAATGGCTGGAGAAGCTCGCTGGTGCTAGGGTTTAGATTTCTTTTGGGTGCTAGGGCGATTCTTCCGGCCCACGATTTGTTGCCTCGACTTGCCGCACCAGCCGATCAAAGTCGCTGTCAAATTTGCTGGGTGTTCGTAGTACTGCATGTCATCGGGCAATGAGCCAGATATGGCCATCGCTGACATGTTCCTTTTATTCGTCAAAATATTGCAATCGACGAATAAACGGAACATACTCTAGCTATGCTCCCCGACACCCACACTCAGCGCGTCCTCGGCCTGGCCAGCCAAAAGGGGCTGCTGCGCGCCAGCGATCTGGACGCCATCAATGCGCCGCGGATCGTGCTGACACGCTTGACCGCCGCTGGCCTGCTGGAGAAGATCGGGCGTGGCCTGTACCGCCTGCCGGAATTCCAAGGGTCCGAACACGAGAGTCTCGTGACCGTCGCCACCAAGGTACCGCAAGCCGTGTTCTGCCTGCTCACTGCGCTGCAGTTCCACGAGCTGACCACCCAGCTGCCGCGTCAGGTCTGGATTGCCATGCCGCGCGGCAGCCACGCCCCGAGGTTCGACTATCCGCCGATCAAGATGGTGCAGTTCACGGGCGAAGCCTACACAGTAGGCGTCGAGGAAGTCGAATGCGATGGCGTCAAGCTGCGGGTATACGGCGTGGCGAAGACCGTGGTGGACTGCTTCAAGCACCGCAACAAGATCGGCCTGGACGTGGCGCTTGAGGCATTGAAGGACGCTCGGGTACGCAACAGGGCATCGGTCGATGACATCTGGCGCTTTGCCAAGGTCTGCCGTGTGGCCAACGTGATGCGGCCCTATCTGGAGAGCATCGGATGAGCCCCGCCAATCCCAACATCGCCGCATCCGTCCGTGCGCGCCTGCTCAATATCGCCAAAGCGCAGGGCGTCGATTTCAATCAGGTGCTGGTGCGCTTCGCGCTGGAACGCATCCTCTACCGCCTTACCCAATCGCAGCACGCGGATCGATTTCTGCTCAAGGGCGCGCTGCTGTTCACACTCTGGTACGACATGCCTCACCGGGCCACGCGCGACGCCGATCTGCTCGGCTTTGGCGCAAGCGATTTGGCTTCGGTGGCCGCAACCTTTCGTGAAATCGCCGCCGTGGTTGTTGACGACGGCATCGCATTTGACCCCGCCTCGGTCACGGTCGAGGAAATCCGCAAGGAAGCCGGTTACGGCGGCTTTCGCGTGATCATTTCGGGCGAACTGGCCAAGGCGCGCTGCAAGACGCAGATCGATGTCGGCTTCGGCGATGTCGTTACACCGGCGCCGGTGGATTCGGTCTACCCGGTCCTGCTGGACGATCTTCCCGCGCCCAGGTTGCGGGCCTACCCGACCTACACGGCAATCGCGGAAAAACTCCACGCCATCGCACTGCTGGGCATGACCAACAGCCGCCTGAAGGACTACTTCGATCTTTCGGTGCTGCTGGAACGGGAAACCCTGGACGCCGATTTGCTGGCCAAAGCGATCAAAGCCACATTCGAGCGGCGCGGTATGGTCGTGCCCGATACCGTGCCGATTGGGCTGACGGACGAGTTCGCACGCGATACCTCGCGGCAGTCGTTGTGGCTGGCGTTTCTGAAGAAGAATGAACTTTCCCCCGAGCCCTTGCGGGCCATCGTGGATCGGTTGCGATCTGTCTTGGCACCCGCGTTAAACCGAGCCGCTCTTTGAATCCAGACTCGTACAGCGGCAGCTTCGTGTCCAGGTGAAGGCCACTGGACTTCGCTTAGTCGAACCGGCGGGTTCGTTCACTAGCCGGCACCACAAAAACAAAAACGCCCCGCGAGGGGGCGTCTTGTTTTTTGTTGGAGCCGGCGGGAATGTGCCGGTCTCGCCTTAGGGCGATTCCTTCATCCCTTCGCTGCGCTACGGGACCGGGGGCCCGGTGGTGGGGCGGGCCAACCGAAGGCCCATGTAATAGCGTAGTGGGAACCCCCAGTCCGCGCCACCAACCCCCGGCGCCCCCA
>JAEUNB010000245.1 GCA_016790625.1 Betaproteobacteria bacterium | reverse complement strand
CGTATTTGCATGTGCACAATGCGCGGCGGGGGTGTTATGCGGCGAGGGTGGGGCGCTAAGTCAATACTACGGGTACTCCCTGTCGATTTCTTCCATCACTTTGTCGGCCAAGCGAATGGTCTCCCTGAGTACTTCCAATAGCTCTCTATAAAAATCGAGCTGCTCATTTAGAGAGTTGCCTACACCGTTTTCTCGAATAAGCTGAAAGTCCTCCAATACCGAATTTGCATGGGTGTATAGCGTGGCGATCAACTCCGGTATTGGCGAAGCAAGGGAGCCTATCTTGTCTACGTTCTTCTCATAGACGTTAAAGTACTTTTGACGAACGTGTACTGAAAATTGCCACGCTCGTTGACTTGTTTCGATTTCTTCAATGACGTCAGCAAGCCCTTCGGCATACTTGCGGCGAACTGCGATATTCCGTATCGCAGCAATCTCTCCACGAAATGCTCTTGCCAGATTTCGCTCTTCGCGCTTGTTCTTTCGGCTGTCGGAAATGTATCCGCCTACCCAGCCTCCAATGAACGTCAACAAGCCGCCAACTACAATGGGCAAAATCGTTGCGATGGTGGAAGCGGCACTTGTTGTTTCGCCAGTTGCCATATATGCCCTTCGTTACACAAGAGAAACTCTAGTATTGGCGGGGCTTCCCAAGGGAAAGTGCCCCGAAACCCGCGCCAATGCTGGAGTTTGATAATTGCATCGCGGCTAGAGCAGCCGCAATCCAATCAATTCTCCGATGTATAGCTCAGGAATTTTTCCGGCGATACGCGCATCGCGGCACCCGTCGGGCACGAACGCACGCAGGAGGCGCCGCCCTTGATGTCCTTGCACATATCGCACTTCACTGCTTTCTTGGCGAGTGTCTTGTCTTTGGACTTGGGCACCATGCCGGGCTCGGCACCGATGCCGAACATCAGCCATGACATCAGGCTGGGGCGGCTCTTCTTCGGATCGACCGGCGCCAGCTGGATCACCCCATACGGGCAATTGCGTTCGCAGTTGCCGCAGCCGATGCAGGTGTCGGCGATAAACACTTCGCCGCCGGCGGAACGGTGGATGGCGTCGGGCGGGCAGTCCTTCATGCAATGCGGATGCTCGCAGTGGCGGCACGACGTCGGCACGTGGATCTGTGCGAACGTGGGACCGGCTTCGCGATTCAGGCGCGAGGTGCCGCCGTGGGTTTCGGCGCAGGCTTTCTCGCAATTGTTGCAGCGTACGCAAAGCGATTCGTCGATCAGCAGCACGTCGGTCGCTTCGCCCAGGCCCTGTTTGATCAGGAAGGAGATGATGCTGCCGGATTCGCCCGACTCCATCGCCTGGTTGACGCGCATGCGGTCCATCGAGCGGTTGTCCACCGTGGCACGCACCGTTGAGTGCGAGGACATGACCTCGGTAAAGCGCTTGGCCTCCAGCATGATGCATTCGGTCGGCACCGCAGCACGTACGGTGGCGGAACGCGGCGCATCGGACATCAGCGCCATTTCGCCGACGTAGTTGCCGGCAGCGACGTATGACAGCACCACTTCCTTGCCGGCAACCTGGCGCGAAACCGTGACCGAACCGCGGCGGATCAAATACAAGCCGTCGGCAACATCGCCTTCCTTGAACAGGATTTCGTTGTTGGCGTACTTCTTGATCATCGCGCCTTCGATCAGGTAGTCGACTTCGCTCTCGCGGATGGTGGCCGACAGATACTGACGGATGGCGCGGCGCATCATCACCTTGTCCAGCGTGCGCTTGACCGATTCCACCGACGCTAACAACTTCAGCATGGTGCGGCGCGGTGTTTCCAACAGCAGGGTGCGTTTCTGCGCGCGGATGGTGGCAGTGCGTCGGCGACCGGAGATCAGTCCCAGTTCACCGAAGAAGTCGCCCTTGCCCAATTCAAACTTGATCGGTGCGCCGGTGCTGGTGGTGGCTTCGACCACCACGCCGCCTTCGACGATGGAATAGAACGAGTTGGTGTAGTCGTCCTTGTTGAAAACAGCTTCGCCTTCGGCGGGTCGATGGATTTCACTTTCCAGCAGCAGCTCGCGCAATTGCAGCAGCGTGAGGCTGGACAGCAGCGGCACGCTTTGCTGGATGTGGGTAACCGCATCGGATACCGAGGTGATCTTGACGTTCTTGAACTTGGCGCGCAGCACCGGCTCGTCGGCGGGTTCTACCGCATTGCCGAGGCTGTACTCGACCGCTTCGTAACCCTGGTTCATCGCCTGCTTGATCAGCGGATAGCCGCCCAGCGCGCCAACCACATAGATGCCAGGAACGTTGGATTCGTACTGCGGCGACAGCGCCGGCACGGCCGCTGGATCGTTGTTCGGGAACACGATACCGAAGCTCTCCACCAGCTTGCGTGGCGGAATGGCGCCGAGACGTGCGATCACGCGGTGGCAGGGAATCGACTCGTTACCCTGCGGGCCTTTGCAATTGAATCGCATCGGCGGGCCACCTTCACCGTCCAGCGTGACAGTCTCGACACTGGTGCCGTAGCGGACTTCCAGCGTGCCATCCTTGATGGCCGCCAGAACGAGATTGAGGTTGCCCTCTTTGCAACGGTTGAATTCCTCATCGCGGTTCATCAGGATGACGCGATTCTGCTTCGACAGCGCGAGCGCGTTTTCGATACCGGCGTCACCGGCGCCGACCACGATGATGGTTTCGTCGGAAAACTCTTCCGGGTCGTTCAACTGGTATTGCACATTCGGCAGGTCTTCACCGGCCACACCCAGCTTGCGCAGATTGCCTTGCAGACCGATCGACAGAATGATGGTCTCCGCCGTCACGGTCGATTTGTCGGCCATGGTGATGGTGAAGTTG
>JAEUNB010000238.1 GCA_016790625.1 Betaproteobacteria bacterium | reverse complement strand
CGAACGCGAATCGTCGCCGGCATCTTCGTGCATCAGCGCCAGCGTGTCGTTGTATTGCCGGTCGTAATACAGGACGCGTGGCTTGCCATCGGCATCCATGAATGGAACCTCCAGATCCGGCGGCAACAGGACGCGGGCCGAAAGCGTGGCATCGACATCCATCGACACGCGCGCGGCGGTGTAAAGGTGCTGTGCCGCGCCGCCGGCGATAATCATGCGCACGGGCAGGGTTCCCGGCCTGGCATTTTTTGCCGCAGCGCGGATGGTGTTCTGGATGCGGGCGGCGATTTCGGCCAGCGCGCGCAGGTAGTCTGCGGTGACGCCCGGCGCCAACGTCACCTTGCGGGTGCTCACTGCCCCATCCGCTGCCGCAGCATCGGCAGAAAGCGTGAAGGCCTGAGGGGAGAGTGTTGCAACCAGGTTTCGAACATATTCATCGTCGATATGCCGGGACACAAGGCTTCCGCCAGCGTCAACAGCATCGCGCGATCAAAGCCCGGCGCGCCGGCCAGCAGCACGGCGAGGCCAGCCATGAAGAAAGGTTCACCGGCCTCACGCCAGGCGCGTACATCCAGCGAGCCGGAGGCGGCGAGATCGAGCAGCACTTCTTCTTCCTCGCGACCGAAGTGCGCGGGCATGCGGACTTCAGTTGCCGGCAGCAATCCGACGCGCAGCCCGACCGCATCGGCCAGCGCGTTCAGCGTGGCGAGATCGCAATCGCCACGCGACTTGAGGCGGGAGAGCGTCTCCGAGCGCAGGCCGGCCTTTGTTGCCCAGTCGCGCTGGGTCAGGCCACTACGTTGCGCGGTCAGCGAGAGCTGCTCGAGTAAGGAGGGAAGGGACGCATCCATTCCACAATCTTATATAAATTGATTTTAAAGTCAATTCTTAAAAATGATCGCTGTGACAGCGTAGGCAGGTTTTTATAGCCAAAAGTAGCAAAACTCCATATCTGGAGCGGCTTCCGGGCCGAAAATACCCGGAACGCCGCGCCAATACTAGAGTTTTATCTGTCGATGCGAGCTTGCGTGTGTCAGCGGCGCCTACGGCTCCCGCTTCGCCGGCGTCTCGCGCCCGTTCTGCAGGATGACGAGGCGTGAATATTTGCCATCGGCATCTTTCTCGAATCGGATCTGTGCGGGCATGACCTTGGCGAAGAACAGCTCCTCGGTTTCGGCACCGATTTCGATTTTTCCCTGACCGGTAGCCTGGGTGAGGAATCTATCGCCTTCGCGCGAGACGGTCATGGTGAAGCCGGAGCGGATGGTGTAAACGCCGACGTAGCGATCGAACACTTCAGGCGCCAGCGCAATGGCCTTTTTTTCCGGCGGCGGCGTCTTTGAAATGCGCGGGCTCTTGTCGGTGCCGCTGGTTTGCGAAGTCACGAGTGCCGTGGTTTCGCCGCTGGCATCGGCTTCGAAGGTGAAGGTGGTGAACGAGTTCGGCAAGTAGAACTGGTTGGCCGATGCCGCCAGCATGGGGCCTTTGCCGCCGCCGGTGCGCTGGATAAACAGCTGATTGCCTTCGCGCGTCACGGTGCGCGTGGTTTTGTCGTCGATGCGATAGATGCCGATGTGTTTGTCCAGCGTCGCGGTGTCGAGCGTGACCGGCTTGAATTCCGGATACGGTTTCCCCATGGCGATGGCCGCGATTTTCTCCGTGAGGTAGCCGGGGGTGGCGCTGCCCGGCGAGCCACCGCCGCGGTTGAACAGCATCGCGGCATAGACCTTGGCCTGCGGGATATGGATGGCGAAGGTCGAGAAGCCATTGATGCCGCCGCTGTGCATCACTGCGTCCACGCCGTTGACGGGACGCACGCCCCAGCCATAGCCGTAGGTGGTTTTGCTGCCGTCGGTCAATGTGTAGGGCGTAAATGCGCGTTTCCACGATTCGGGCTTCAGCAGCTTGCCGGCAGCGATGGCTGCGTCCCATTTGGCGAGGTCGTCCACGGTGGCGATGAGCGAACCGGCGGCATAGGGCTGGCTCATGTGTAATGGCGCGGCAGGCTTGGTTGCATCCGAGTAGCCTTTCACTATGCGCTTGGCACTGCGTTCATAACCTTCGTACGAGGCATCGTTCATGCCCAGCGGAATGAAGATTTCTTTCGCCACGAAATCGGCATAGCTCATGCCGGAAACTTTCTCGATGATGGCGCCGAGCAGGAAATAGCCGGAGTTGTTGTATTGCCATTTGCTGCCGGGTTTGAATTCGAGCGGCTTATCCTTGAAGCGCGCAATCATTTCGTTCACCGTCACGGCCTTGGCCATGCCGGCGCCGTAGTCGGGCGAGCTGGTGTACGAGGGAATGCCGGAGGTGTGCGTCAGCAGGTGCTCGATGGTGACTTCATCGCCGGTCTTGGGGTAGTCAGCGAGGTGTTTGGTGATCGGATCGCTGAGAGCAATCTTGCCGCGCTCAACCAACATCAGCGTAGCGACGGCGGTGAACTGCTTGGTCAGCGAGCCCAGGCGCAATACATCTTCGGGCTTCAGTGGTGTTTTCGCATCCACATCGGCCATGCCGAAGGCGTTGCGGTAGACCGGTTTGCCGTCACGCGTGACGATGACGGTGGCGCCCGGTTCATTGGCTTTGAAATGCGGCGCCAGCGCGGCCTCGACCGCTTTGGCGAGATCGGCATCGGTATGGACCGACTTCTGGACGCCGGTATCCTGGGCCAGCGCGGGAGTGTGGTGCGGGGCCGCGATGAGCGCCAAGGCGATTGTCGCTGCCGCGCTGTGCCATTTGATCGTCTTGCTGCTTGCCAACATGTTTCACCGTTCATGAGAGGTTGAGGTGGGCGCATTATTCGCGAGACGGTGCGTCCCGGCAAAGGGTGCGCGATGAGTTGCCGAATTTGGCGGATGAAGTGCGAAGGGCGCATCGCGACCACTGATTCCGCCGCCGCGACGAAAAGTTCCCAGCGCTTGCCGCCGGGTATCGCTCAAGCGAAAATGCTTCCCTTACCCTCCAACAACTTTCTCCTATTGCCATGAGCACAGTTCGTCCCGGAAACCAGCCCGTCCTTCTCGTCGTCGATGTGCAGGTGCGCGTCGTGGCCGATGCCTGGGACAGGTCGCGCATCATCGCCAACCTCGTGCGTGCGGTCGCGCGGGCGCGTGAGCTGGGCGTGCCGGTGATCTGGGTGCAGCACGATAGCGATGAGATGCCGCGCGATTCGGCGGCGTGGCAACTGGTGCCCGAGCTGGTGCCGCTGGCGGACGAGGCGCGCATCTACAAGCGTTATGAATCGTCGTTTGAAGACACGTCGCTGGAGAGCGAACTCGCCCGCCTGGGCGCGACCCACATCGTGCTGGCGGGTGCGATGAGCAACTGGTGCATACGCGCCACCGCCTATGCCTCGCTCGACCGCGGTTACGACCTCACGCTGCTGAAGGATGCGCACACCACGTCGTCGATTGATCTTGGTGAGGGCAAGAAAGTTGAAGCTGCCGGCATCGTCACCGATCTCAACGTAGCGATGAAATGGATCAGCTATCCGGGACGCAAGAATGGCGTTGCGTCGGTCGAAGAGGTCGATTTCGCCGTCGCTGGTGGCGCGGCCTGATCGGGCCATCGGCAGATTGGCCATGTGGAAGCAGGCGGCGTTTTACGGGGTGATGCTGGCGGCGGGCTTGGTGGCGCTGCAGTGGCTGGACTATCGCCGCCTGGCGCGCATCTATCCGGTCGAGGTGTATGCCGCGCTGATCGCGCTGGGTTTCCTGGTGCTGGGGGTGGTGATTGGCGTGCGTGTTTTTCGCAGCCCGGCCGCCGTGCCGTTCGACGGTAACCCGAAGGCGCAGGAATCGCTGCGCTTGAGCGAGCGTGAGCTGGAAGTGTTGCAGGAGCTGGCCGATGGCCACTCCAATAAGGAAATCGCGCTGCGGCTCAATGTTTCGCCCAACACCATCAAGACACACGTGGCGCGATTGTTTGAAAAACTCGGCGCGAAACGCCGCACCGATGCCATCAATCGCGCGCGCGAATTGGGCATTCTTCGTTAGGAGTACGGGCGAACAGGCGATTTTTCGGGTGAAAGTCGCAAAATCACCCTTTTGGACGATTGTTTGGCGGGCTCAGTGCCGCGTTAATGGCGGCTGGTTTGTCCTCAACCCAATCCAAACACAGGAGACACAACATGTTTCGCGTCATACTCAAATACGGCGTCATTGCCGGCCTCATCGTCGGTTCGATCGGATTCTGCGTGACTGTTGCCATGGCGGACAAGCCGCCGTCGGTCACCACCGGCATGATCATCGGCTTCTCGTCGATGCTGCTGGCGCTGTCGGCGGTGTTCGTCGGCATCAAGCATCACCGCGACCACGACCTCGGCGGCGTGATCCGCTTCTGGCCCGCGCTGGGCATGGGGCTCGCGATCAGCTTTATCGCAGGTGTGTTCTACGCCTTTGCCTGGGAAGCCGCGCTGGCGGTGTCGAAGATGGACTTCGCCGGCGAATATGCGAAATACCTGATCGACCAGGAAAAGGCCAAGGGCGCGACCGCCGAGGCACTGGCCAAGCTCAATACCGAGATGGAGAAATTCAAGGCCGACTACAAGAACCCGTTCTATCGCGTGCCAATGACCTTCTCCGAGATTTTCCCGGTCGGCGTGCTGGTGTCGTTGCTGTCGGCAGGGCTGCTGCGCAATAGCCGCTTCATGGCGTTGAAGCGCGGCTGACTAGGGTTGCAAACTCCAGCATTGGCGGGCTTTCCAGGCCGAAAATGGCTGGAAATCCGCGCCAGTGCTCGGGTTTCATTTCTTTGCACGCTGTGCGGCGATCACGTGCGTGAGGCCATCCACTACCGCCGCCATCCGCGAGTAGTCAAGCTTGTCGGGTGTGTCGCTCATCTTATGGTAGTGCGGGTTGCGCATGAATGAGGTGTCGGTGACCATCACCGCGGGCCAGCCAAAATGCCAGAACCACTGCTGGTCGGAGTAATCGACGCCCTGAATGAATGTGGGTGCGGCAATGCCTTCCGATGCGATGCCTGCATGCTTGCGAAACTCTCGGGTAACTTCGCGCAACATGCCGCGCGAATCCGGATTGCTCACAAAGCCGATGAAATTTCCCTTGTCGGGAAATACGACGGAAAGCGGGAATGGGTAGCGCTGGCAGCCCGGGACATCGCAGTAGTAGCCGAGCATTTCCAGCGAGAACATGCCGGTGACGCGAGTGTTGGCTCGAGACAACGAATCGGCGTAGTGATAACTGCCCATCGCCTGTGTGCGAAAGTAGGGCGGCTCCTCGTTGGTGAAGAACACCAAGTGCAGTGCTGCTCCAGCGGCCGGCGCTGATTTCGCGGTGCGCGCCAACTCAAGTAAAGCCGCGACACCGGAGGCATTGTCATCGGCGCCGGCGGTGTGTCGCGCGCTGTCGTAATGTGCGCCGACAACCACTGCCGCATCGGTCGTGCCGGGAACGATCACATAAATATTCCGCACGCGCACGCCAGCAGTGTCGAACCATTGCGACTTCACGTCGTAACCCATGCCGGCAAGCTGCGTCTCGATGTATGCGGCAGCGCGGTCCAGTGCAGCCGGCGTGGCGATGTTTCGCTCACCGGCGATTGCGGTGACATGTGCCTGCAGGGAGCTGGCCAAGGATGGCGAGACTTGTACGCCGCTTTTCCCGCCGGCGTCGCCTGGCATTACCGTCATCCACGCCATGGCCACACCCAGGATCACCGCGATAGCGACCCAGATGCGAAACAGGGCCAGCAGCAACCGCTTCATTCGAACTGCTTCTTGAACTTGAGCAATTCCTCCGTCAGCCAAGCGACTTCACGTTTTAACTGATTGACTTCCTCTTCCAGCCTGGTCACGCGATCGTCCCCGCCGCCTTCGACCATTGCATTGCTGCCCACGCTCATACCCGCAGCAATTTCCTGCCGCTCAATAGCCATTTCGCCGGAGAGCAGATGCGCCCAGCGCGCCTCCTTGGTGCCGGGTGCGCGCGGCAGTTGCATCGTCAGCGGCGGTTCGTGGGCGGCAAGTTCGTTGAGCGATCGCTCAACGCTGTCCACCGAGGCAAAGGGATACATGCGGCCGGTGCGTCCGCGCAGCTCGCCGCAGGTCTGCGGCCCGCGCAGCAGCAGCAAGGTGACTAGCGATAACTTCGCATCGTCCAGTGAAAACACTTCACGCAGCATGTGCTGGAATTTGGCCACACGGCTGCCGGCGGGGTAGTAAGTCTGTGCGAGATGATTGTCCTGCAGGCGCTTCAAGCAGGCCTCGACGGTTTCTTCCGACAGACTCATCACCGGCTCGCGATTGGAAAGCTGGTTGCTGGCGTTGACGATGGCGTTGAGCGAGAGCGGGTAAACATCCGGCGTGAGGAATTGCTTCTCGGACAATACGCCAAGCACGCGGGCTTCAAAGGGGCATAGATTGAATTCGATCATGGCAGGGCTGGGGGAAAATTTGATTCCATTATGTCATCCACCACTGACGTGCGATGATCGTGGCTGGCAACTTTCATCTCTGCTTCGAACAGCAAAACGTCCATGAAAATCGTTCTCTATTGCCGCGATGGCGATCGCCCCGGCTGGCTTGCCGCGCTGTCGCGCCATTTGCCCGATGCCGAAGTCTGGGCATGGACTCCCGAAACTGCGGCGCGGCAGGCTGACTATGCGATGGTGTGGGCGCCGCCGCCGGCTTTTTTCGAGTCGCAGCAGACATTGAAGGCGGTGTTCAATCTCGGCGCCGGGGTGGACAAGATTCTCAAGACACCGGATCTGGCGGGCCTGCTGAAGGGCGCGCCGCTGGTGCGCGTGCAGGACGGGGGCATGGCCGTGCAGATGGCGGAGTACGCATGCCACGCGCTGATACGCCATACGCGCGGCTTCGATGTTTACGATCGTCAGCAAAGGGACAAGCTATGGAAGCAGCATCCACCGATAGTGCGCCAGGAGTGGCCGGTAGGCGTGATGGGGCTGGGCGACATCGGCTCGCGTGTGGCCAGTGCCATTGCTGGTTTTGATTTCCCGGCCTTCGGCTGGTCGCGGTCGGCGCATTCGATTGCCGGTGTGACGACTTTCCACGGCGAGGCGCAGTTTGAATTTTTTCTGCGCGAGTGCCGCGTGCTGGTGTGCGTGCTGCCGCTGAACGCCGGCACGGCCGGCATCATCAATCGCCGCACGCTCGAATTTCTGAAGCCGGGGGCTTTTGTCATCAACATGGCGCGCGGCGCGCATATTGTCGATGCGGACTTGCTTGCAGCGATGGAGTCGGGCCACGTGGTCGGCGCCGCGCTGGATGTGTTTCATGATGAGCCGCTACCGGCTAGCCATCCCTACTGGGCACATCCGCGGGTCAGCATGACGCCGCATATCGCGGCGATCACGCTTTACGAGGAGAGTACGGTGCAGATTGCGAAGAAGATTGCGCGGATCGAGCAGGGGCAGCCCGTCGAGGGTGTGGTACATCTGGCGCGGGGATATTGAGTTGCCCAATAGTGGTGCGTTGCAGTATTGGCGTCACTTCTGTGAGCTATTTCACAGCAATTGCCACTAAAGCACGCGTTTTTACCCCGCAAACGCGGTGGTTTTCACGATTTTGCAAAAAATACCGTTCTTCCGCGATGAACGGAATTGACGCCACCGGGCGGCGCGCATAGTATTGGTCGTCGCTTCTTGATAAATTACCCGAATTATCATCGTTTAATCACTGTTTTATCATCGGAGGTTCGCATGAAAAAGATCCTTTTGGCCGGTTTCGTGGCCTTGGCTGGTTTCCTGAGTTCCAATGCGCAGGCGCAGAGCACGTCTGGCACGTTCAATGTCAATATCACCTTGACGTCGGCTTGCACTTTGACGGCGATTGCGGATGTGGATTTCGCTTACACGTCTTTCCAAGCAGCGGCTGCCACTGCGACGGGTGGTGGTTTTAGTGTGTCCTGCACCAACTCGCGCCCGTACACCTTTGGCCTGCAAGCAGGCAACGGCGCAGCGACTCCTCCCGGTGCCGCGACCATTAACGTGACTGACAGTGCGGTCAACCTGACCTACGATCTCGCTTTGAGTGCTGCCGGTGGAACCGGAACCGGCGCGGCGCAGGCGTACAGCGTGACCGGCAACATGGCCGCTGGACAGTCCGGCACCTGTGCTACGGCAACCTGTACCAATGCTGCCGCGACCAACCGTGTTCACACACTGATCGTCAATTTCTAGTTTTGACGAAAAGAACCACCGCGTGAGGCGTGTTGCCCTTATTGGCGGGCTGTTGCTTGCGAGTGCGTCATGCCTTGCAAGCAACAGTTCCTCTTCGTTCGGCGTCAATATTGCGCTGGCCGCGAGGGGCGGTGGTTCGGATTCATCGGGTATCTGTGTCAGCGAAACGTTGAGCGCGGAAACCAATGCACAGGTTCAGGTGGTCTGCCGGACCGGCCAGTTCGTCGATATCCAGCCGGTACCGGGGCGTCCATTTGCCGGGGTCCATGGCGGCGCGTTCCGATTCCATTTTTCCAATGGCTCCCTCCAAGGGGTTTCACCCGATACCGCCGACATGTTTTCGGGGGTAGGCACCGTTACCGGCATGCGTATTTACCATGCTGACGGTCGCGACGGGCCGCTGGAATTGTTGGTCAGTTTCTAGCTCTTTCCCTTTGCGGGGCAATGCTGCTATGCTTGCGGCATGAATACATTAAATTCCCCTTGTAAACCATTGATTCGGTTGAAAGGAATAAGTGCTTTTTCAGCGCTTTTTCTGGCCACGCTGATGCCATTGGCCGAAGCGGGAGTGTTCTCGGTTACGCCAGTGCGTATTCATATGACGCCCAAAGACAGGGCCGTAGCGGTTACGCTGGTCAACGAGGGCGACTCGCCGATTGTGTTGCAGGCTGACCTGAACCAGTGGAGTCAAAAACCGGACGGAACCGACGTGCTGGTTTTGTCGGAGGACTTGATTCTCGCACCGCCGATCATCAAGCTTGCCCCCAAAGGAAGACAGGTGGTGCGTCTCGCTCTGCTGAGGCCAGCGGATGCGTCGCAGCAACTCACTTATCGCCTCATTATCCGCGAGATTCCTGAGGCCTCTGCGCCGAAAAACAACATTCAGGTGCCGATCGCGCTGGCGCTGTCGATGCCTGTGTTCATTACGCCGCCTCCGGCTGTACGTGCAATCACTTGCAGCGCGACACGCGATGCTTCGGGGGTGTCGGCAACCTGTGCCAATGGCGGATCTGCTTATGCACAGATACGCGAAATTTTCCTGAAACGCGGTGACAAAGTCGAAGCGAGCTTCGAGGGTGGACCATATCTGCTGCCTGGTGCGCGCAAGGTTATTCCGTTGAAGGCGCAGCAGACTGTTGCTGCGGGCGCGGCGCAAATGGTGGTCAGTTTCGACGACGCAAAAACGCAGTCCTTCGACGTCGTGCTGCCATGATGGGCTGAGGCCGCTGGCCGTGAATCGCAACTCCAACCATGACCAACCATTTCCCCAATCAGGAGGCGTCACCGTCAACGCGACCCGCGTGGCGTCTGGTTGTGGTCGCGGTTTTGCTGGCGTGTTCATGTCCCGAAGCAAGTGCACGGCAGTTGCCAGCAGCTGCACCCGCAGCTACCAATAAGGACCAGCTTATCGCGGTAGAGGTGGTGATTGACGGTGCTTCCGTCGGCCGCGCAAACCTGCTGCAACGTAATGGAGTCATTTTTGCCCAAACCGATCAGCTGGATCGGTGGGGGCTGAGTCGCCGTCTCGATGCCAATGCCTACCAGTTTGACGGTGCCACATGGTATTCGCTTGCCAGCGTGCCGCGCCTGGAGGCGGTTCACTATTTTCGAGATCAGCGTTTGGAGCTTCAGGGGGGCGCACGCAAGCCGGTGCAACGAATCGCGCAGGTGCCACCGCCGCAAGTTTCATCGCCGCCCGCACCGGTCAGAATCGAGCCCTTGTCGCCAAGCGCACCACGCGCCGTGCAAGCACCGTTGGACTCAAAAGGCGAGCCGCGCCTGTTACCGCTGGATGTAGCGATCAATGGCTCGCGGGAAGGTAATTGGCTGCTGCTGGAGCGTGGTGGAGCGCTGTATGCTCCGGCCGATGCGTTCGACGAGTGGCGCATATCGCGCAAACAGGATATGGCTGGATTCAATTATCGCGGCCAGACCTGGTTTCCGCTTGCGTCTGTGCCTGGATTTGAGGCGCAACTGAATGCCGCAAACCAATCTGTCGATTTGAAGTTTCTCCCCGGCGTTTTCGGCGCGACGAAATTGACGACGGCACCTCAAGAGACCTTGGCGGTTACGCCGCCGTTGACGTCGTTTTTTCTGAACTACGATTTGAATCAGACGTTTGTAAATTCGCGGGGTCTTGGCACCAGTCACGATCTGGGCGCGCTGACCGAAGTCGGTGTGTCCGGTGGATTTGGCGTTCTGACCAGCGCGCATGTTGGGCGCAACATCGCTTCCAGTGGCCCGTCTTCCGGCGGTGCCGCGTGGCGCCGGCTGGAAACCACCTTCACCAAGGATTTCCCTGAACGAAATGTGACCCTGCGCCTGGGTGACACCGCAACGCGTGCTGGCGCCTGGGGGCGCAGTAGCTATTTTGGCGGCATTCAGCTGGCGAGGAACTACGCACTGACGCCCGGATTTATCACCCAGCCGATTCCGACCATCACGGGGCAATCGAGTGCGCCTAGCACGGTTGAGCTGTACATCAACGATGCGCTAAGGCAAACGTCCAAGGTGCCCACCGGTCCCTTTGCCATCGACAACTTCCCGCTGCTGACAGGTAGCGGGCAGGCACGTGTGGTGGTTCGCGACCTGCTCGGGCGCGAGACGGTGCTGGTACAAAATTTCTTTACCCACAGCGACCTGCTTGACCAAGGTTTGTCCGACTGGAGTTTCGACGCTGGCGCGGTTCGGCGCAATCTCGGCCTCGACAATGCCAACTATGGCGACAAGTTTGGTTCCGGCCTGTGGCGCTACGGGCTGAGCCGTACCGTCACGCTGGAGGCGCGTGCCGAGGCGGGCAAGTCATTGAAGGGCGGCGGTATTGGCTTGAGCCTGGCGCTTCCGGCGCAAATGCTGGGTCAGATTGCGTTTGCCGGAAGCGATGACCGCGAGAAGGGACGTGGCAGTCAGTATGTGGTTGGGCTTGAGCACTCCAGTTTGCGTCATGGATTTACCGTCCGCGCCGAGGGAGCCACTCGCGACTACAAGCAGTTTGGCCTCGATGCAGGTGGTGTCGGTTATCGTACGCAGCTTTCCGCCAGCTATACCTTTGCCAGCGAACGCTTCGGACACATTGGATTGGGCTACGCCCGCATCGACAGTTTCGATCACGGCCCGCTTACGACGTATTCGGCAAATTACTCGATGCGTCTGGGCCAGCGCGCATCGCTGTCGCTGATTGCGACCAAGGTAATGGGATCGCTCAACGCCGACTCTGTTGGCATGAGCCTGTTGATCCCGCTGGATGCGCAAATCAATACGACGGCAAGCGCAGTGTCGCGCGATGGCAAGGTTGATGCCTACGTGACGGCAAGCAAGTCGATGGGCATCGAGAACGGTATTGCATGGCGCGCGTTGGCCGGCAGTGTTGGCAGCGATGCGCGGGGCGAAGGCGGGCTCTATTATCAAGGAGCCAAGGCCTCTGCCAGCGCAGACGTGAGCGTTTCGCGTGATCAGCGCACCGCGCGTCTGGGCATGCAAGGTGGATTCGTGTTCGTGGACAAACGACTGTATGCGTCGCGGCGTATTCAGGACAGTTTTGCTGTCGTCGAAGTCCCGGGCTATGCCAATGTCGGCGTAGGATTCCAAAGCAGCGTTCTGACGCGAACGGATGACGAAGGCCGGGCATTGGTACCTCGGCTTCTGCCGTATCGCCGAAACAGTATTCGCCTGGATCCCGGCGAGTTGCCGATCAACGCCGAGATCGACAGCATCGAACAAATTGTTGTTCCGGGATCGCGAGTCGGTGTCAAAGTGGCGTATCCAGTTCGGGATGGTCGTGGCGCTTTGTTAAAGATTGTCCTCGACGATGGTGAACCTGCACCGGCGGGCGCAGAATTGAAACTGGTCGGCGACAATCGGGAGTTCTTTACCGCTCGTCGCGGCGAAGCGTTTATCACCGGTCTCAAGGTCGACAATACGCTGGTCATGAATTACAACGGGCAGAGCTGCAAGATGCCGGTGCAGATGCCTGGTGGCAAAGCGGATGAAATTGCCCGCATAGGGCCAATCGTCTGCAGTGGGGTGAAGCGTTGAGCAAGTTCGGTCGGATTGGGCGGGTAGTTGCAGGGTTAGGGGGCATGCTGATGGCCTGTCTGGGTGTGGACGCGCATGCGGCGTATAGCTGTAACGCAACTGTCACCCCGATCTCGGTGGTCTATTCGCCAACCGTTGCCGCAGAGAATATCAGCACCGGTAGCTATACCGTTTCCTGTACCCGGCTGATCACCGATCCGGCCACACTGACCTTCAATCTTCGCGCCGACAATGGCTTGCAGCCGACCGGTGCCACAAACCGAGTGCAGCTCGGTGCGACTGCCAATCGCTACAGTTATGAGCTGTATCGATTGACCCCGTATATCAATGCCAATCGCTGGCAGAACACGGCGGCGCTTCAGTTTTTGGGTACGATCGCCTTCGGTACCGGGCTTTCAGGAACGGCGACGGGTTCATTCGATCTGCGATTGGCCGGAAGCCAGCCAGTGCGGCCGGCGGGCACTTACACGGATACGGTGGCTGTGACGCTGCGCAACAACGCTGGCGGCGCAATTCTCAACACAACCAGTTTTGGCGTTACGGTCGTTACCTCAAACAGCTGTCAGATCACGACGCTGCCGGGCAATATGAATTTTAGCTACACCTCGTTTCAAGCTGCCGCCGCCAATGTCAGCACCAGCTATGAAGTTCGCTGCACCACGGGATTGTTTTACACGATGGCGCTGGACTTGACGTCTTCCACCCTGCTTGGGCTGACCTACACACTGGCCTTGTCCGCGCCGTCAGGTACAGGCAACGGTACTGAGCAACCTTACAACATCAACGGCAGCATAGCCGCCGGACAGGCAGGCACTTGTGCCGGCGCCAGTTGCTCCGGCAGCCAGACTCGTACGCTTACCATTAGCTACTGAGTCTTTTGGGCCACTCGGCCGCAAGTATTGCAAAGCTCGAATATAGAATGGTCGCGTGAAGCTTTTTTACTGCGACGAATTTGTACTGCCGCTGCCCGACGGCCATCGTTTCCCGATGGAAAAATATCACCGACTGCGGGCGTCCCTCGTGGCCAGCGGTCGGTTTGATGCGGGCGATTTCGTTACGCCAGCTGCCGCCACCTTTGCCGAGCTTGCCCGCGCCCACGCGCCCGACTACATCGAGCGCGTAGAACAGGGCCGGCTGAGCGATGCGGAAATTCGCGCCATCGGCTTTCCCTGGTCGCCGCAGGTGGTGGAGCGCTCGAAGCGCTCTTCCGGCGCGACATTGTCAGCATGCCGTGCGGCGATCAACGAAGGATTTGCCGCCAACCTGGCCGGCGGCACACATCACGCGTTTTACGATCGCGGAGAAGGATTCTGCGTATTCAACGATGCCGCTGTCGCCGCACGCGCAGTGCTGGCCGAAGGTCTTGCTGAACGCGTACTGATTGTCGATTGCGATGTGCATCAAGGCAACGGCACCGCATCCATCCTCGCCGGCGACGACACGGTCGTTACTTTTTCGATTCATGGCGCGAAAAATTACCCGTTCCGTCGCGAGGTCGCCAGCGATCTCGACATCGACATGTCCGATGGCAGCGGCGACGGCGAATATCTGGCTGCGCTTTCGGAAGGCCTTGAAAAATCATTTGCGCGGGCA
>JAEUNB010000222.1 GCA_016790625.1 Betaproteobacteria bacterium | reverse complement strand
CGGTATGCGCGAATCCGACTATGGGGTTCGGTTGGTTTTATCGTTGCCGTGGTTTCAGTGGGCAGTTTGCTGGACCACGTCGATATTGCAGCGTTGCTGTGGGTGGTGCTTGCGTTGTTGGCAATCGCAGCTTTGGCGTCGTTCTTGTTCAACGACGAAAGACTCGCTTCGGTCGCACCGTCGCGCGCCGAATCACTGCTTCCCATCCTGCGCCAGAAACCGGTGATGGCTTTGTTCGCCGCATGCTTCCTGATGATGGCCGCGCAGAGTGCGACCTTCATTTTTTACTCTATTTACATGGTGGAGAGCGGTCATAGCAAATCTGCCGTCGGGATACTGTGGTCGCTGGGCGTCATCGCCGAGATCGGTATTTTCCTCACGCTACCCTGGATCAACGCTCGCTTCACGCCGCTTGAACTGTTTTCGTTCAGTTACGCGATGACCGTCGTACGCTATTTGCTGGTCGGCTGGTTTCCGGAGTGGTTTGCGATACAGGCACTCGCCCAGACCATGCACGCCTTTACTTTCGGCACCTGGCACGCGGCGGCGATGGCAATGCTGCATCGGCTGTTTCCGGGGCGCCTGGCGACACGCGGACAGGCGCTTTACACCAGCTTTTCGTTCGGTCTGGGCGGCGCAATCGGCGGTGTCGGCGCCGGACTGGTGTGGGCAAGCGCAGGACCGGCTTGGACTTTCACCATCATGGCCACCATTGCATTGCTCGGCGGGTGGGTATCGTGGCGCTATATGCGTGGTGTGGCGGAGACCCTACCACCGAGCTAGCGTGCGCGAAGATGGTGCGGCGCACAAAAGCGGTGCCGCTTGTATAATGAAAATTCACTTCATGCACTGCTGACGCACATCCTGCACATGGCGCAAACGCTGTACGACAAACTCTGGGAATCGCATCTGGTCCATCAGGAAACCGATGGCACCGCGCTGATTTATATCGACCGCCATCTGGTGCATGAAGTCACCAGCCCGCAGGCTTTTGACGGCCTGGAGATGAATGGCCGCAAGCCGTGGCGCTTGAAATCCATTGTCGCTACCGCCGATCACAACGTGCCGACCACTTCCCGCAAGGAGGGCATCGCCGATCCTATCTCGCGCCTGCAGGTGGAAACGCTGGACAAGAACATCGTGAAATTCGGCGTGCAGGATTATTTCGGCATGAACGATGCGCGGCAAGGTATCGTGCATGTCATCGGGCCGGAGCAGGGTGCCACGCTGCCGGGTATGACGGTGGTTTGCGGCGACTCTCACACTTCCACGCATGGCGCATTTGCTGCGCTGGCGTTCGGCATTGGCACCAGCGAAGTCGAGCACGTTATGGCAACGCAGTGCCTGGTGGCGAAGAAATCCAAGACGCTGTTGATCCGCGTGGAAGGCAAGGTCGGCCGCGGCGTGACGGCCAAGGACATTGTGCTGGCGATCATCGGCAAGATCGGCACGGCAGGCGGCACCGGCTACGCAATCGAATTCGGCGGATCGGCGATTCGTGCGCTGTCGATGGAAGGCCGCATGACGGTGTGCAACATGGCGATCGAAGCCGGTGCGCGTGCCGGCATGGTGGCTGCGGATGAAAAGACGATCGAATACCTGCGTGGCCGTCCGTATGCGCCACAGGGTGAAATGTTCGAGCGAGCTGCTGCCTACTGGCGCACGCTCAAGTCCGACGATGGCGCGCTGTTCGATCGCATGGTCGAGCTCGACGCCGCAAATATCACGCCGCAAGTGACCTGGGGTACGTCACCGGAGATGGTGACGAGTATCGATGGCAAGGTGCCGGAGCCATCGCGCGAGGCCGATCCGGTGAAACGCGAAGCGATCGAGCGAGCGCTTCAGTACATGGGGCTGAATCCCGGCACACCGATTAACGAAGTCAAGATCGATAAGGTATTCATCGGCAGCTGCACCAATTCACGTATTGAAGACTTGCGCGCTGCCGCAGGAATCGTGAAAGGCCGTCATATCGCGGCTAACATCAAGCTGGCCATGGTGGTGCCGGGTTCAGGGTTGGTGAAGCGGCAAGCGGAGGCGGAAGGGTTGGATCGTGTATTCCTTGCCGCTGGTTTCGAGTGGCGTGAACCGGGCTGCTCGATGTGCCTGGGGATGAACGATGATCGGCTGTCGCCGGGCGAGCGCTGCGCATCGACATCCAACCGCAATTTCGAGGGCCGTCAGGGCGCGGGTGGCCGTACCCATCTGGTCAGCCCGGAAATGGCAGCGGCTGCGGCCATCGCCGGGCGTTTCGCCGACGTGCGGCAAGTTCTTTAGTCTGGAGAAAATCATGCGCAAGTGTTTTGCATTCATTTTTGCCGCATTGCTGCTGGCAGGCTGCAACACCATCGAGGGAATCGGCAAGGATGTGAAAAAAGGCGGTGAAGCCATCGAGAAGGCCGCCGAGAAAGCCAAGAACTAGATGGAGCCGTTTCGCCAACATACGGGACTGGTGGCGCCGCTGGATCGCGCCAATGTCGATACCGACGCCATCATTCCCAAGCAATTCCTGAAGTCGATCACGCGGTCCGGCTTCGGGCCGAACCTGTTCGACGAATGGCGCTACATGGACCACGGCGAACCGGGTATGGACAACAGCAAGCGTCCGCTTAATCCGAACTTCGTGCTGAATC
Source organism: Betaproteobacteria bacterium (assembly GCA_016790625.1). Taxonomy (GTDB): domain Bacteria; phylum Pseudomonadota; class Gammaproteobacteria; order Burkholderiales; family Usitatibacteraceae; genus UKL13-2. The sequence goes on along the minus strand of JAEUNB010000222.1, from coordinate 13,885 downwards.
AGGAGCGCTATCGTGGCGCGACGATTCTGCTCGCGCGCAAGAATTTTGGTTGCGGCTCGTCGCGCGAACATGCGCCTTGGGCGCTACAGCAGTTCGGTTTCAAGGCGATCATCGCGCCGTCGTTCGCCGATATCTTTTTCAACAACTGTTTCAAGAACGGTTTGCTGCCCATCGTGTTGACCGAGATGGAAGTAGACCACTTGTTCAATGTCGTATCGGCAACACCGGGACTGAAGATCAATGTCGATATCGAGCGACAGGTGATTGAAGTACCGGGAGCCGAGACTTATGAGTTCCAGATCGACGAATCGCGCAAGCAAAGCCTGTTGAATGGCTGGGACGAAATCGGCCTCACCATGCGCCATACCGACAAGATCCGCGCTTACGAAGCGACCCGCGCCCAGCGCGAACCGTGGCTTTTTTGTTAGAGAACTTTATGAAAATTGCAGTGATGGCCGGCGATGGTATCGGCCCCGAAATCATGGCCGAAGCGGTTAAAGTGATCGACGTATTGCGTCGCGATGGCCTGAAAATCGAGACCGAAAGTGCCTTGGTCGGCGGTGCGGCGTACGACGCGCATGGCCATCCATTGCCACCGGCAACGCTCAAACTGGCGCAGGAAGCCGACGCAGTGCTGTTCGGCTCTGTCGGTGGGCCACAGTACGATACGCTGGCGCGCGAACTTCGCCCAGAAAAAGCGATTCTCGGTTTGCGCAAGGAATGTGATTTTTTTGCCAACCTGCGTCCGGCCACCGTGTTTCCGGAATTGGCTGAGGCATCGTCATTGAAATCGGAAATCGTCGCGGGTCTTGATCTGATGATAATCCGCGAGTTGACCGGCGATATTTACTTCGGTGAGCCGCGTAGCGTGACGGGTGAGAAGGGCAACCGCGTCGGCATCAACACCATGCATTACACCGAAGCGCAGATTCGCCGCATTATTCATGTGGGATTCAAGACAGCGCGCCAGCGCAACAAGCGCTTGTGCTCGATCGACAAAATGAACGTGCTGGAAGCAATGCAACTGTGGCGCGATATCGCCATCGAGATCGCGCCGGAATACCCGGATGTGAAACTGGAGCACATGCTGGTTGATAACGCCGCCATGCAGCTGGTGCGCAATCCCAAGCATTTCGACGTGATGGTGTGCGGAAATATGTTTGGCGACATCCTGTCCGACGAAGCCTCGATGCTGACGGGTTCGATCGGCATGCTGCCGTCGGCATCGCTCGACGCCAACGGCAAGGGCTTGTACGAACCAATCCATGGCTCGGCCCCGGACATCGCTGGTAAAGGCGCGGCCAATCCGCTGGCGCAGATTCTTTCGCTGGCGATGATGATGCGTTACACCTTCAATCTGCCCGAGGCCGCCACCCGCATCGAAAACGCGGTGCGAAAAACACTGGGCAGCGGATTGCGAACCGGCGATATCGCGCGCAAGGGTGAAAAGGTTTGCACCACTACCGCAATGGGCGATGCCGTCGTAGCCAATCTGTAAGTTGTAGGAAAAACTCCAGTATTGGCGCGGCTTCCGGGCCAAAAATGGCTGAAAAGGCGCGCCAGTGCTTAACTTTACTGATTTATTGCATATTTCATCGAGAGAAAGCGTAGAGCAGCAATCATGGCAATGTTGAAAGTCGGGATGGTGGGTTGGCGTGGCATGGTGGGTTCGGTGCTGATGGATCGCATGCGCGCGGAAAACGATTTCGCGCTGATCGAGCCGGTGTTTTTCACCACGTCGAATGTGGGTGGCGATGCACCGGCTGAAGCGCGCGGCGCGAAGCTGCTGGATGCGAAAGATATTTCTCACCTGAAGCAGATGGACATCATCATCACCTGCCAAGGGGGCGACTACACCACCGAAATCTACGCCCCGTTGCGCGCTGCCGGCTGGAAGGGCTACTGGATCGACGCGGCCAAGACGCTGCGCATGAAGGACGATGCGGTCATCATCCTCGACCCGGTCAATATGCCGGTGATCAGGAATGCGTTGACCAAAGGCGTCAAGGATTACATCGGCGGCAACTGCACCGTGAGCTGCATGCTGATGGGCCTGGCCGGCTTGTTCAAGGCCGACTTGATCGAATGGATGACGTGCATGACGTACCAGGCGGCGTCCGGCGGCGGCGCCACGCACATGCGTGAGCTGCTGACGCAATATGGATCGCTGCACGCGGAAGTGAAGGCGCTGCTGGATGATCCGCATTCGGCGATTCTGGAAATCGATCGCAAGGTTCTGGCGAAGCAGCATTCATTGAGCGCAGAGGAAACGCAGCACTTCGGCGTGCCGCTGGGTGGCAACCTTATCCCCTGGATCGACAAGGACTTGGCGACGATGGGCAATCCGGGCATGTCGCTGGAAGAGTGGAAGGGCATGGCTGAGACCAACAAGATCCTCGGTCGCGGCGCTGGTTTTGGTACGGTAGCAACGCCGATCGACAGTCTTTGCATTCGAGTGGGCGCCATGCGTTGCCATAGCCAGGCGCTGACAATCAAGCTCAAAAAAGATGTTCCGCTGGCGGATATTGAGCAATTCATTGCCAACGACAACGAGTGGGTTCGTCTCATTCCCAACGAACGCGAGCGCAGTATCCGCGAACTGACGCCCGCAGCCGTGACCGGCACCATGAACATCCCGGTCGGACGGGTGAGAAAGCTGGCAATGGGGCCGGAATACCTCAGCGCCTTTACGGTTGGCGACCAGTTGTTGTGGGGCGCGGCCGAGCCGTTGCGCCGCATGTTGCGCATCATTTTGGAAAAATAGCCTGATTTTCAGGTATTTAGCGCGCTTTTCGATAGCATCTGCGGGGCAGTCCCGCAGATGCGGGTTGAAAAATCGTCAACTTTCGCTTCTAATGCTAGAAAGCGAATAAAGTTGAAACAATAACTCGTTGATGTTATTTTACTTTGTCCTCGAAAATTCGAAGGGTTGGGGTTACGCATGAACCGTCCACCGAAAACAAAATTGGTCGCGGCTTTGGGGGGAGCACTCTTGACGTTGTCGGCGATGTCTGCCGGCGCAGCAGGTTTGGGCAAGCTCTCCGTCAATTCCGCACTGGGTCAGCCGCTCTCGGCAGAAATCGAACTTGTGTCTCTGCAACCGGGAGAGTTCGAGTCCATCGCCGCTCGCATCGCCAGCCCTGAGTCGTACACCGACGCCAAGATTGAATATTCTCCGTTGCTGCGCCAATTGCGTTTCGCCGTAGAGCGGCGCGCTGACGGCAAGCCCATACTGCGTATTACCAGTTCGGCGCCGATCAACGAACCCTTCCTCGATGTGCTGGTGGAAATGAGCTGGCCTGCAGGCCGGCTGATGCGCGAATACCCGATCCTGCTGGATCCGCCAGGCTTCAATGAAGCGCGCATTGCACCACCAGTCGTCGCTTCCGTTAGCCCAGTGCGTCCGCCCGTTGTTTCTGCCGCGCCCGCGACGTCCGCGCCTGCTGCTGCATCACCCGTAACGTCCGCGCCGGTGACCTCTGCACCGGTCGCAAGCCCGGCAACAGGATCACCTTCCGCCAAGGCTGAGTCGGGCGGCGACACCTACGGCCCGGTCAAGCGCGGCGATACGTTGAACAAGATTGCGCAGGAAATGAAGACCGATGCGGTCTCGCTGGAGCAGATGCTGGTTGCGTTGTATCGCGAAAATAAAGCCGCGTTCGTTGATAACAACATGAACCGCTTGCGTACCGGCCAGATCCTGAAAGTGCCCTCTGCGGACGAGGTGGCCCGTATACAGGCTAGCGAGGCACGCAACGAAATCAAGGTGCAGGTTGCCAGCTGGAATGCTTATCGCGAACAGCTGGCCGGCAGCACCGCCAGTGCGCCTGCTGCTACACCGGCACCGACCAATCAGGCTACCGGAAAAATTTCCGTTGCCAAGCCTGAAGCGCCGGTTGCGCCGGCGCCGGCGAAGGATCAACTGAAGATCGCCAAAACCGATACCGCGACCGGCAAGGCCGGCAGCGTCGGTGCATCGGGAACCGGCAATTTGCAGGAACAAATCAACTCGTTGAAGGAAGAAAAGATTGCCGCGCAAAATTCGTTGAAAGAAGCGAATTCGCGCGTTGCCGATCTGGAAAAGCAGATTGCCGACATGCGCAAGCTGCTTGAACTGAAAGGACTGGCGGGTAAGGATGGCAAACCGGCTGATACCAAAGTGGCACAAGTCGCTCCGACCAAGGTTGAGCCTCCAAAAGTTGAACCGCCGAAGGTTGAAGCCGCCAAAGTAGAACCACCTAAGGTTGAAGCAAAGCCCGCCGACGTCAAGCCTGGTGACGCCAAGCCAGCGGATGCAAAACCGGCAGATGCCAAGCCGACTGATGGCAAACCGGCTGAGCCGCCAAAGGTTGAGGCCCCTAAAGTTGAAGCCAAGCCGCCGGCACCGAAGGCTGTTGCGAAAGCTGCTCCACCGCCTCCGCCGGAACCGAGCTTCCTCGAAGACAACATGGTCGCTATCGGAGCGGGGGGCGTGGCGCTACTGGGCGCGGGCGGCCTGCTCGCTTTCATGTCCCGCCGCAAGAAGAAATCCAAAGGCGGAATCGGCGGCAACACCAGCATGAGCAAGACGTCGTCAATCATGCCGAGCGATCTGAAGCCGAATACGGTGACGGGTAATCGCGGCGGTGGTCTGGTCGATACCGGCAATAGCTCCTTCCTCACCGATTTCGACAAGACCGGCCCGGGCAGCATCGATACGGATGAGGTCGATCCGGTTGCCGAAGCCGAGGTCTACATCGCGTACGGTCGCGATGCGCAGGCAGAAGAAATCCTCAAGGAGGCGATGTCTCGCGACAAGAGCCGCCACGAGATTACTGTAAAGCTGCTGGAGATCTATCACACTCGCAAGAGCGTGCAGGCATTCGAGAATGTTGCTCGCGAACTGAAGGGTGCCATTGGCGGAGACAACCCGATGTGGGCCAAGGTGGCCGGCATGGGCGCATCGATCGATCCGCAGAATCCGCTGTATAGCGGCAGCGGCCAAGCCTATGAAACCACCGGCGCGTTCGCCGCAGGTGGGACAGCGGTGATGGCTGCGAGCAATGCGGGCGACAAAGCTGCTCCGCCGGATGTGGATTTCGATTTGGGATTCACTGACAGTGCATCCAGCAGTTCGCCGAATTCCGCCTTCGACGTGACGGCACCGACGACCGATCAGCCGGCCGCGCCAGCGATGGATTTTGACCTCGATCTGAATTCAGGCTCGGCGGCTCCTGCGGAACCAGCGGGCGGCGGTCTGGACTTCGATTTGGCGCTTGATGCTCCTGCGAAGCCCGCGGCTGCTCCGGCTGCAGCGCCTGCAGCGGAATCGTCAGGCTTCGATTTCGATCTATCCAGCCTGTCACTGGATAGTCCGGACACGACCAAAACTACCCCAGTTGCCCAGGATTTCACCAAGACCATTGCAACAACGGCTACCGAGCACCAGAAGACAGCATCGCTCAGTCTGGGTGAGCTCAGCCTGGATCTTGATGCGGCGCCCAGCGGCGGCGGGGCAGCAGAAGGTCCGAGCGCGGTCTCAACCAAGCTGGAGCTGGCTAAGGCCTATATCGAAATTGGCGACAGCGATGGCGCCAAGGAAATCCTGAACGAAGTGGCACGTGAAGGCTCGCCCGCCCAGCAGGACGAAGCGAAGAAAATTCTTGCCGGCCTGTAAATAATTTCGATGGTTTGACATTTGGGGGCGCGCACTGCGCCCCCTTTGTTTTTATGGCGGTTTTCCGTGCACACTGTTGCGATATGAGGATTGCTCTCGGCATTGAGTACAACGGCACGGGCTTTTGCGGCTGGCAATCCCAGCCCAGCGGCTGCGGCGTGCAGGATCACGTTGAGGCCGCGCTGAACGCATTTCTGGCAGTGCCCGACGAGGTGCTTTCAGTTATCTGTGCTGGCCGTACAGACACGGGCGTTCATGCCGCCCTTCAAGTAGTGCATTTCGACTGTTCGATCGAGCGGGATGAAATTGCCTGGGTGCGTGGCGTCAATGCGCATCTGCCATCATCGATCAGGGTACTGTGGGCGAAAAAAGTCGATCCAGCGTTTCACGCGCGCTTTTCTGCCATTTCGCGAAGCTATCGGTATTTGCTGCTCAATGACGCGGTGGATGCCGCCATCCTTCGCGGGCAGGTCGGCTGGTTTCATGTGCCGCTCGCAATTGAGCCCATGCGCGCGGCAGCGTCGGCATTGCTGGGTGAGCATGACTTTTCTGCCTTTCGTGCTGCCGAATGCCAAGCCAAGTCGCCGGTCAAGACCATGCACGAAATCACCATTGAGCGCTCGGGGCAGATGCTTATCATGACCTTCCGTGCCAATGCGTTCCTGCATCACATGATCCGCAATATCGTCGGTGGACTGGTGTATGTTGGCAGCGGCCGTCATTCGGTCGACGCGTTCAGGCAGATTTTCGAGGGCCTGGATCGTTCAAAGGCCGCGCCGACCTTTTCGCCGGACGGTTTGTATCTCGCCGATATCGAGTACGATGCCAGCTACGCCTTGCCATCGGCGAGGTCCCGCCTGCCGTTCTGAACATGCACCGAACCCGAGTCAAAATTTGCGGTATTACCCGTGCGGAGGATGCCGTCGCTGCGGCAAAAAGTGGCGCCGATGCCATCGGCATGGTGTTCTATACCGCCAGTCCACGCGCTGTTGAGGTCGCGCAGGCCAAGACTATCTGCGCTGCGCTGCCGCCCTTTGTATCGACTGTGGCGTTGTTCGTGAACGCGCCCGCAGGCCAAGTTCATGAGGTTGTCACCGCAGTGCGGCCGGACTTGCTGCAATTCCATGGCGACGAGGATGCGCAATATTGTTCGCAATTTACCGTGCCGTACATGAAGGCATTACGTGTCGGCAGCTCGGCCGCCCCTGCCGATTTGCTAAAATGGCAGGCCGAATTTCAATCGGCGCGAATGCTGTTGCTGGATACGCTGGCATCCGGTGTTTACGGGGGCAGTGGCGAATCCTTTAACTGGCAGGTGATCCCGCCGGAAATGCGGCAGCGGATCGTACTTTCCGGTGGTTTGCAGCCGGCAAATGTAGCCGAAGCGGTTCGTGAAGTGCGACCGTGGGCAGTGGACGTGTCCAGCGGCGTCGAGATGCACAAGGGTATCAAGGATCATCGCAGGATTGAGCAATTTATCGAGGCAGTCAGAAATGCAGACGCAGACTGAGAAGTATTCCTTGCCGGACGCAACCGGGCACTTCGGTCCGTATGGCGGCGTATTCGTGGCGGAAACGCTGCAGGCGGCGCTGCATGAGTTGAATGTCGAATACGAGAAGGCCAAGGCCGATCCGGCATTCGTGGCTGAATTCCAGCGCGAACTTAAACACTATGTCGGCCGCCCCAGCCCGATCTATCACGCCAAACGCTTGTCGGAAGAGTTGGGTGGCGCGCAGATTTACCTCAAGCGAGAAGACCTGAATCATACCGGTGCCCATAAGGTGAACAACACCGTGGGTCAGGCCCTTTTGGCTCGGCGCATGGGCAAGCCTCGGGTGATTGCCGAGACCGGCGCTGGGCAGCATGGCGTGGCGACGGCGACCGTCGCGGCACGCTATGGCCTCGAATGCGTTGTGTACATGGGCAGCGAGGATGTTCGCCGGCAGGCGCAAAACGTTTATCGCATGAAATTGCTCGGCGCTACCGTGGTGCCGGTGGAGAGCGGATCAAAGACGTTGAAGGACGCGCTTAACGAAGCGATGCGCGACTGGGTCACCAACGTTGAAACCACGTTCTACATCATCGGTACTGTCGCGGGACCGCATCCTTATCCGATGATGGTGCGCGACTTCAACTCGGTGGTAGGCAAGGAGTGTCTAACGCAGATGCCGGAAGTCGCCGGCCGGCAGCCTGATGCGGTCCTTGCTTGCGTCGGCGGTGGTTCGAATGCGATGGGCATTTTCTACGATTACATCCCGCACAAGGATGTGCGTCTGATCGGCGTGGAAGCGGGGGGCGATGGCATTGAGACAGGCCGTCATGCAGCTTCGCTTTCGGCAGGCAGCCCTGGCGTGCTGCACGGTAATCGCACCTATCTGATCCAGGACGCCAACGGCCAGATTATCGACACGCATTCGGTCTCGGCGGGACTGGATTATCCGGGGGTCGGACCGGAGCACGCGTGGCTGAAAGATTCCGGCCGCGCGGAATACGTCGCCATCAACGATGATGCTGCGCTGGCCGCATTCCATCGCCTGTGTCGTACCGAAGGCATTATTCCCGCGCTGGAGTCCAGCCACGCCGTGGCGCATGCGATAAAGCTGGCGCCGACGATGTCCGAAGACAATATCCTGCTGGTCAATCTGTCCGGCCGTGGCGACAAGGACATGGCCACCGTTGCCGAGCGTGGCGGGATGTCGCTGACCGCGAAAGCCAACTGATGTCGAGAATCGCTGCAACGTTTGCCCGGCTGGCAAACGAGAAACGAAAAGCGCTTATTCCGTTCGTGACTGCCGGCGATCCGTCGCCGGATATTGCCGTGCCGCTGATGCATGCATTGGTGGACGCGGGCGTCGATGTAATCGAGCTGGGCGTACCTTTTTCCGATCCCATGGCCGACGGTCCGGTGATCCAGCGGTCTTCCGAGCGGGCGTTGAAATTCGGCGTCGGCTTGAAAGATGTGCTGTCGTACGTGGCAACGTTCCGGCAAACAAACCAGAGCACGCCGGTGGTGCTGATGGGTTATGCCAATCCGATCGAGCGCATGGGTTTGAAGCATTTTGCGGAGCAAGCCGCAGCGGCGGGCGTAGATGGCGTGCTGGTGGTGGACTATCCACCGGAGGAAAGCCAAAACCTGCTTTCCACCATGGACGCGGCGGGTATCGACACCATTTATCTTCTGTCGCCGACCTCGACCGACGAGCGCATCAAGCTGGTGGCGGATACGGCGCGCGGCTACATCTATTACGTTTCGCTGAAAGGTGTGACCGGCGCGGCGAATATCGATACCGGCGATGTTGAAGCGATGATCGCGCGCATCAAGTCGCAAACCAAATTGCCGGTGGGTGTCGGCTTCGGCATTCGCGATGGCGAAACAGCTCGTCGCATTGCCAGCTTCGCCGATGCGGTGGTGATTGGCTCGCGTATCATTCAGGAAATGGAAGCGGCCACGCCGGAAACGGCCGTGGAGCGCGTGCGTGTTCTGGTCAGCGGCATTCGACAAGCCATGGACAAAAGAGTGGAAAAATGAGCTGGTTCCGAAAACTGTTGCCACCGAAGATCAAGTCCAACGCGGCAGCCGCAAAAAAAGCCGTACCGGAAGGGCTGTGGAGCAAGTGTCCATCGTGTCAGGCCACGCTCTATTTCACCGATCTGGAAAACAACCAGCATGTGTGCCCGAAGTGCAATTACCACAATCGCATTTCGGCGCGCGTCCGGCTGGACATGTTTTTCGATCCGGAAGGCCGCGCCGAGATCGGCAGCGAAGTGGTGCCGGTGGATAGCCTGAAATTCCGCGACAGCAAGAAGTATGTTGATCGCATCGAAGAAGCGGAAAAGTCGACCGGCGAAACCGATGCATTGGTGGTGATGCAGGGCACCGTCAAAGGCGTGCCGCTGATTGCGGCGGCATTTGAATTCAACTTTATGGGCGGCTCGATGGGCTCCGTTGTGGGCGAGCGTTTTGCGCGTGCGGTCGAAGCCTGCTCCGACGAGAAACTGCCATTCCTTTGCTACACCGCCACTGGCGGCGCGCGCATGCAGGAAGGCTTGTTGTCGCTGATGCAAATGGCGAAGACGACGGCGGCGTTGCACATGCTGTCGCGCGCACGATTGCCCTTTATTTCGGTGTTGACCGACCCGACCATGGGTGGCGTATCGGCCAGCTTTGCCATGATCGGCGATGTGGTGATTGCCGAGCCTGGTGCATTGATCGGCTTTGCCGGACCGCGCGTGATCGAGCAGACGGTGCGCGAAACGTTGCCGGAAGGATTTCAGCGCGCGGAGTTCCTGCTGGAGAAGGGCGCCATCGACATGATCGTTGATCGTCGGCAGATGCGCGACAAGGTGGCGCAGCTGGTGACCCTGCTGCAGAAAGAGCCGCTCCCCGCATAATCAGGAATAACTCAAGCACTGGCGCGCCTTCCGGGGTAAAAATGCCTGAGAAGCCGCTCCAGTGCTTGAGTTTGTCGATTTGATAACAGCCCTATGCCCAATACGCTAGACGAGTGGCTCGACTATATCGGCCGACAACATTCGGCTGAAATCGTCATGGGGTTGGACCGCGTACGCGAAGTATGGCGACGCATGGGCCGGCCGAAAGCGCCGATCAATATCATCGTCGGCGGTACCAACGGCAAGGGGTCGACTTGTGCCATGCTGGAGTCGATCCTGCATATTGGCGGCTTCAAGACCGGCTTCTATTCCTCACCGCATCTGGTGCGCTACAACGAGCGGGTACGGCTGGATTGCACCGAGGCCGAAGACTCGTTGCTGACTGAGTCGTTTGCCGCTATCGAACTGGCGCGAACCGAAGGCGAGGTCGTTCCACTGACTTATTTCGAATTCGCTACATTGTCGGCGCTGTGGATATTCCGCGAGCAACAGTGTGATGTCGCCATTCTCGAGGTGGGGCTGGGAGGACGGCTGGATGCGGTCAATATCGTCGATGCCGATGTCAGCGTGGTGGTCAGCGTCGATCTTGATCATCAGTCCTATCTCGGCGATACGCGGGAGAAGATTGCGATCGAGAAAGCGCATATTTATCGCCAAGGCCGTCCGGCCATTTTCGCCGATACCGATGCGCCGCAGTCACTGATCAATCACGCGATAGCCATCGGCGCCGACCTCTGTTTGCTCGGACGCGATTTCCGCTATCAGCGCATGGATGGGCAATGGCAGTTTCAGGGCCGCGATTCGTCGCGTCATTCGCTGCCGTATCCGGCGTTGCGTGGCGGATACCAATTGAAAAACGCTTCCGCAGCACTGGGGGTGTTGGAGGCACTGCAGCCACGATTGCCGGTAACGCAGAATCATGTCAAGCGTGGATTGCTCGAGGTGGTCTGGCCGGGGCGCATGCAAGTCCTGCCGGGACGGCCAGCAGTAGTACTGGATGTTGCCCACAATCCGCACGCAGCGCGGGCGCTGCATGATGCTCTGGGCACGATGGGTTTCTATCAGAACACCTATGCTGTGTTTGGCATGCTGAAAGACAAGGATATCGATGCGGTTATCGATATCATCAAGGACCGTATCGATCACTGGTTTATCGCCGGGTTGGAAGTTCAGGCGGGCGAGCGTGGCGCGTCTGCGACGCAGTTGTCAGCCAAACTTGCTGCGCACGGCCTTGAGGGCAGGTTCTCCATGCATGTCAGCATCGGTAAAGCGTTTGAAGCCGCACGGGAGAGGGCGGGGCCGGATGATAGAATTCTCGCGTTCGGATCGTTTTATACCGTTGCCGAAGCCATGAAGGCTGCCAAGGCGGTTTGAGTTCCGGATATCGACCGTTTCAACCTGGTTCATCGTCAAATGGCTTCATCCAAACCCGCTGAAATTTCCACCACCGAGCTTGAACTGAAGCGGCGGGGCCGTCGCCGTTTGATCGGTGCCATCACCTTGGGATTGATCGCCGTTGTGTTCCTGCCGATGATCTTCGACAGCGAGCCGAAACGCACCAGCAGCGCGATGAAGCCTCAGGAAATATCGGTGCAGCTGCCTTCGAAGGAAGGTCAACCCGCGCTCCCAGCCCCGTCGGCCGCCCCAGTTGTACCGGTTGCTCCTGCGACGGTCAGTGAACCGGTGAAACCGCCCGTCGCGGTTGCAGAAGCGGTGAAGGAGCCGCCGAAAGAGGCTGCCAAGGCAGCGTCACCCGCAGTTGAGGCGGCAAAGCCCGCACCAAAGACAGCTGAAAAGACGGCCTCCAAACCGGAGAAGGTCGAAAAAGTGGAGGCCAAGCCATCCGCCGATAAAAAAGGATTCGTGGTACAGCTTGGTGTGTTTGGCGACGCCGACAATGCGAAGCAGGCGATCGGCAAGATGAAAGACGCCAAGCTGCCGGTCTATACCGAGAGCATTCCAATCAAGAGCGGAACCGCCACTCGTGTCCGCGTTGGCCCCTACGCGACCAAAGAGAAAGCCGACGCTGCGCTGGCGCAGGTCAAGCTTGCCGGAACCGACGGCAAGATCGTTCCGCTGAAGTAGTCGCTGTGAACGAGCTCGACTACGCCGTCATCATCCTGATGGTGATTTCCATTGCCGTGGGCGTTGTGCGCGGAGCCATACGTGAAGTGATCAATATCGCCAGCTGGATTGTGGCGTTTATGCTGGCACGGGCCTTCGCCGCTGATGTTGCCGTTTATTTCGCCGACTGGATGACGGAGCCGGCATACCGCGTGGCGCTGGCCTGGCTGGCGATTTTCCTTGCGGTACTGGTCATAGCCGGATTGCTAGCCAGTTTGCTGTCGGAACTCGTGCGAAAATTGGGCTTAAGTGGTTTGGACAGGACTTTGGGCGCAATGATCGGTGTTTTGCGCGGCGCACTGGCGGTATTGGTGCTCACCTTGATTGCCGGAATGACCAAGGTACCGCAGACGAACTTGTGGAAGAACGCAGCATCGACGCCATGGCTCGAAGTGGTGGCGATGCATGCTCGCGGCGTGTTGCCGGAAAGTTTGGCGTCACGCATCAGTTATCGCTCGCCGGGGTTGAAGGCAGCATCGGTTGTAACGTCGTAACTCAAAAAGGTTTTTCTATGTGCGGCATCGTCGGCATTGTTTCCAAAAGCCCGGTCAATCAGTTGCTGTATGACGGATTGACGGTGTTGCAGCATCGCGGCCAGGATGCGGCGGGCATCGTGACAGCAGATGGACGCACCTTTCACATGCACAAGGACCGCGGTCTGGTGCGCGACGTATTCCGCACCCGTGACATGCGCAGCCTCACCGGTCATATGGGTATCGCGCACTGCCGCTATCCCACGGCCGGCTCAGCGTCCAGCGCCGCCGAATCGCAACCGTTTTACGTCAATTCGCCGTTCGGCGTGGTGTTGGGTCACAACGGTAATCTGGTCAATACTGCGGAGTTGCAGCGCGAGTTGTTCCAGGACGATTTGCGCCATGTGAACACCAATTCGGATTCGGAAGTGCTGCTGAACGTGCTGGCGCACGAGTTGGCACGTGCAGCCAATGGCGCCCGGCTCGATCCCGACGCGATCTTTGCGGCCGTTGCCGGCGTGCATCGCCGTGCGCGCGGCGCCTATGCGATCGTCGCCATGATTGCCGGCTATGGCATGCTGGCTTTCCGCGACCCGAATGGCATTCGCCCGCTGATCATCGGCAAGCATGAAAGCGAGAATGGCGTTGAATTCATGGTGGCATCCGAGAGTGTGGCGCTGGATACGTTGGGTTTCGAGGTGATGCGTGATGTTGCGCCCGGTGAAGCGATCCTGATCGATACCTCGGGCAACTTTTTCAACCGGCAGTGTGCGCCGAATGCCAGCCTGCACCCCTGCATTTTCGAGTATGTCTATCTCGCGCGTCCTGACTCCGTAATCGACGGTATTTCGGTCTACGAGACACGCTCGCTGATGGGGCGTTCGCTGGCAGAGAAAATCAAACGCGAACAACCTGATCTCGATATCGATGTGGTGATTCCAATTCCGGATACCAGCCGCCCGTCTGCCGTTGAGGTCGCGCAGGTGCTGGGCGTGAAATACCGCGAAGGCTTCATCAAGAATCGCTATATCGGCCGCACCTTCATCATGCCGGGCCAGGAGCAGCGCAAGAAATCGGTGCGGCAGAAGCTCAATGCGATGGCGATCGAGTTCAAGGACAAGAATGTGCTTTTGGTCGATGACTCCATCGTGCGCGGCACGACGTCCAAGGAAATCGTGCAGATGGCGCGCGATTGCGGTGCGAGGAAGGTCTACTTCGCTTCAGCTGCGCCGCCGGTACG